>DATCUS010000265.1:0-38981 GCA_036561845.1 Tardiphaga sp. | reverse complement strand
GTCGCCGGCAGTGGCCGCGAGCGCGCCCTTGTAGCCGACGAAGGCGATCAGCGCCTCGGCGGCGGCTTCATCGCTGGTGCTGGCCGACGCCGACAGCATCGAGCCGAGGCGGCCGCGACGCATGGCGATCAGCACGTTGTCGATGACGCTCATGGTCTCGAACAGTTTGGTGGTCTGGTAGGTGCGGCCGATGCCGGCGCGCGCCACCTTCCACGCCGGCGCGCCGGCAAGCTCTTCGCCGCCGAGGCGGATGCTGCCGGTGCCGGGCTTATAGAAACCGCCGATCATGTTGAGCACGGTGGTCTTGCCGGCACCGTTCGGGCCGATCACGCTGGTGACGCGGCCCTGCGCCGCAGTAAAGGAGACTTCAGATGCCGCCTTGATGCCGCCGAAGCTGATGCCGATGTCGCGCACTTCGAGCGGCGCACGATCGTTGCCGGCCGTCAGGAATTGCGCCACATCGAACCCGCCTGGCTGCGCGGCGCGCGGATCGATGCGGCGGAACAGCCGCGCGATGGTGCCGAGGATGCCCTCCGGCGCCAGCCACAGCACCACCAGCAGCAGCGCGCCGAAGAACAGCAGGCGATATTCGGCGAGCGACGACAGCAGCTCCGGCAGCACGACCGTGATCACCGCGCCAACCACGGGGCCGAGCACCCAGCCGGCGCCGCCGACGATGCAGGCGAACAGGAACAGGATCGACTGCGAGAACGGAAACGAATCCGGCGATACGAACGCCAGCAACGATGCGAAGATGCCGCCGGCAAGGCCGGCGAACACCGCCGACAGCATGAAAGCCGCGGCCTTGACGCTGACCGGGTTGAGCCCGATGGAGCGCGCCGCCACCTCGGCGTCGCGCACCGCGACCATCGCCTTGCCCCAGGCCGAATGGGCGAGGCGGTGGAACAGAAAGGTCGCCACGCCCGCGATCGATATCGCCAGCAGCGCGATCTCGCGCTCGGTGAACATCACACCGCCCAAGGTCGGCGACGGCAGACCCATCAGCCCGTTGGAGCCGCCGGTGAGGCCGCGCCATTCGATGGACAGGTGCTGCACGATGAAGGCGAAGGCGATGGTGACCATGGCCAGATACGGCCCGCTGACGCGCAGCGCCGGCAGCGACAGCAGCAGGCCGATGGCTCCGGAAATCAGGCCCGCCAGCGGCAGGGCGATCCAGAAGCTGACGCCCTTCAGGGTCAGGATCGCCACCGTATAGGCGCCGATGGCATAGAAGCCGACATGGCCGATGGAGATCTGGCCGGTGAGGCCGACGAGCACGTTGAGGCCGACGCCGACGATGGCGGTGAGCGCCACCATGGCGAGGACGAACGGCACATAACCGTCGGCCTTTGCAGCATAGAGCAGCGCCGCGCCGGTCAGCAGCAGCACGGTCAGCGGCATCACCCAGGCGCGCAACGAGAAGCGGGTCAGCATCGTCATCGTCAGACCTTGTTGATGGCGGCACGGCCGAACAGGCCGTTGGGCATCAAAGCGAGCGCGGCGATGACGATCGAGAACACCACGATCTGGGTATAGACCGAGCCGAGATAGGAGGTGACCAGCGCTTCGGTGAGACCATAGATCAGCCCGGCGATCACCACGCCCCAGGCCGAACCCATGCCGCCGAGGATGGCGACGGCAAAGGCCTTGATGCCGAACAGCGTGCCCATCTCCGAACTGACGCTGAACAAGGGCGCAATCAGGATGCCGGCAAGGCCGGCCAGCGCCGTGGACAGCGCAAAGGAGATCGCCACGGTGCGATGCACGTTGATGCCCATCAGCCGCGCCGCGTCGGGGTTCTGCACCACCGCCAGCAGCGTCTTGCCGCGCCGGGTGTGGCGCAACACCAGATGCAAGGCGAGCGCGATACCGACACCGACGAGGGGGATGACGAGTTGCAGCGGATAGACGCCGGCGCCGAAGATCTGGACCGGCTTGCTGGCCAGCGCCGACGGAAAGCCGCGCGGCTCCTTGCCGAAGGTGAACAGCACGGCATTGTCGAGCACGATGCCGGCGGCGACGGTGGCCATCAGCCAGGCATTGGAGCCTTTGGCCGCGAAGGGGCGGACCAGGATGCGTTCGACGACAAGGCCGAACAGCGCGCAGATGATCAACGCCACGACGACAGCGAGCGGCATTGGCCAGCCCAGCCTGACGCCGAACGTATAGCCGAGCACGGCGCCCAGCATCATCGCCGAGCCCTGGGCAAAGTTCACGGTGTTGGAGACCACATAGGTGATGTGGAAGCCCAGCGCGATCAGCCCGTACATAGAGCCGAGACCGATGCCCGATATGACGGCGGAGGCGAGCATGGGGAGTCCTTAAGACAAACGATATGCTTTTCACCTCTCCCCGCTTGCGGGGAGAGGTCGGAGCCGGAGCGTCAGCGACGGCTCCGGGTGAGGGGGAGCGAGAGATGACCCGATAGCTCCCCTCACCCGACGCGAACGCGCTTCGCGCCTTCGCGTCGACCTCTCCCCGCAAGCGGGGAGAGGTAAGAACGCCTTCGTTGTCAATTCACCAGCGGCAGAATCTCGTCGCCCTTGAAGTAGGTGAACAGATAGTCCGACGGCGACAACGCATCCTGGTTGTCCTTGGAGAACGGCTTGTCGTATTTCTTGATCAGCCCGTCATAGCTGCCGATCTCGTAAAACCCTTCACGCAGCTTCGGGCCTTCGGTGGAGCCGGCCTTGGCGATCGCCAGCGCGGTGAGGTGCATGGCGTCATAGGCATTGGCGATGCCGACGGCGGGCGTCACGTCGGCCGCGGTCTTGATCTCCGGGAATTTCTTCTTCAGGCCCTCGAACACCGCCTGTGACTTTGGCGACGTGTTGCCGGAGAAACTGAAAGTCTGGATGAAGTGCACCTTCTCGGCGGACGGGCCTGCGAGTTCGGTAAAGCGGCCGCCGGCCGGGCCCCAATGCGACACGATCGGCACGTTCCAGCCCATGCGGTCCAGCGACTTCACCACCTGCGCCGAGGGCGCCACGTTGGCGACCAGGAACAGCGCATCGGCGCCGGCATCCTTGAGCCGGGTCAGTTGCGGCACGACATCGACATCGCCAGTCTCGAATTTCTCGATGCCGGCAAAGGGCATCTTCTTGGCTTCCAGCGCGCTCTTCAGACCGGCCTCGTTGGATTCGCCCCAGGGGTTGTTGATCAGGATCATGCCGGGCTTCTTGGCGGCATATTTCTTCACGGCGTAATCGACCAGCGCGACATCGACCAGCGCATCGACGGCGGAAACGCGGAACACATAGTTCTCCGGCGCGCCGTTGCGGGTGATCGCGGTGCCGGCGGCCCAGACGCCGATGAACGGCACTTTCGACTGGTTGGCGAACGGCACGATGGCCATCGACACCGGCGTATCGACGCCGCCGAAATACGCCACGACCTTCTCGCGCTGCACCAGTTCGCGCGCCGCGATCACGCCCTTGGCGGGATTGCTCTCGTCATCGCGCACCACCAGTTCGACCTTCTTGCCGAGCAGCCCGCCCTTGGCGTTGATCTCGTCGATCGCCAGCGACAGGCCGCGCACGATGGCCTCGCCGGACTTCGCCGACTGGCCGGACATGGCGGCGACCACGCCCATCTTCACGGTTTCCTGCGCCGATGCCGGCAGCGATACGGCGAGCGACAGCGAGGCGGCACCCGCGGCGAGCAGCAACCTGCGGGAGAATTTTGGCAATAGGAACGTCATGATGGGATCCCTCCGGTGAACCAGACTGACCCGAACCAAGCAAGCGATGTGCCACGCTGTATGCGATTGGAAAGCCTGCAAAATCGGATGTGTCCCTGCAATCATTGCGGTTCCGGCGCGGCGACTGCCC
Source organism: Tardiphaga sp. (assembly GCA_036561845.1). GTDB lineage: Bacteria > Pseudomonadota > Alphaproteobacteria > Rhizobiales > Xanthobacteraceae > Tardiphaga. The sequence goes on along the minus strand of DATCUS010000265.1, from coordinate 35,151 downwards.
ATTATCCACCCAGCGCCCGCTCAAATCGTATACAATATATCTGGCAAACTGGATACGATTCTGGCACCGCGCTTGCTTCGCCCTGCGCCTGACCACCCCTGAGGAGACCACCATGCCGCACACCGTGACCCAACTGGCGACGCCCACCGACGAGACGGCGCAAGCCGCCGCCATTGTCGAACGTTTCCTGGTGGCGTCGATGATCCCCGATCCCGAGGCGGCGGCCGGCTTCATGACCGCCGACGTCGCCATCACCTTTACCGGCGGCCGCAAATTCGGGCACCCGCGCGACGCCACCGCGTTCAACGCCGGCCGCTACAAGTGGGTGAAGAAGCAGATGAATCGCACCGACGTGGTACCGGGGAACGGCGAGACCATCGTCTACAATACAGGCACGCTCTATGGCGAATGGCCGGACGGTGCACCGTTCGAGGGCAATCGCTATGTCGACCGTTTCGTGGTGCGCAATGGCAAGATCGTGCAGATGGACGTCTGGAACGACAGCGCTGAGCGGATCCTGGTGCGGCTGGATATCGAGGCGTAGGTCTACATCCTCATGGTGAGGAGCGCGCCTTTGCGCGCGTCTCGAACCATGAGTTGCTTGGCGCATCCTTCGAGACGCGGTCGAAGACGACCGCTCCTCAGGATGAGGCTAGAGAGAGGCCGGAGGAGCGCTTCTTCCCTCGCCCCGCAAGGCGAAGCAAAGCTTCGCTAGGCGGGGAGAGGGTGGCTCGAAGGGCCGCAGGCCATTCGAGTCGGGTGAGGGGCGCTTGCTACGTGAAACACTGGCAGCCCCTCGCCCGGAGCCTCGCTGGCGCGAGACTCCGACCTCTCCCCGCAAGCGCGGGGCGAGGTGAAGAAGCTCACTTCCGCTTCTTCGCCGCTCCGGCTTCGTTCGCATACGGCGCCAGAATGTCCTGGATGTCGCGCTCCTTGGCGGGATGCGCCGAGATCAGCGCGCGGTCGGCGACGGCGTCAAGGTGATGATCCATGATCGCGGTCGCGCGGGCGACATCGCCGGCCGCCAGCGCGGTGATGATGTCGCGGTGCTCGCTGACCGCGCATTCCGGCGAGTGCGGGCGGTTATAGAGCGCGAGGATCAACCCGCAGCGCGAGGCGACTTCGCTGACATAGCGCGCCAGCACCGGATTGCCGGTCATCTCCGCCAGCTTGATGTGAAATGCCGTCGCAAGGCGGATCTGCAATGGCATGTTGCCGCCCTGCGCCGCCTGCTCGGCATCCACATGGGCCTTGAGCGTCTTGATCTGCTCGCGGGTCATGCTGCCGGCAAGCCGCGCCACCACCAGCCGCTCGAGGCCGATGCGCACATCGAAGATATCGCGCGCCTCGGTCCAGCTCGGTGTCGCCACCGCTGCGCCGCGATTGCGCCGCAGCTCGACCAGTCCCTCCGCTGCCAGCCGCGCCAGCACCGCACGGACGATGGTGCGGCTGGCGCCGAATTTTTCGCCGATGGCGTCTTCGGGAAGCTTGGCGCCGGGCTGCAACGCCTGCTCGATGATCGCGTGCCACAGCGCCTTGTAGATGACGGCGCCGCGGTCGGTTGCGGGAGTGGAGGTCTTGGCCATCGCGTGCTGATATCACCGGGTTGAAAGGTGTGATTGCCACGATAGCGGTGTGATTGCAATTTGGCGCCCGGCCCCGCGGTCGCGAGGCCGGGCTTCGCGCTATTTCACGTCCTTCAACAGCAGCATGTTGGCGGCGAGTTCCCTGGCGACCAGCGCGTCCATCGCCGCGGGCTCCATCGGATAGGGTTCGACGCCGAGCTTTGTCAGGCTGGCCTGCATCGCCGGCTCCGCCAGCACCTTGACGCCGGCGGCGTGGATCTTGTCGACGATGTCGCGCGGCGTCTTCGACGGCGCGAAGACGCCGATCCAGACCGTGCTGACGCCATCCTGCAGGCCGACCTCGGACATCGAGGGTACATCGGGCAGTTCGGTGGCACGCTTGTCGGTGGAGACCACCAGCGCCCGCACCTGGCCTTCACGGATCAGCGGCAGCGCCGTGGCCAGCGGACAGAAATAGAAGTCGATGCGGCCGCCGAGAATGTCGGTGATCACCTCGGGGCCGCCACGATACGGCACGTGTGTCGCCTCGAAGCCGGCGGCGCGGCGGAATTTCTCGGCGCTGATATGCACCGCGCTGCCGACGCCGACCGAGCCGAAATTGATCGCCGAGCCCTTGGCCTTGGCATCGACCAGGAAATCGGCGACCGACTTCCATGACCGGTCCTTCGGCACGATCATCACATTGGCATTCGCGCCGATCATCAGCACCGACGACAGGTCCCGGGAGACGTCGTAGGCGAGGTTGGGGAAGATCGCCGGCCCGATCGCCAGCGCCGACGAATGCCCGAGAAGGGTGTAGCCATCGGGATCCGCCTTGGCGACCGCCGCCGTGCCCAGCGTGCCGCCAGCACCGACACGATTTTCCACCACGATGGTCTGGCCGAGTTCGGGGCCAAGCCGCTCGAACACGATGCGCGGCACCACATCGGTGGCGCTGCCGGCGCCGAACGGAATGATCGCCTTGATCAACCGCGAGGGATAGCTGTCGGCATGCACAGAGACCGGGGCCAGCAGAATAGCGGCCAAACTCGACCACCGCAGAAACTTGTTCATGACGCGCTCCATTCGCACCATCCGACGGGATGGCGGGCCAATCGGCCGAAGGCGCAAGCTTTGCAAGATTCGGACCGGTCCGTCATTCCGGCGCGCGAGGGCGCAGCCCGAGCGAACCCGAAATCTCGAAATGAGGTGGGATGAACAGTTCGAGGTTCCCCGCCCCTCCAATTGAAGTGGCTGAGGTTCGCGGTCGGCGAACGCCGCCCGCGCCCCGGAACGACAGCTAACCCTTCAGCTTCACCAGCGCATCGCGGACGTTGATGTCGAGGCCGGCGCCGCCGGCCTCGAGATGCGCCATGATCTGCTTGCGCATGCGCGGATCCCAGAACTTCCTGATGTGCTCGGCGATGCCCGGCACGGCCTTGTCCTGGCCCTGACTGTTGAAGAAGGTCCCGATCTGGTTGGCCATATAGATCAGCCGCTCAGGCGACGAAGGTGATTGCATGATCCGGTTCCTGCGCCACGGCGTCGAAGGCGACGCGCTGCGAATGGGTGAAGACTTCGAATCCGTCGCCACGGGCGATCGCCGCCAGCGTAATGCCGGCGGCGTCCGCCATGCGCACCGCCAGCGCGGTGGGCGCCGACACGGCGACCAGCAGCGGCGCGCCGATGGCGGCGGCCTTCTGCACCATTTCCACCGACACCCGGCTGGTCAGCAGCACCATACCTTCGGCGGCATTGAGGTGATCGCGCCCGAGCGCGCCGGCCAGCTTGTCGAGCGCGTTGTGGCGACCGACGTCCTCGCGCAAGGCGACGACGCCGCGCGCCGGCGTCCAGAACGCCGCGGCGTGTACCGCGCGGGTCTCGATGTTGATCTTCTGCAGCGACGGCACTGCCTGCATCGCCGCCATGATCTGATGCGGCGTGAAGCTGCGGCCTGCGCCCACGAATGCCGCCGGCCGCACCGCCTCGGCGATGGAGTCGATGCCGCACAGCCCGCAGCCGGTGGGACCGGCGATCTGCCGGCGCCTTTCGTGCAGCCGCGCGGCATCATGCTGCGCCAGCCACATCCGCAGCTCGATGCCGTCATCGAGTTCAACGATATCCAGCGAGTCGATATCGCCAGCCGATTTAACAATGCCTTCGCTGAGACTGAAGCCGACGGCGAAGTCCTCCAGGTCGCATGGCGTGCCCATCATCACCGCATAGGTGCCGCCATTGTAGGTCAGCGCCAGCGCGGCCTCCTCCGGCACCGCGCGCACGCCGGCACTCTCGTGTCCGTCGCGCCAGACCTTCCGATGCACGCCGCGAACCGGGTTCTGCATCGCCCTACTCCGCGGCTTCCGCCGGCGCGGCGATGCGCCGCGACTGACGGGCCTGCTCGTCATATTCCTTCTGCCAATCCGACGGGCCGTTGGACGGCGAGATCTGCACCGCCGTGACCTTGTATTCCGGGCAGTTGGTGGCCCAGTCCGAGAACTCGGTGGTGATGACGTTGGCCTGAGTGGTCGGGTGGTGAAAGGTCGTGTAGACAACACCGGGCGCGACACGTTCGGTGATCAGCGCGCGCAAGGTGGTCTCGCCGGCGCGGCTGACCAGCCGGCACCAGTCGCCGTCGCGGATGCCGCGATTCTCGGCGTCATGCGGATGCATCTCCAGCCGATCCTCCTCATGCCAGACGACGTTGGCGGTGCGCCTTGTCTGCGCGCCGACATTGTACTGGCTGAGGATGCGGCCGGTGGTGAGCAGCAGCGGGAAGCGCGGCCCGGTGCGCTCGTCGGTGGCGACGTATTCGGTGCGCATGAACTTGCCCTTGCCGCGCACGAAGCCGTCGATGTGCATCACCGGCGTGCCCAACGGCATCTTCTCGTTGCAGGGCCACTGCACCGAGCCGAGTTCTTCCAGCTTGGCGTAGGACACGCCGCTGAAGGTCGGCGTCAGCGCCGCGATCTCGTCCATGATTTCCGACGGGTGATTGTAGTGCATCTCGTAGCCGAGCGCCCTGGCGAAGCCGAGGGTGACTTCCCAGTCTTCCAGGCCGTTCTTCGGCGACATTACCTTGCGGACGCGCTGGATGCGGCGTTCGGCATTGGTGAAGGTGCCGTTCTTCTCCAGGAAGGTGGAGCCCGGGAAGAACACATGGGCGTAGTTCGCGGTCTCGTTGAGGAACAGGTCGTGGACGATGACGCATTCCATCGCCGACAGCGCCGCCACCACATGCTTGGTGTTGGGATCCGACTGCAGGATGTCCTCGCCCTGCACGTAGAGGCCCATGAAGGTGCCTTCGACGGCGGCATCGAACATGTTGGGAATGCGCAGGCCCGGCTCGGGGTTGAGCTTGACGTTCCACAGCGACTCGAAGGTTTCGCGCACCGCGTCGCCGGAGATGTGGCGATAGCCCGGCAGTTCGTGCGGGAACGAGCCCATGTCGCAGGAGCCCTGCACGTTGTTCTGGCCGCGTAGCGGGTTCACGCCGACGCCGGGACGGCCGATATTGCCGGTGGCCATGGCGAGGTTGGCGATGGCGATCACCGTGGTCGAGCCTTGGCTGTGCTCGGTGACCCCCAGCCCGTAATAGATCGCACCGTTGCCGCCGGTCGCGAACAGCCGCGCCGCGGCGCGCAGTTCCTTGGGATCGACGCCGGTGGCGATCGCGGTGGCTTCGGGGCTGTGGTTGGGCTGCGCGACAAACGCCGCCCAGTCCTCGAACTCGCTCCAGTCGCAGCGCTCGCGCACGAAGGCCTCGTCCACCAGTCCTTCGGTGACGATGACATGGGCGATGGCGGTGAGCACGGCAACATTGGTGCCGGGCAGCAGCGGCAGATGATGCTGCGCCTCGATATGCGCGGAGCGCACGATGTCGGTACGGCGCGGATCGATCACAATCAGTTTCGCGCCGGCGCGCAGCCGCTTCTTCAGGCGCGAAGCGAACACCGGATGGCCGTCGGTGGGATTGGCGCCGATGATCATCACCACGTCGGTGTGCTCGACCGAGTCGAAATCCTGGGTGCCGGCCGAGGTGCCGAAGGTAGTGGACAGGCCGTAGCCGGTGGGCGAATGGCAGACCCGGGCGCAGGTGTCGACGTTGTTATTGCCGAAGCCGGCGCGGATCAGCTTCTGCACCACGAACACTTCTTCGTTGGTGCAGCGCGACGAGGTGATGCCGCCTACGGCATCGCGGCCATACTTCGCCTGGATGCCCTTGAATTTTGCGGCGGCAAAATTGAACGCCTCGTCCCATGACACTTCTTGCCAGGGGTCGGTGATCTTCTCGCGGATCATCGGATTGAGGATACGTTCCTTGTGGTTGGTGTAGCCCCAGGCGAAGCGGCCCTTGACGCAGGAATGGCCGCGATTGGCCTTGCCGTCCTTGTAGGGCACCATGCGCACCACTTCCTCGCCGCGCATTTCCGCCTTGAAGGTGCAGCCGACGCCGCAATAGGCGCAGGTGGTGACAACGGAATGTTCGGGCTGACCGATCTCGATCACCGATTTCTCAGTCAGCGTCGCGGTCGGACAGGCCTGCACACAGGCACCGCAGGACACGCATTCCGAGCCGAGGAAACTCTCGCTCATGCCGGGCGACACCCGGCTGTCGAAGCCGCGGCCGGAAATGGTCAGCGCGAAGGTGCCCTGCACTTCCTCGCAGACGCGGACGCAGCGCGAGCAGACGATGCATTTCGAGGGATCGTAGGTGAAGTACGGATTGGACTCGTCCTTGGCCATCCAGCGATCGTTCTCGCAATCATGTGGGGAATGATCGTGGGAATGGGTCTTGGCGAAGACGTGGTTCTCGCCGTCATAGCCGTAGCGCACGTCGCGCAGGCCGACCGCGCCGGCCATGTCCTGCAGCTCGCAATCGCCATTGGCGGCGCAGGTCAGGCAGTCCAGCGGATGGTCGGAGATGTACAGCTCCATCACGCCCTTGCGCAGTCGCTTCAAGCGTTCGTTCTGCGTATGAACGACGAGGCCGTCCATGGCCGGCGTGGTGCAGGACGCGGGCGTCCCCGCGCGGCCCTCGATCTCCACGAGGCAGAGCCGGCACGAGCCGAAGGCGTCGACCATGTCGGTGGCGCAGAGTTTTGGAATCTGCGTTCCTGCTTCCATGGCGGCGCGCATGATCGAGGTGCCCTCGGGCACCGAGATGCTCTGGCCGTCGATGGTCAGCGTCACCATCTTCCCGGACTTGGAGCGCGGCGTACCGAAATCGATTTCATGGATGAGCGACATGAAGTGCTCCTATTCTGCTGCCTGCAGGCGGGGCGGCGCCGCGCCGAAATCTTCCGGGAAATGCTTCAGTGCGCTCATCACCGGATAGGAGGTGAAGCCGCCCAGCGCGCAGAGCGAGCCGAATTTCAGTGTGTGGCAGAGGTCTTCCAGCACCGCAGTGTTCTCGGCAACGCGTTCCCCTTTGCGAATCCTGTCGATGGTCTCGACGCCGCGGGTGGAGCCGATGCGGCACGGCGTGCACTTGCCGCAGGATTCGACGGCGCAGAACTCCATGGCAAAGCGCGCTTGCTTCGACATGTCGACGCTGTCGTCGAACACCACGATGCCGCCATGGCCGATCAAGCCGTCGCGCTTCGCAAAGGCCTCGTAGTCGAACGGTGTGTCGAACAGTTCGCGCGGAAAATAGGCGCCCAAGGGACCGCCGACCTGCACGGCCCGCACCGGACGGCCGCTCAGCGTGCCACCGCCGACCTCGTCGACCAGTTCGCCGAGCGTGATGCCGAAGGCAACTTCGAACAAGCCGCCGTGCTTGATGTTGCCGGCGAGCTGGATCGGCATGGTGCCGCGCGAACGGCCCATGCCGCAATCGGCATAGGCCTGCGCGCCGCCGGCGAGGATGAAAGGAATGGCGGCAAAGGACAGCACGTTGTTGATCACGGTCGGCTTGCCGAACAGGCCCTTGTGCGCCGGCAGCGGCGGCTTGGCGCGGACGATGCCGCGGCGGCCCTCGATACTTTCCAGCAGCGCCGTCTCTTCACCGCAGACATAGGCGCCGGCGCCGACACGGACTTCAAGATCGAAGCTGTGCGCCGTGCCGCAGATATTGGCGCCGAGGAAGCCGGCGCGCTGCGCCGCCGCGATGGCAATGTTGGTTGCCGCGATAGCGTGCGGATATTCCGAACGGATGTAGATGTAGCCCTTGGTAGCGCCCACCGCGATGCCGGCAATGGTCATGCCCTCGATCACCACGAAGGGATCGCCCTCGAACAGCATGCGATCGGCGAAAGTGCCGCTGTCGCCCTCGTCGGCATTGCAGACGATGAACTTGCGATCTGCATCGGTCGCCGCCACCGTCTTCCACTTGATGCCGGTCGGGAAGCCGGCGCCGCCGCGGCCGCGCAGGCCGGAGGTGGTAACATCGGCGATGATCGCATCGGGGGTCAGGGTCAGCGCGCGCGCCAGCCCCTTGTAACCGTCATGGGCGCGATAATCGTCAAGCGAACTCGGATCGATCACGCCGCAACGGCCGAAGCTAAGGCGGGTCTGGCGCTTCAGCCACGGAATTTCCTCGGTCAGGCCAAGCCGCAGCGGATGCGCCGCATCGGCGAGCATCGCATCCAGCACCGAACCGACATCGTCCTCCGTCACCGGACCAAAGGCGACGCGGCCCTGCGCCGTCGCCACCTCGAGCATCGGCTCCAGCCAGTACAGGCCGCGCGAACCGGTGCGGACCGTATCAATGGCAATGCCGCGCGATGCTGCGACGTTCACCAAGGCCTCGGTGACTTCGTCCGCGCCGACCGCGAGCGCGCCAGCATCGCGCGGGATGAAAATGCGAAGCGTCATCGCTGCGCCTCCGCAACCAGCGCATCGAGGCGCTTCTCGGTGAGCCGCCCGACCACGCGGCCGTCGAGCATGGCAGAGGGCGCGGTGGCGCACAGGCCGAGACAATAGATCGGCTCCAGCGTCACCAGCTGATCGGCGGTGGTGTTGCCCAGTGTGATACCAAGGCTGGATTCGGCGCGCGCCGCCAGCGCATCGCCGCCGGCAGCCTGACAGGCCTCGGCGCGGCACAGCTTCAGCACGTGGCGGCCCGCCGGTTCATGGCGAAAATCATGATAGAAGGTGAAGACGCCGTGGACCTCGGCACGCGACAGGTTGAGCGCCGACGCGATCATCGGAATTGCCGGCTGCGGCACGTAGCCGAAGACTTCCTGCAGCGCATGCAGGATCACCAGCGTGCCGCCTTCCACATGCGAAAGGCCCGCGATGATCTCCGCGCCCCGCGTCTCGTCCCAAGATTCATAGCGTGAGGTCATTGGCGTGCCCGACGTTGATGTTCAGGCGTCAATCAGAGTTGGAATTAATCCAAAGATCAATAAAGCAGTCTCATGCTGCGATACGGAAACCAGATCGATCCGGAAACCGTATCAGGCGATATGAAACTGAAATGAATCGACGGATCGCAATCGCGGCTTCACGCCTGCAGAGTCGGCGCCACTTCGCGCGCAATCTGTACCAGGGTTGCGATCAGCGGCGTCATCGGATCGCGCTGCGGCACCACCAGTCCAACGCCATAGGTGACGACGGGATCGACGATCGGAATCATCCGCACCGCATCGGTGAGGCCCAGCGTCTGCGCCAGCTTGGCTGGCATCACGCTGGCCCAGCGGCCGGTCTTCACATGGGTGTACAGCACGATGATCGAATTCGAGGTCAGCGTCGGCACCGCCTCAGCCCCGACCGATTTGAGCGCGCGGTCGATGATGCGGCGGTTCTGCATGTCGGGCGTCAGCAGGCACAGCGGCACCTGGCCGACTTCCTTCCACGTGACTTCGTCGCGATCGCCGAACATGCCGTCGGGGGACGTCAGCAGACGGTAGGTTTCCTGGTAGAGCGGGATCGAACGAACCTTGCCGAGCGGCTCGTTCTCGATGTAGGTGAGCCCGGCATCGACTTCGAGATTTTCCAGCAGGCCAAGCACAGCAGTCGAGGTGCAGGACTGCACGCGAAAGCGCACGTCGGGATGGCGGGCGCGGAACGGCGTGGTAAGCGACGCCACCATGCCGAGTACGGTAGGAATTGCCGCGATACGGATTTCGCCGGACAGGCGGTCCTTGAGGCCGTTGATCTCCTGGCGCATGGCGCGGGCGTCGCCGACAATGCGCCGCGCCCAGTCGAGCGCCCGTTCACCCTCGGGGGTAAAGCCCTGGAAGCGCGAACCGCGCTGCACCAGCATGACGCCAAGGAATTCCTCAAGCTGCTTGAGGCTGGTGGACATGGTCGGCTGGGTGACGCCGCAAGCCTCGGCGGCGCGGCCGAAGTGCCTTTCCTTGGCAAGCGCCAGCAACAGTTCGAGCTTGTCGATCAAGGGAGCCTCGGTCCAGGCATGACATCAGGATCGGCGCAATGCCGGCGATGCCATTCGCCGTTCGCCGGCGGGCAACATAGAGCGGTATTCATCTCCGCCGCAACCGGTCCGCAAGGGATGCGCCAGCCTGATCGCGCTCATGCGGGCACGCCAAAACGCATCGCAGGCCGCGGCGACGGTGTTCTGGACGAAACAGTTGCAGTCGGGCGCGCCAGACAGGCGCGGCCCAGCATCGACGAGATCAGCCGAGGCGGCTGATCTGCTCCTCGGTCACGACGCGCTCGACGTTTTCCGTCTTGCTCTTGATGCGGTAGCGCGGACGGCCGTCGGCCTCGATGGGCAGGCAGGAGGTGATGGTATAGACGCTTCGCTCCTTGACCATGGCGCGGCCTTGGGGACCCTGAAGCTGGTGGTGAACGTCGTCGTTAATCGCGTAGTTGTGCGCCATTTTTTTGCTCTCCGGTGAGCGGCTTTTAGCCATAACGGCTCGGCAAAGCAACAAATCCCGTGCAATACCGGTCAGATAGCTCGTCAGGCCTGATATGCAGTAAATATACAAGTGGCCGGCTAGCAGGCTCATTGCCGATACCGCTGCGGCCGGTCGGGCGTGGCGAAGGGCCAGGCCAGAAACCGAAAAACCTCCGGCAGGGCATTGCCGGAGGTTTCGGAGGTTTACGTAAAGAGTGCGTCGTCTCCTTGAGACAATTTGCCGTCAAAGGATTTGCCGGCTGCGCCCTCATAGACTACATGATCTAGATCGCTGAGTTCAATAGCTGATTTAATCAGGCTATTCGGAAGATTCTGGAACTCATCCAACTGCGGCCGTTCGGCGGCACATTAACCGCGTTTCAACCTCAACGGGACAGGTCGGACCGGGAGACCACCGCGATGTGATCGGGTGGCAGGCCTGTCCGGCAACGCTCGACCATGGCCAGATAGGCCGCCTCGATGTGCCCCGTGAATCGCGCCGTATCGAAGAGGGGGGCAGCAAGCCGGTTGTCGGCGAGCTTCCGTGCGATCGCCGCCAGGCGTGTCGGCTGCGCGGCCAGTTCAATCGCCAGGCGCTCATAATCCGACTGCGAGGTCGCGACCAGTTCCGGCAGACCGATATTGTGGAGCAGGCTGGCTGCCACCCTGCCCGCGAAGGTTTCGCCGCGGCAGGTCAGCAGCGGCAGCCCGGCCCACAGCGCGTCGCTGGCGGTGGTGTGGGCATTGTAAGGCAGCGTGTCGAGAAACAGGCTGGCGCAGCGATGCCGGGCGAGGTGTTCGTCAGCCGGCAACCGCCCCGCGAACACGAGACGCCCGGCATCAATGCCGCGTGTCTCGGCCTCGCGACGGAGATTGGCAGCGGCTACGACATTGTCCTCAAGCAGCCAGAGCACGCTGCCGGGCACCTGATTCAGGATACGCATCCAGCCGTCGAATGTTGCGGGCGTGATCTTGTAGTTATTGTTGAAGCAGCAGAACACAAACCCCTCGGCGGGAAGGCCGCACTCCGCCCGGCTGAAAGTCCGCTCCGCGATCGGCCTCTGCCGATCGTTGGCCTGGTAGCAGTCGGGCAGCCACGCGACCTTTTCACTGTAGAACTGCCGGTGTTCGGCCGGCAGGACGTGGCGATCGGCGATGATGTAATCCATGTAGTGCGAACCCAGCGTGCCGGGGAAGCCGAGATAGTTGACCTGGATGGGCGCCGCCCGGCGGGCGAAGACCCGGGTGCGGGCGTCGCCGAAATAGCCGTTCAGATTGACCAGAATGTCGATGCCCCCGGCGCGAATCGCGGCCACCGCCTGCGGGTCGGGCAAAGCGGCAATATCGATGATGCCGTCGACGGCGGCATCGATGCGGCGGCGCGTCGCGCTGCCGTCGTCAAAGCCGTTGTCGATGGCAAAGACCTCGAACTTCTGCCTGTCGTGCTGCTCCAGGACGCCGACGAGCAGCAGCGAAGTGGCCTGCTGGCGAAATTCGCCGGACAGGTAGCCGATGCGGATCTTGCCCGCCGTTCGCAGTGCCGGCAGATCCGCCTTGCCGAAGCGCGCGGGAAAACGGTTTGCGCTGTAGATCTCGGCACAGCGCTGCAGGCTGCGTTCCGAGGTGGCGATCCCCTGCCAGGCAAAGGGCTCGACGGACAGGCGCCCCGCCGCGAGATCGCTGTCGATGTCGGCAACCAGGCGGTCGGTCCCGGCCCAGTCACAGGTCAGCATCTTCTGGTGCAGCAGATCGCCCTTCACCAGCGGCATTTGCGGGTCGATCTGCAGTGCGCGGGCATAGGCATCGGCGGCCTCGGCCGGGCGCCGCAGCTGCTGAAGGATGAAGCCGCGGCTGAACCAGGCCTCAGCCATGCCGGGCTGCATCGCCAGCGCCCGGTCGCACGCAGCCCGCGCATCGTCATAGCGCTTCAGTTTGGTGAAAGATCTGCTCTTGTTGAAGAACGCCGCCGGGTCGTTTGGATTGAGCGAAATCGCCCGATCGAAATCGGCGATGGCGGCCTGGGGATCGTTGAGATCGTTCAGCGCGGCGCCGCGGGCGTTCCAGCTGTCGGCACTGCCGGGATTGAGCGCGATTGCCTGGGTAAAGCGCTGCACCGCCTCGTCCGGGCGGCCCAGCGCCTTCAGGACGAGGCCATAGTTGTAAAAGGTGGCGTCGGAGGTCGCGTTCAGCTTCAGCGCGGATTGCAGGCAGGGTTCGGCCTCGGCGAACTTCTTCTGCGCCACCAGAACGACGGCGAGCAGATTCAGCGCGGCCGGATGGCGCGGCTCCTTGCGCAGCAACTGCCTGAACGACCGTTCGGCCTCGGCGAGATGACCCTGCTGAAAGGACGAGATGGCACGTTTGAACAGTTCAGCGGCGGACGCCATTCGCTTGCGAGACCTTTCCCGGTGCAACAAGGCGGCGTTATAGACGCCGGACCGGCCGGGGTCGACAGCGGGCGTCCTGCAGGCGGCAGGCGCAAGCAAAAACCCCCGGCAGTTTCCTGCCGGGGGTCCTTGTTTCAGACAATGAGCGTCGTGAGACGATCAGGATCAGAAGGAGCGGATGAGCTGAACCGCGCCGTTGTAGACGTTCTGGTCGCCGAGAGTGAACACGCGCCCCGCCGGAGCACCGGACACCGCACTGGTGTTGGTGAAGGTTCCATCGAGGTTCGTGTACATGCGGCTGTAGATGAACTCAGCCGAGATGGTGAGATCCTTGACCGGCTGCCAGGCGGTACGGGTACCGATCTGGACCGTCGAGAACTTCATGTCGCCGCCCGTAACGGTGAGGAAGCCGGTACCGGCACCAGCAGTGGTGCTGGTCGCGGTGACGCCGCCAGCCGACAAAGCTGCAATCAGTGCAGCATTGCCGCCAGCACCGTAGGAGATGGTGCTGTAGTTGCCGAACAGCGAGGTACGCCATGCCGGGTTCCAGTAGTGCTCGTAGTAGGCGCTGACGTCCCAAGCGGTGCTCAGGTCGATGCCGCTACCGTTGGCCGAGCTGGTTCCGGTATACACGCCGTCAAGCACGTAACCGAAGGCCAGGGTGCTGCCCAAACCGTTGCCGCTGGTGCGGAGGAAACGCCCTGCGCCTGCGGTATCGATCGTGCCGCCCCAGACATACTTGGCAGCGCCCTTGGCATAGGTCGCTTCCATCTTGAAGCTGTCGCCTGCGCCGGTCGGCAGGTTCTTCAGCTCGAAGCCAACGCTGGCTGCGTAGCCGTAGGTCGAAGAGGGACGGCCGAGATCAGCGTTAGAGGCGGTGTAGTAGTTGCCGTGAACCTCGTGAGCGGCGGCCGACACATAGGCCGAACCCCAGGCCTGATCGAGGCGCAGGTTGCCGACGACGTCAGGAATATGATCGCCGCCCGACGCGTTGCCCAGGAAGTTGCCGACGCCGTAAGCGCCCGCTGCCGAAACACCCGGCAAGGATCCGCCGCCGATGCCGATGAAGGCACTCGACGCATTGACCACACCAGCGGTGCGGTAGGGCTGAGCGTCTTCGAGCGAGATCGTGGCCGAAACGCCGTTGCCGAACGAAGCGGTGTACGCCAGCATCGGAATTGCGGTGGCGTTGTTGGAGCCGGCATTGAAGCCCGACGAGATGGTCGGCTTGGACAAGGCCCACTGCGGATCGAACATCGAAACCGCCTTACCGAAGGTAAAGCCGGCGAACTGGATGAACGCGTAGTCGACTTCGACCGGCGCGCCGCCAGCGATACCCGAGTTGCCGCGGGTCCAGTCGAACTTCACGTCGGCGTAGGTGCGCAGAACGCCGTATTCGGTCGCCGTGCGGGTGTCGACGTTCAGGCCGAAGCGGGTGCGAGTCGCGAAATAGTCGCGCTGCCAGGCCTGCGCGCCGCTGGCGCCACCCTGCCACTGCGGAGCGTCATAGATGTTGCCGGCGATTGCGGTATCGAGACGGATATGGCCGCCGATCTTGATGCAGGTGTCGGTGCCCGGAATGTAGTAGAAGCCGGCGCCGTAGAGGGAGCAGATCTTCACGTATTCGACCGCTTTGGCCTTCATCGGAAGATCGGCTGCCTGTGCACCGCCGATGGCGAGAAGACCCGCCGCGGAGCCGAGAATAAGGCCCTTAATCGTTGTCATGTAAACCTCCAAGTTGTTCTTAAAGGGAAGGTTCCGGATCCGCCGGGTGACGACCACCCGAAGATTGTTCCCTTAGTCCCCCACTACCGCCTGGTACTTCGCGTCTTCGGTCCCACCCGCGTAACGCGAGGTACTAAAGCGAACTACTTCAACGGGACGACTGCGGGTTGCCCCATCGCCGAAACGGACAATGCCTGTGCGCCTCGCTTAAGCAAAATACTTTATGAACTCATGCATCTTTATCGCGCCGCGGTGTGGTTTCCCTGCAACACACGAAGTTGTGGCTTGCCTGTCGCAATTGGCTGATAGAGTTATGTAAATTGGAAAAGTGCAGGACACCGGAATGCCCCATCGAGCGAGCGTGACCAAGTATGCCGAGGCCTCGGCCCCCAGCGAAGACCCACTACCGACGCACCTGGCCGGCCAGAATCAGGAACTCCTCCGGCAATTCACCTGGGACATCGCGGCGATCAACATCCACCTCGACGGAATCCGCTATTTCTGGGCCAAGGAACTCGGCATCAGCGGCCCGCAATGGATGATCCTGATGGCGATCGGGGATCTCGACCGCGGCAAGGGGGTTCCGGTCAAGGACGTCTCGGCCATGCTGCATGTCGATCCGTCCTTCGTGACGACCCAGTCCAAGATGCTTGAAAAGAACGGCTTCCTGCGCCGGATCCCGTCCAGCGAGGACGCCAGGGTGGTGCTGATGTCGCTGTCCGACAAGGCCAGCAAGAAGATCGCTACGCTGTCGTCCCGACGCGAGGCGCTCAACGCTTTCGTGCTTGCAGAATTCGACCCGCGCGCGCTGCAGGACATCGCGGCTCATATTGCCGTGCTCAAGGTGCGGCTGGAAAAAGCGAACCTGATGCTCGCCGTGGACGGCTGAACTTCCTGGCCGGGGCGACAACTGCCAGGTGCCGCAACTGGTACCGGACCAAGGACCGACGGCGACTATGCCGCGGAACCGCGCAGCCGATCGGCGATCCAGTCGAAGATGAACTCATTGCCGATGGTCGGATTGTCGACATGCGCCGGCCCGGCCGCGGTCTCGGCCGCGGTGAAGATCTTCAGGTCGATGTCGAGGCCGCCGGCCCGCAACGCCTGGCAGCAGCCGGTCACGTGGTCGGCGTCGAGCCAGTCATGCTCGCCGATCGTCACCAGAATCGGGCATCGAATGTTCCTGGCAATGCTGCCGCCGCAGAGCTTTTCGAAGCCGTCCTTGCCGCTACAGCCGCCACGCGCGATGTTTACTGTCAGAAACGCCCGCTCGTGCAGGTCCCAGATGCCAGCATCGCAGACGGCTGCGGCAAACCGATCGTCGAGGCTGGCTCCCCGAGTCGCAAAGGCCGCGCCCAGCCCATCGCCGAACACAGCGATCTTTCCGGGATCCACCCCATCGCGTGCGATGAGATAGTCCACCCAGCCGCTGATCGCCGTTTCGATATCAAAGCGGCCCGGCCCACCGTCGCGCCCGGCGCCGGGCCGATGGCCGGGCAAATCGACGAGCAGCAACGATAGCCCGCGACGATGCGCATAGCGCGGCAGGCTGTGCAGGAATTCTTCCTTGAACTTGTCGGGGCCACCGAAGCAGATCACCACAGGCGATGGGCCTCGGCCTTGTGGCGCAGGCAGAAAGTACCCCTGCAGAACCTCATTGTCCGCCCATGGAATTTCGACCACCTCGCCAACAGACGCAGCGCGCAAGTAGAGCTGCGAGCAAGCCTGCATCTCTGCGATGGTGACGCTGCGCCGGCGGTCATTGGCACCGAGGAATACCTGCGCCGCGCGAAAATAGTTCATGGCCCGAAGCCAGTTACTCAATGCGGTCTCGGTATGCCCGCCGCGAAGTGCGGTATCGCCGCGCTCCCTTGAAGTATCAGCGAGCTTCTTCCATTCCCGATACCAGCTTTCATCATTCCCGGGATGAATGCCGCTTGCCGCGCGAAAACACTCGGAGATCGTACTACCGCCGTCCTGGGCCGCGCCCAGCACCTGCATGAACTGAAATGAATAGTCTTCGCTCTCGGGCCACTGCATCCAGCCGCGAGGACCATAGAATGGCGAAGCTGCAACCAGTGCAATATGCGTCACGACCCCGAACTTTTCTTTTCGCGCTGTTTCCGCGCACTAATTAAGCCACGCAACAACCGCAGTCGCTGTCGTGGTTGTAGACTGATTGGTGACAACCATGTCTTTTATCATTAGCTCAAGTATCTAGATTATCAAAGTAATTTTGCCTGATAAAGCGACTTTGCGCCTATTAAGTGAGCGCTTCCTCATCAAGCAATTGGGGCATCGGCATATTGAGAAACGGCGAATTAATTCCCGGGAACAACAGGGTCTGCGCCGATCGGAGTAGCGACCGAGATCCACACCTGCCCTTCCGCAGTCCGCACCGGATAGCGTCGTAGCGCGCGGCTCGGCCAACCCGGCGAGCTCGCCCCCGTCAGGAGACTGAACCAAGCGAGATGGCGTGAACAGAACAGTCGGCCGTCGTCGACGCGGCCAAGGCTCAAATCGGCCTGTTCGTGCGGGCAGGCCCTTTCACAGGCGAAGATCCGCTCTCCGTCCTTCATCACAATGAGATCGACGCCGCCGATCCGCGCACAAACCATGGCCTTTTCAGCCAGGCGCTCGAGGCTGCAGACGATGACCCAATCTTCGCTGTCCAATGTCATCGCTGAATGGAATTCCACGCATAGCAGCATGCGGACCGTTGGGTGCAGATTGCCTCAGCCGCCAAGATAGGCCCGGCGCACATGCTCGTTCTCGATCAGGTCGGCGCCCGGCCCGGACAGCACCACGCGCCCGGCCTCCAGCAGATAGGCATGATCGCACATCTCAAGTGCTGCGAAGGCATTCTGCTCGACCAGGAGCACCGTGGTACCGGCATCGCGGATAGCGCGGATGATGGCGAAGGTGCGCTCGACGATGTTGGGCGCAAGCCCGAGCGAAGGCTCGTCGAACATCACCAGCCGCGGGCGCGACATCAGCGCGCGACCGATCGCCAGCATCTGCTGCTCGCCGCCGGACAAGGTGCCCGCCGCCTGCTTCCTGCGTTCGGCCAGCCGCGGAAACTCGCCATAGATGCGGTCACGATCAACGGCTATCTCCGAGGAATCGGAACGCAGATAGGCGCCCATGTCGAGATTCTCCTCGACGGTCATGTGTGGAAACACCCGCCGCCCTTCCGGACAATGAGCGATGCCGCGCGTCAGCACCTTCTGCGGACCGGCTGACGTGATGTCCTCGCCCGCGAAGGTCATGCTGCCCGCACGCGGCGGGACCAGGCCGGAAATCGCGCGCAATGTCGTGCTCTTGCCGGCGCCATTGGCGCCGATCAGCGCCACCAGCTGGCCAGCCTTCACACTCAACGTGACGCCGCGCAGCGCCGTGACCTGACCGTAGGCGCAGACCAGGTCGCTGATCTCAAGCATGCGCAGCCACCTTCTTTGAAACCTGCCTGGCGCCTTGCCCGAGATAGGCCTCGATGACAGCGGGATCGTTGCGGATCACGTCCGGCGTGCCTTCGGCGATGATGCGCCCGTAGTTCAGCACCACGATGCGGTCCGACACGCCCATCACCATGGGCATGTCGTGCTCGACCAACAGGATGGTGACGCCACGATCCCTGATGTTGCGGATCAGTTGCACGAAAGTGTGGGTCTCCGAGGCATTCATGCCGGAGACCGGCTCGTCGAGCAGCAGCATCTTCGGCTGCGCCGCCAGCGCCAGCGCCACGCCGACCAGCCGCTGCTCGCCGTAGGACAGCGAGCCGGCGAGATCATTGGCGCGGGCCTCAAGCCCGATCCAGCGCACCAGTTCGGCGGCGCGCTCGCGCTGCGCACGCTCGGAAGCGCGAGCGCGCGGCAGACCGAGCATGGCATCGAGCAGCGACACCTTGCCTTGGCGGTGCAGGCCGATCAGCACGTTGTCGAACACCGTGTCACGCGGAAACACGCTAGTCCGCTGGAAGGTACGGATCAGGCCAAGATCGGCGATTTCGTGCGACTTCAAGCCCTTGAGCGCTGTACCGCGATACTTCACCGTTCCCCTGGTCGGCGTCAGGAACCCCGTCATCAGGTTGAAGGCGGTGGTCTTGCCGGCGCCGTTGGGGCCGATCAGGCTGAGGATCTCGCCCTCGCGGACCGAGAAATTCAGATCGGACAGGGCGACCAGACCGCCGAACTGCATGGCAACGTTCTCGACGCTGAGCATGGTCTCGCGCGAATTCGACTGCACGGTCATGCGCCCTCCTCTGCGACATCGATCGCTTTGGCAGATGTTGCGCCGCGCTTGCGTGCCAGGCCGAGCAGCGGCGCCAATGTCGGCACGATGCCGCGCGGCAGCACGAACAGAATCGCGATCAGCACGCCGCCATAGGTGATCCACTGCGCTTCCGGCGGCATGATCGGCCGCAGGAACACCGGCAACAGGCCGAAGATCACGCCGCCGACCACCGGCCCGGCCAGCGAGCCCTTGCCGCCGGAGACCACCATGATCACCATGGTGACGGTGGTGATGAAGGCGAAGACGTCGGGATCGATGATGCGGATGTAATGCGCATAGAGGCTGCCGGCGGCGCCGGCGATGCCCGCCGAAATGATCGCCGCGAGAGTCAGCGTCCTGGTGACGTCGATGCCGACAGCGACCGCCAGCGTCTCGTTCTCCATCAGACCGCGCATGGCGCGGCCGTAATGCGAATGCACCAGCCGGGCGATCAGGAAATAGGACAAGGCCGCAACGGCGAGCACCAGATAATAGTTCTGCAGCTTGGTCTTCAGCACGAGATAGCCGAGGCCGGGCAGACCGATGGTGATCGACGGAATATTGGTCAGCGCCAATGGGCCCTGCGTCAGCTCGACCCAGTTCAGCGCCACCAGCCGCACCACCTCGGCAAAGGAAATGGTGACGATGACGAAATACGCGCCGCGCACGCTGAACGAGAGCCGGCCGACCAGATAGCCGCAGAAGCCGGAGATGAGAATCGCCAGCACGAAACCGATCACCGGCGGCCAAGGCACGTGAACGACATGAAAGTCGCCGACGATCGGGACATCGAAGCCCAGCGCCGTCAACGCGGAGACATAGGCACCGATGCCGAAGAAGGCGACATGGCCGAGGCTGAGCTGGCCGGTGAAGCCGAGCAGCAGGTTCAGGCTCATGGCGGCGATGATGAAGATGCCGGTGGTGATCAGGGCGTTCAGCAAATACGGGTCCTGCAGCCACAGCGGCACTGACGCAAAGATCAGCAGGCAGAGCAGTGTCACGATGCGGTTCATCCGACGCGCTCCGCCCTGGCGAACAGCCCGGTGGGTTTGAAGATCAGCACGGCGATGATGATCACAAAGCCCATGGCATCACGGTAGCCCGACGAAACGTAGCCGGCGCCGAGCTCTTCGGCGAGGGCCAGGATGAAGCCCCCGATCACCGCGCCGGTGATGTTGCCGAGGCCGCCGAGGATGACGATGGCGAAGGCCTTGACCGCAGCCAGATCGCCCATCTGCGGGAAGATCACATAGACCGGGCCGAGCAGCGCGCCGGCTGCCGCGGCAAGGCTCGAGCCGATGGCAAAGGTGGAGGTGTAGATCCAGCTGACATTGACGCCCATCAGCGCCGCGGTGTCGGAATCCTGGAAGGTGGCGCGCATGGCCTTGCCGAGTTTTGTCCGGTTGATCAGGAGATAGGACACGGCGATCAGCAACGCCGCAGCTGCCAGCACGAACAGGCGCAGCCACGACACCGAGACGGGCCCGAGCACCAGCGGCGCGTCAGGAAACGGATTGCTGACCGACTTCGCCACGCCGCCCCAGATCCACAGCGCACCGGACTGCATGGCGATCCAGGCGCCGATCATCACCAGCATGGTGGTGTCGATGTCGGAGCCGCGCAAAGGCCGCAATAGCAACAGTTCGATCGCCGCGCCCAGGAGCCAGCCGGCGGCGATGGCGACGGGAATCGCGAGAAAGAAATTCAGCCCGAACTGATGCACCACGATGAACATCATGTAGGCGCCGAAGGTGTAGAGGATGCCGTGGGTGAAGTTCACCACGTTCATGATGCCGAAGATCAGCGTCAGCCCGATGCCCAGCAGCGCATAGGTGCCGCCGAGCACGAGGGTGTTGAGGAGATGTTGCAGCAGCTGGGTCAAGGGCGGTTCTCGTTTCTTGAAGTGATCACGACGAACGCGGAGCTCGGTTCCTTAACCTCTCCCGCCTAGCGAAGCTTCGCTTCGCCGGGCGGGGAGAGATCGGAGTCCTGAGCGCAGCGAAGGGCTCCGGGTGAGGGGGACTATCGGGCGAAACTCTGAAGCCCCTCACCCGACTCGAAGTCCCTGCGGCCTTCGAGCCACCCTCTCCCCGCAAGTGCGGGGCGAGGGAAGAACGTCGCGTCGCGCGGACTCGCTTACAGCGCCTTCATGCCGACCTTGCCGTCGGCAATTTCGATCAGATAGACGTTGGGGAAGCTCTGGCCGCTCTCCTGACCGACCGGGCCCGACTTCTTGAACACGATGTCGCCGTTGAGACCCTTGATGTTGATCTCCCACAGCGCCGCCTTGATCGCCGCGGGCTCGGCCTTGCCGGCCTTCTCGATCGCCGCCGCGATGGTGCGGATGCCGTCATAGCCGCGGAAGCTTTCGGTGCAGCCGGCGAAGTCGAAGCCGCGCTTCTTCCATTCGGCGATGAAGTAGCTGGTGGCCTCCGGGTTCGGCGTCTTGTCGGGATACCACGGCAGGAACGTGGTCAGATGCATGGTGCCGTTGGCGGCGGCACCTGCCTGGGCGATGATCTGGTCGGGGTTCTGCGAGCCGCCGGTGGTGATGATGCGCTTCTTCAGGCCGATGGCCGCGGCCTGCTTGAAGATCAGCGTCAGCTGATCGACCGCGGTGGTGACGATGACGGTCTCGGAATCGGAGGCCTTGATCTTGGCAAGCTGGGCGCTCATGTCCTGCGCCGACTGGTCCATGGTCTCGACCAGACCGATAGTGATGCCGTGTTCCTTCATCATCTTGCCGAAGTCCTCGGCGGTGCCGCGACCCCAGTCATTGTTGATGACGAGGAAGTCGGCCTTCTTGATCGCCAGCTTGTCGATGATCTTGCTGAAGGCCGCACCCTCCACCGCCGACGGCGGCGAGATGCGGAAGATGTAGGGGTTGCCCGACGTGGTGATCTTGCCGGCCGACGAGGTCTCGACCACCATCGGCGTCTCGTACTCCACCAGCTTCGGCATCACGGCGAGCGTCAGGCTGGAGCCCCAGGCGCCGAGCAGCACTGGCGTCTTGTCGCGGGTGATCAGCTTCTCGGCGACGGCCGCGGCCTCGGTCGGGTTGCTCTTGTTGTCCTCGATGACCAGCTCGATCTTCTTGCCGAGCACGCCGCCCTTGGCGTTGATCTCGTCAGCGGCGATCTTGGCGCCGTTCACCACATAGGTGCCGGAGGCAGCGAACGCGCCGGTCAGCGGCTCGTTGACGCCGATCTTGATGGTTTGCGCGTGAGCCGCGCCGTCGAACAAAGCGAGCGCAAGCGCGATCGCCGGAACGGCCTTGAAGGTTCGTATCATGTCATTCTCCCAATGAACGCAGGTGAAACTGGCGCAGTCCAAACGTCGCCGCCTCGCAGGATGTGCGGGCGCCGATTCATGATGCCGTGTCTCCGCGGCCGATAATCCGGCGTAGCGCGCGCGCCGCGCGATCGCGCAGCAGCCCGAAGACAAGCGAAATTCCGTTGAGCTCGGCGGCCGGCGCTGCCGTTGCGTCTGCGCTATGCGACAGCCGGCGATCGAGATTGCCGGCAAATTCGGCGATCAGCCGCGCCGCGAGATCGCGCACCAGGCCGGAGCGGCCAACCTGCGCCAGCATGCCGGTCAGGCTGTAGCCGATCGACAGTTCGACACGGGTCGCCGCGCCCTCGGCAATCGGCAGCAGTCGGTAGCGAATCTCGCCCTGCGTCTGCGAGCGGCTGCGCTGATCGACGCCGATACCAAGAATGCGACCGGACAGTTGCGTGGCATCGCTCTCGACTCGCGCCGCGCCGTTGAAGTTCGCGGAGATCGGGCCGATCCTGACGCGGATTGCGCCCTCGACGCGCTCGGGCACCGGCGCCCCGGTCAGCGACGCGCCGGGGAGGCAAGCCGCCACGGCGGCGATATCCTCAAACATCGCGAACACTTTTGCCGGCGGATGCGCGACGTCGAAGTGCTGTTCGAGAACGGTCGATGGCGTGAAGTCGGGGATCACAAGGGGCGCGACGGTGCTGATCATTTCGACCCGCGCAGCCAAGGCGACCGACGGTTTGGCACTGACGCAGGCAGCGTGTCCCGAGCCTACCGGACCGAGCAGCCTGCGCCCGGCATCCGGCTCCGCCGCGATATCGCGGGCGCGGCGCTCCACAATCACCGACTGCACCGCACGGACGATGCCGACATAACCGGTGCAGCGGCACAGGTTGCCGGACATGCCGACGCGGATGGCCTGCTCGTCGGCGTCCGGCAGGCGCTTCACCAGATCGCGTGCCGACACCAGCATGCCCGGCGTGCAGTAGCCGCATTGCAGCGCGTGCTCGCGGGTAAACGCCGCGCGCAGCTCGATGGCGATCTCGTCGTCGTCGAGGCCTTCGATGGTGGTGACGGCAGCGCCGTCGCAGGACACCGCAAAGGTGATGCAGGAGCGCGCCGGCACGCCGTCGAGCAGCAGCGTGCAGGCGCCGCAGACGCCGTGCTCGCAGCCGAGATGGGTGCCGGTGAGGTCGCGTTCGTCGCGCAGGAAATCGGCGAGGCTGGTGCGCGGCTCGACCCGCGCGCTGACTGTGCGGTCGTTGACCGTCAGCTCGATACTGTTCATGCGGCAGCCTCCGCAACAGCGCGGCGCAGCACGGCCACATGGATATGGCGGTCCGCAGCATCGGTGATGCCGGCGTTCGACAAGATTCTGTCCGCCACGCGCGCGTCGAAGGTCCTGCCGAAGTCACCGTCAATGCGACCGCCGAACAGTTCCGTTGCATCGTCGATGACGACAGGCGCCGCCTCGACTGCGCCGATCACGATGCGCGCGGCGCCGGCGTCGGGATCGATCAGCACCGCGCCGATGGCATGGGCGAATTCACCGGTCTTGCGACAGGCCTTGACGTAACCCCAGCGCGCCGAAGCGGCCATCGCCGGTACGCGCACCGACTCGATCATCTCGCCTGGCAGCAGCGCGGTCTCCAGCGCGCCCCGCACGAAGTCTTTCATCGCCACGCTGCGCGCGCCGGCCTTGCTGCGCAGCGTCAGCGTGGCGCCGAGCGCCGTCAGCGCCGAGACCCAGTCGGCGCTGGGGTCGGCGTGGCTGAGCGAACCGCCGATGGTGCCGCGGTTGCGCACCGCGCGATAGGCGATGGCCGAGGCGACGCGCTGCATGGCGCCGCGGGTGACGTCGGGAATGCGGCCGTCCTCGATATCGGCGTGGGTGACGCAGGCGCCGATCACCAGATCGTCGCCGACGCGCTCGACGTGCTTCAATTCAGCGAGCCCGGCGATGTCCACGATCAGGTCGGGCGCCACGAGGCGAAGATTGAGCATCGGCCCGAGCGACTGGCCGCCGGCGATGATTTTTGTCACGCCGTCGCTGCCGGAGATCACGGCAAGCGCCGAGGCAAGGTCGCGGGGACGCTCATAGGTGAAGGGCGCCGGCTTCATGCCGCCGGCCTTTGCGCGGCGCGTCCGGCGAGAATGGCTTCGACGATGCGGCGCGGCGTGATCGGCGAATGCATCAGTTCGACGCCGAGGCCACGCAGCGCGTCGTTGACGGCGTTGGCGATCGCCGCCGGCGGCGCGATGGCGCCGCCCTCGCCGATGCCCTTGACGCCGAACTTCGTATAGGGCGACGGCGTCTCCATGTGGTCGAGCCGCGGCATGGGCACTTCGGTGGGGCCGGGCAGCAGGTAGTCCGCCAGTGTGGTGGCCAGCGGCTGGCCGGCGCGATCGAACGGCATCTCCTCATACAGCGCCGTGCCGATGCCCTGCGCGAGGCCGCCAAAGATCTGGCCGTCCACGATCATCGGATTGACCAGTACGCCGCCGTCCTCGACGATGACGTAGTCGAGGATTTCCACATCGCCGAGATCGGGATCGACGGCGACAATCACCGCATGCGCGGCATAGCTGAAGGTGCCGGAATCGCGCTGCGGCTTGTAGCCGGAGGTGGTCTCGAGTCCCGCGGGATCGACGTCGGCCGGCAGGTCCTGCTGCCGGCGATACCAGGTGTGCGCGATTTCCTTGAGCGTCACGCTGCTGCTGGCGCCGCGCACCCCGCCGTCGGTGAGGATAACGTCGGCCTCATCACACTGCAGCAGCTTGGCGCCGATCCGCTTGGCGCGCTCACCCAGCTCATGGCATGCGGTCGCCACGGCGCCGCCGGCCATCACCATCGAGCGCGAGCCCCAGGTGCCCGTCGAATACGGCGTCATCGCTGTATCGCCGTGCACGACGCGCACCTTGTCCACATGGACCCCGAGCATTTCATGCGCGACCTGCGCCAGCGTGGTTTCCATGCCCTGGCCGTGCGACTGCACGCCGACGCGCAGTTCGAGACCGCCATCCGGCGTCAGCCGCGCGGTCGCCTGTTCGTGGCCAGGCACCATCGGAATGCCCCAGCCGGCATAGACCGAGGTGCCGTGCGCCGCCTGCTCGCAATAGATCGACAGGCCGACACCGATCCGTCGGCCGTCGACTTCACCCTTGCGCTGGCGCGCGCGCACCGCATCGACGTCGATCATGGCAAGTGCACGGCGCATCGCCTCGGGATAGTCGCCGCTGTCGAAATGCTTTTTCGTGATGTTGTCGAACGGCATCTGTTCCGGCCGCACCAGATTGCGCAACCGCACCTCGCCGGGCTCGAGGCCGGCTTCGACCGCAACCATGTCAAGCATGATCTCCAGTGCGAAACAGACGCCGGTGCGGGCAACGCCGCGATAGGGCAGGATCGGGCACTTGTTGGTGGCCACCGAGAAGGTGCGGCAGCGATAGGCCGGCATCAGATACGGACCCGGCAGAATACTGGCGACCTGCGCGGCTTCGAGGCAGGCAGAAAACGGATAGGACGAATACGCCCCGGAATCGACCGTGGCCTCGCAATCGATGCCGCGCAATTTGCCGTCACGATCGGCATAGACGGTGATCTTGTAGTGATGCTCGCGGCAATTGGCTGACGCCACCAGATGCTCGCGGCGATCCTCGATCCAGCGCACCGGGCGGCCGATCTTCATGGTCAGCCACGACAGGCAGACCTCTTCCGGCAGCAGGATGCCCTTGTGGCCGAAGCCGCCGCCGACGTCCGGCGAGACAATACGGATCTGGCCCTGGTCCATGTCCAGCGTATCCGACAGGCCGTTGCGCACGATGTGCGGCATCTGGCTGCCGGTGTAGAGGGTGAGCTGGTCGAGCCGGTGATCGAAGGCGGCGACCACGCCGCGGCCCTCGAGCGGCGACATGCATTGCCTGGAGGTGGAGATCTCCCGCGTCACCCTGATCGGCGCGTCCAGCGCAGTGCCGATATCGACCTCGAACGAGCTCTCGAGAAAAATGTTGTCGCCCCAGTGCTCGTGCACCAGCGCCGAGCCGGGCTCGCGCGCCTGCAACATGTCATGCACCGCCGGCAATTCCTCGAGATCGAGGGTGATCGACGCCGCGACGTCCTCGGCCTCGGCCCTTGTTGCCGCCACGCACATGGCGACGAGTTCGCCGACCTGGCGGATCTTGTCGGTGGCCAGAACCGGCTGTTCGGAAATCTTGAAGCCCGGCAGCCCGGACACCGCGCGGATCGGCTTGACGCCTGTGAGATCGGCCGCGGTGAACACGACGTCGCGGTAGCGTTCGGGCACGTGGATCGCCCTGATCCGGGCATGGGCCACCGGGCTGCGCAGGAAGGCGACATCCTGCAACCCGGCGAGCCGGATGTCGGCGACGAACTGGCCGCGGCCGCGCATCAGCCGGTCGTCTTCCTTGCGCGGCACGCGCGCGCCGACACCCTGCCCGCAGGCAGAGGTCGCAGAAGACAAGTCGCGCTCATTGCGCACTGGCAGACCCCCGTCCGGACGTTACGTCGTCAGTTGCGTTATGCCGCCACGGCTTCGGGCAGGATTGATGCCACCGCGTCATAACGCGTGCCGGCACGCAGACAGAACACCGGCTGAAGCAGGCTGTCGGCCACCACCTCGGTCTTTTCGTTGTCGCTGAGGATGTAGCGGCCGGGCTTCTGGACCAGCACCGACACGTCGGCATCCATGCCGACCTTCAGCGCACCGATCTCGTGAGACAGGCCGAGCATTTGCGCAGGGTTCGATGTCACCATCGGCACCACCTGCTCCAGCGTCAGGCCCAGCGCCATCATCGAACTCATGGCCTGCACCAAGCTGAACTTGGCCTGACCGGCGAAGGGATGGTTCTCCTCGTCCTCGTGCTGGTCAGGCGTTCCGGCCGGCGCAGGGACATGGGTGTTGTAACCATGGATGTCGGCGCCCAGCGTGGTCGGCACGATGCCGGCGGCGATCGCCTTCTTCGCGAGGCGATAGGAGAAGTGGCTACCATGGCCGACATCGATCTTGAGGCCGCGATCGAGCGCAGCGCGGATCACCGGATGCACATCGCCGTCGCGATTGACGAAGCCGCCGGGATGCCGCGTGAACGGATGCGCCAGCACGTCGCCTTCGCGCAGCAGCGGAATCACCCGCTCCAGGATCGTATCGACATCCTCGCCATTGGTGCCGCTCTCCGGCAAGCCCCAGAGCTGGCCGAAATGCACATAGACCGGCAGATCGGCGCGCTTGCCGATTTCCGCCGCCATCTCCAGCACGCGGATGCCCCAGCGCGCGAAGCCGCCGATTTCGGCATGGGCCTTGATGCCGCGCACCAGGTCCGGATTGGCCAGCGCCGACTTCACGGTGGCATCGATGTCGACGCCAGCAGGACTGTAAAGGTTGGGATAGAAGTGGCCCTCGAGACCGCCGACGAGATAGGCCGACAGGAAGGCATAGACGCGGGATTTTGCGGGCTCGGCAATGAAGTGGCGAAAGCCCGGCAGCGTCATGCAGGACGGACCGCCCTGATCGACCAGCGTGGTGACGCCGGACTGCACGCCGACCATGTCGGGATTCATGCCGAAGCGGCCGGTGACATACTGGTAGACATGACCATGAGTATCGATCAGCCCGGGCAGCACCAGTCTGCCGGTGACGTCGATCACTTCCCTGGCGCTGGTCGGCAGGATGTCCGTCTGCACCGCCGCGATCTTGCCGTTGCGAATGGCGACGTCCTTGATGCCGTCGACGCCCGAGGCGGGATCGATGACGCGACCGCCGCGCAGCAGCAGGTCGAAAGTGGGACTGATGGACATGGCTGGTCTCCTCTGCGTTCTCTGGCGGGCGCCCGCGGGCCCCGCCAAAATACGAAGCATGCTTCGTATTTTACAAAAGCAAGGCTCGTGCCATAACTGCCGGACGGCTCGCGAACAGCGCGAGCAACCGGCAGACTTCGCGAACAAGGAGATGTGCGTTGCAGAAGGCGAACAAGCGTGGCGAGCGAAGCCACCGCCCGTGGCCGCTGGCGGAACGGCCCGGTTTTCTGATCCGGCGGCTGCACCAGATCCACGTCGCGCTGTTCCAGGAGGCCTGCGGCACGTTCGAAATCACGCCGCTGCAATACAGCCTGCTGTCGGCGCTGGCGGAGCGCGGAGCCGCCGATCAGACCACATTGGCCGCCGATATCGCGCTGGATCGCACCACGACGACGGGCGCCTTGAAGCGGCTGGAGGCGCGCCGCCTGGTCGAGCGGCCGGTGGATACCGACGATCGTCGCGCCCGAATCTGCAAATTGACGCCGGCCGGAAGGGCGCTGCTGGCGAAAATCGAGACCGCCGCACGCGACGCGCATCGCGCGACCCTGGGTCAACTGACCAAGGCCGAACAGGCGGTCTTCATCGCCACGATGCAGCGAATTGTCGCGGACAATGTCGGCCGCGATGGCGCTGTCACAGGATCCGAATGAGGGTCATGCGGCCCGCTTGCATCGCCGCACAAGTTTTGAACGGCTATAAATTAATCACACTGTCCCAGGAGAGGCAGCGGGCGTCTGCCGCGTGCGCTGCGGCAATCACAGATCTAGCACCAGCCGATCATCTGCCGAGCCGGCGACGCAGACCATCAGGCTGCGCGCGCGTTCGGCCGGGGACAGCACGCGGTCGCGATGAATCGGATCACCCTCGAGCCAGTCGACTTTGCAGGAGCCGCAGATGCCGCCGCAGCAGGACGCGGGAATGTCCACCCCGGCATCAGTGAGCACCGACAGCATGGTCTGCCCGGGATCGACGGGAATCTCGATTTTCGAACGCGCGAGCACCAGCACATAGGGTTTTGCATTCGCATCCGCCGGCAAGGCTGGCGGCACGAAGCGCTCGATATGGACCCGATGCGCCGGCCAGTCGCGCGACGCCTGCTCGAAGTGGTCGATCATGCTCTCCGGCCCGCAGCAGCCGAGCGCCACATCGGACAACGGACGACCGATCAGTTGGGCAACGTTCGGCCGACCGGAGACGGACGTGTCGTGAACAACCAGATGTCCGGACTTCATGAACGGCTCCAGCAAGTCAGCCAGCGGCGGCGCCCCGCGCGCGATCATGTGCAGCGTGAATTTTGGGCGTCCCACGCGCGTGAGATGCGCTGCAACCGAGAGAAACGGCGTCACACCGATGCCACCTGCAACGAACGCAAAGCGGGCGACATCGTCCGCGAGATCGAGTCCGCCGCGCGGCAGCGACACGCCGATGGTGTCGCCGACCTCGATCTCGTCGTGCAGCTTGGCCGAGCCGCCGCGCCCGGCGATCTCGCGCTTCACCGCAACAATATAGCGGCGATTGTCGGCGGGATCGTTGCACAGCGAATAGGTGCGCACCATGCTGCCCGGCAAATGCAGGTCGATATGGGCGCCGGGCCGAAACGGTGGCAGCTCCCAGCGGTCGGGATCGACCAGCGTAAACACCTTGATGCCGGCGCCGCCGCTGTCAATCTTGTCGACAACGGTCTTGATGGTGGTAATCGCCGGCTTCATCAGGCGTTCCGGACCGCGTCGCCGACGCGCACGGTGCCACCCTTCAAAATCCTGCAGTTCAGGCCGGAGCGGTTGATCAGCGGATCGAAGATAGCCTTGCCGGTGATCTCCTCGATGTGCCGGCACGGGATCGACAGCCGGGTCGCCTCGAGCAGCGTTTCGCCGAGCCAGAATTGCCGGCCGACGAGATGGGTCAGCGGCACGCCGGCGACGGTGACGTTGCGGCGATGCTCTTCCGGCGCAAGATCGATATTATGGTCGCGCTTCAGCGCCACCAAAGTCTCGTATTCGAACAAGGTGACCTGCCGGCCATCTTCGGGCCTGTGCGAATAGAACCCCTCCTCGCGCCCGATCATGTAACGGTCGCCCTCGATGCCCTTGCCCGCCACCAGTTGCAGCTCGGGCATTTCCCGCATCGGCAGGAACGCCCGCGGCGTAATGTGGAGATGGCGCACCACACCGGTCCACGACGGGATCACGGCTGACACCGGCGCATTCAACGTATCGAGCATGGATGCAGTCCTTCTACGAATTCGAGTTTTATCGCAGCGTTGACGGATCGGAAAGCGCGGGGCGGCACAGGAATGCGCCGCCCCGACGCCGTCAAGTCAGTTCCTTGTTGGCCATCTCCGGCGCAAAGGATGTCGCGATTGCCGTGATCAGCGCGCAGACGATCAGGAACAGCGAGACCGGCCAGGTTGCGCCGCCGGCCCAGGCCATCAGCGACGCTGCGATCAAGGGGCTCAGGCCGCCGCTCAGCGCGGCACCGACCTGGAAGCCCAGCGACGCACCGCTGTAGCGCAGCCGCGCCGTAAACAGTTCGGAGTACCAGGGCGCGCCGATGCCGAACATCACCATCTGCCCGAAACTGATGGCGACCACGATGGTCAGGATCACGATGGTGGGGTCTTTGGTATCGAGCAGCCAGAACATCGGGAAGGCGAACAGCGCCGAGAACAGGCAGCTGGCATAGAACATCGTCTTGCGCCCGACCTTGTCCGACATCCAGCCGAACAGGGGAATCGAGAACAACGCGACGAAGGAGGCAATGAAGGCGCCATTCAGCACCAGGCCGCGCGACAGGCCAAGGCGCGATGTGGCGTAGGACATGATGAACACGCCAGCGATGCTGGCATAGGCGATTTCCGAGATCTTCAGGCCGACCGCGGTGAAGAACGGGCGACGGTGATGCCTGAAGATCTCGACGATCGGGATCTTCGCCACCTCGTTCTTGGCCTTGAGCAGGCGGAACGCCGGCGTCTCTTCCATGCTGAGCCTAATGTAGAGGCCGACGCCGACCAGCAGGATCGAGATCAGGAACGGCACCCGCCAGCCCCACGACATGAACTCGGCTTCCGGCAGTTGCGAGACCAGCGCGAACATGCCGATCGCCGCAAGATTGCCGACGGGGTTGCCGACCTGCACCATGCTGCCGAGAAAACCGCGTTTGTGGGTCGGACAGTTCTCCACCACCATCAGCACGGCGCCACCCCATTCACCGCCGAGGCCGATGCCCTGCAGGAAGCGCAGAACCACCAGCAGCAGCGGCGCCCAGATCCCGATCTGCGCATAGGTCGGCAGCAGGCCGATCAGGAAAGTGCCGAGACCCATGACCATGATGGTGATGGCCAGCATCTGCTTGCGGCCGACGCGGTCGCCGAAATGGCCGAAGATTGCCGCGCCGAGCGGACGGGCGAGAAAGCCGATCGCATAGGTGCCGAACGCAGCGATGGTCGCCAGCGCCGGATCGCCGGCAGCGAAGAAGATCTTGTTGAACACCAGCGCAGTGGCGGCGCCGTAGATCAGAAAGTCGTACCACTCCACGGCGGTACCGATCACGCTGGACCACACGATGCGGCGCAAGGTCGCCGCATCGTCGGGAATCGCGATGGTGTTGAATTCCTCTGCAACAGTCATGTCGGCTCCTTCAGCAAGGGGTTAAGTTTCGGGCGCAACTCTTCCTTCTCCGTCCGGTGCTGCCGGGCGTAGCTGGTCAATTCTCGTGATGACGCTGATGGTTGATCGCCTCAGCGCGGGCGCCGCCTGCTATCGGGCCGCGTTGATGGCGGCGAAGTCGAGGATGTTCGGCAATGAAGTGGCTGCGATGGGCGCGGCCGGATCTCCGTGGACGGTGACCGTGCTGAACCGCTTTCCGGGACTGAGGCGCTTGATCATATATCGGGCCTTCGTGTCGTGATCTGCAGGACATATTCCTGTCGTGAAAATCCAACATGTTTACTGCTGGAAATCAACGGCACGAAAGTCGGCATTTGCTGCCCGAACCGGCAGAATGCAGCGAATGCCCAGGATAAAGGCGAAAAACCGCAGATTCAGCCGAACTTTGCCTAAATTATCCTTGCCGTTGCTGGAAATATCTGCAGCAATGTTTTCTACTGGAAACAGGCGCGGCCCGCCAACCGGGGACGTTCACGCGGACGGAAACTGCGGCCCTTCCGCCATCTATGCGCTTGATCTAAAAGGGTCCGCGCTCAAAACGGAGACAACATTGCTCGACGTCAGCAAGAATGCTGTGGGCTTCAACCTGCGTCAGCTTCGCACCGCGAAGGGACTGACGCTGGATCAGCTCGCCACCCAGAGCGAGCTGACGCGCGGCTATATCTCGCTGGTCGAGCGCGGGCTGAAGACGCCCTCGGTTGCCGCCCTGCTCCGCATGGCAGCCGCGCTCGAGGTCAACGTCACCTATCTGTTCGATCCCAACCCGACGCCGGCGCCGCGCTATACTTTGTTTCGCCGCGAGCAGGATGCGATGTCGGTCAACGAAGGCGGCTTCGACCTGCTGGCGTTGGCGGCCAGCCGCACCCGCAAGGCGATGGAGCCATTCCTGATCCGGCCGCCGCTGAAGATGGCATCGCGGGCGTCCCATGCCGGCGAGGAATTCCTGTTCGTCGTGTCCGGCGGTATCGTCATCAGGCTCGATGGCGAGGAACTGCTGCTGACCAAGGGCGACTGCCTGTACTTTTCCGGCGAGACTCCGCACTGGCTGCGCAGCGTCGGCCGGCAGAAGGCCGAAGTGCTGCTGGTGGTTTCGGCTGCGGAGCGCGACGGCAAGGCTTGATCAGGAGCGCAGCAGCCGCTCGTCCGGCGGCGCGATCTCGGTCACGAGATCGCGGACCAGCGCCTTCTTCGGCAGCGGCGCCAATGCAGTGACGCCTTCCTTCAACCGCACGGTGCAGGCGTAGTCGACCTTGCCGTCGATCAGCATCATGCATTCCTTGCAGGCATTGGCATTGATGCAGGAAAACCGGAAGGCCAGCGACGGATCGGCGCTGCGGCGAATGGCGCGCAGGCCGTCGAGGATCGACTGGCCGTGCTCGAACGGCACGTCGAAGCTTTCGACGCGGGCGGCGTCGCCGGGCATGCCGCGCTGGATGGCAAGCGTTGCCTTCATGCTGCGGCCTTTCCGCTGGATGGCGCCATCGTCTGCAGCTTCATGACGCTGTCCGTCACATTGACGACCTGGTTGACGCACCAACCCTCTTGCAGACCCAGATGGTCGTCGCGCTGATGCGCGCCGCGGCTTTCGGTTCGTGCCAGCGCCGGCACCGCCACCGACTGCGCCACCAGCAGTGCATTGCGCAGGTCGAGCCAGTCGACCAGGACCGGATCGAACGCGGCTTCGGAATAAATCGGGGTGTCGCCGATGTCGGCCTTCAATTGCGCGATCGATGCAATCGCCTTGCGCAACCCGGCATCGGTGCGGAACGGGCCAACATCATCAGCCATCACCGCCTGAAGCTGCGTGACGACGGCGGCCGGATTCGGCGCATCGCGTTTGCTGGCGCTGCGCAGCAGGTCGAGCGCCGGACGCGCGGCAGCTTCGGCCCACTGCGATGAAACCTCTGCTGCGCGCCGCGCGGCGCTGAGACCGGCGCGGGCGCCAAAGACAAAAGCCTCTGTGATGGCATTGCCCGACAGCCGGTTGGCGCCGTTGGCGCCGCCCACCGCCTCGCCGCAGGCGAACAGGCCGGGCACGCCGGTCTGCATCGCCTCGTCCACGCGAATGCCGCCCATGTGGTAATGCGCGATCGGCGCGACCTCGACGGGATGCTGCGCCAGATCGATGCCGTTGGCGGCGAGCCGATCGACCACCGGGCCGAACGCCTTGCGGATCTCGGCCTCCGGCACGTGCTGGAAACTGAGATAGGCGCCGCCGGCGGGACTGCCGCGGCCGGCCTCGACTTCCCTGGTGATCGCATAGGTGGCGAGATCGCGGGTCAGCACATAGGTGCCATCGCTGCGCGAATCCTTCGCGGCGTAGTCCTGCTCGAATTCGCGCAGCTCGGAATTCAAGAGCTTGCCGCCGAGCTTGTAGCGGAACGGGTCCCACATGATCGGGTCCATGCCGACCAGCCGCGGCGCGAGATGGCCAATGGGAAAGAACTGCACGAATTCCATGTCGATCAGTTCGGCGCCGGCGCGCAGCGCCAGCGCATAACCGTCGCCGCCCATGTTCGACGAGGCGCTGTTGCGGCGATACAGGCCGGTCAGTCCGCCGGTGGCGATGATCACGGCTTTCGCGGCAAGCGTCACCGTGCGGCCGGTGGGCAGATGCAGCGCGGTGGCCCCGCAGGCCTCGCCGTCGCGGACGGCAATATCGACGATGACGAGATCGCCGATGCGCCGGATGGCGTCGGCATGGTGGAGCTGGGTGCGCAGGGTTTTCGACACCGCTGGCCCGGTGGAGAGGAAATCCACATAGGCGCAGCGCGGCCGGTCGTGGCCCGGCGCCTGCGCCTGCTTGATGTGGCCGTCCTCGCGCGCCCAGCCGACCTTCCAGGCATCCATCTCGCGCAGCCGCTTCGGGCCGTCCTCGCACAACAGCGCGGCGAGGCGCTCGTCGCACAGGCCGCGACCTGCGGCCAGCGTATCGGCGAGATGAAACTCCCAGTGGTCCGGCGTCTGCTCGCCCAATGCGGCAGCGACGGTCATCTGCGCCATCACCGTGGCACCGCCGCGTCCGATCAGGCTGCGGTCGGCGAGGATGACCTGCGCGCCGTTGCCCGCCGCTTCCAGCGCCGCATACATGCCGGCGCCGCCGGCGCCGATCACCAGAACGTCAGTCTCCAGATGCATCGACTCGTTGGCCGCGCCATTGTCAGAACTGCTCATGCCGATCTTGATCGCCTTCACGTCAACCGCCGTCGCACGCGCACAGGAGCATGCAAATGACGGATCTGGCAATGCGTGTGGCCGCAAGACTGTCAGGCGAATTCGCAGGGAAAGTTTTTTCGGATGTGAATGTCAAACAGCCAGGTGCTCTCGTTCTCGCGGCGCCCATGGCGTCCGAGGTGTGAGCAGTCCTCCCCTCCGGACATGAGGGGAGCGGCGCGCCGGCAGGCGCGGGATGGTGGATGGGACGCGAGCCGCAACGCCGTCGCAACGACGAAGCGGGTCGCGGCGCCTGCGGGCGCGCCACCGCGGTGATTTTGGGCCAGGGGACCGTTCTTCCGGGACAGTTTCCGGCGGGCTTTCCCCGCCTTGTCACTGTCCCGTCCAGCCGGCACAGAGCGGCAGAGCCCCGTAGTGGGCCCGGACGGTGACCTCCAGCCTCCCGGGGTGTGCGTGCGAG
>DATCUS010000264.1:0-2764 GCA_036561845.1 Tardiphaga sp. | reverse complement strand
GAGCATCGCGGCGAGCATGCCGTTGCGCGCAGCGTTGCCGACGCTGGCATTCTTGCCCGCTGTCGGGAGATTTTCCACCACCCCGGCCGACAGGCTGGCAGCGATGCCCAGCGTGTGGCCGGTGCGGGCTGCATCGAGGCCGAGCAGCCGGGCGCAGGCGGCTGCCGCGCCGAACACCCCGCAGGTCGAGGTGATGTGCCAGCCGCGGGCGTAATGGCCCGGTGAGACGCCGAGTCCGATGCGGCAGGCGGTCTCGCCGCCGGCGACGAAGGCCTCGAGCAGTTGCCGGCCCGACAGGCCGCGCCATTCGGCCAGCGCCAGCGCCGCGAAAGCCACCGGCGCGGTGGGATGGATGATGGTCGGCAGATGGGTATCGTCGAAGTCGAGCAGGTTGCTGGCCACCGCATTGACGAAGGCGGCGCTGCCGGCATCCATTCGCCTGGTGCCGCCGAGCAGCATGGCGTGACGGTGATCGGAAAAGCATTGCAGCGTCTGCGCCAGCGTGACGACCACCGGCGCACGCGCCGAACCGAGCGCGGTACCGATGCCGTTCAGCAGCGAGCGCCGGGCGGCCTGGCGGACGGCCTCGGGGAGGTCGTCCCACTGCGTGGCGGAAATCAGCTGCGCGAGGGCATGGGTGACGGTTGGCGTGGTTTTCATCGAGAGGCCCGAAAGCGTGCGACCTGGAACGATGCGTCGCTGAGAATGGTCGGCAACACATTGCCTCACAATGGCTGTGGCTGGACGGAAAATTGGCGCGCCGGTCGCTATAACTGCTATTCCGATGTGAATTCTTCGGCTTGTCAGTGCTGAGGGACGGCTGCGCGCTGCATAGCAGCGGTCTCACCTCCAATCGTTGAAGGCGTCACGGCCGTACTGCGGGCGCATCCATCGCCATGCCGCGTCCGCGCGACATCAGGTAAAGCTCCAGTTCGACCAGCTCCGGCGCGCCGTAGTCGAAGGCCTGGGCACGGACGCCGGCCATGCAGTTGCGCAGCCGGCGCTGCAGCGAACCGATGGACTGCCATTCCAGCCGGTACAGCGGATAGCCGGTGGGATGCGCCTGGGTGATGGCGGAGCCGGCGAGGTGCTTGTCCCAGTTGTCGTCGTGACAATTGCTGCAGCCGAGATTGAGCTGGCCCTGCCGGCGCATGAACAACTCGCGGCCGGCGGCGACGAACGGCGCGAGACGCGGGTCGGCGCCGGCATCGATGGGCATGCCGCGCGATTGCCGGGCGACCAAAGCGGTCAGCGCCAGCAGCTCCGGGCTTTCGTAGGCCAACGGCGTCGCCCGCTGGCGCTCGCTGCGGCACAGGTTGATGCGCTGCTCGAGATTGACCGGCCGCCCCAGTTTCGTATCGAACGCGGGATAATGCGCCGCGACGCCGCGCATGCTGCCGGGATCGCTGTGGCAGTCGGCGCAGGCCAGGTTCGCCGCGCCGGATTTTTCCTTCCACAGTTTCTCGCCGTCGAGCACCGACAACATGGCGGGATTAGCGGTGTCGTCGTTCTGGATCGCCTGCGTCTGCGGGGTCATGAAGGCCGCGCCGGAGCGGCGTTCGGTCGGCGGAATCTCGCCGGCGAAGCAGAGCGCTCCCGCCTGCATCAGCAGCATTGCAGCGATGATGACAGTGCCTCTCATTCGACGATGATGGGGGCCGAAGCGGTTTCGGAAAATCCGCGGTCGCCGGTCCAGTTGAATTCCAGCGTGCCGCTGTCGCCCGCGACCGTAAAGAACGACAGGAAAGGATTGGCGGCGATGGCCGGAAACAGCTCGGCGCGAAAGATCTCCACGCCGTTGTAGCGGCAGGAGAAGCTGGTGATGATGTTGCGCGGAATGGCCTCGCCGGTCACGGTGTGGCGGAAGCCGGTCTCCATGATGTGC
This sequence comes from Tardiphaga sp., assembly GCA_036561845.1. Classification (GTDB taxonomy): domain Bacteria; phylum Pseudomonadota; class Alphaproteobacteria; order Rhizobiales; family Xanthobacteraceae; genus Tardiphaga. The sequence continues at coordinate 879 of DATCUS010000264.1, read as the reverse complement.
GACATCAGCGTCTTGATCTCGATGATGTCGCCGCGCTTGGCCTTCGGCGGCACGTTGATGAGGGCGGAAGGCATCAGCTGGCCTCCTCGGTGCAGGCGGCCAGCGTCACCACCACGTCGGCGCTGACCGACCAGAACGAACCGTCCGACAGCCGCGCGATGGCCACGATCTTCTGGGTGTCGGCGAGCCGTATTCTTGTCCCGACCTCGGCGCGGCCGGCGCGCGGGCCGATGAAGAAATTGCCGACATTGGGTTGCGGGTTCTTCTCGTTGAACAGATGGATGCTGCGCACGAAGTCGGTGTCCGTCATCGGGCTCGAGACGCTGACCGTGACCGGCACGGTATTGCCGTTCTCCACCAGCGGGGGCACGTCGAGCTTGACGCGGCCGGCATGCACCACCGCGCCGCCCACGACCGCGCGGATGGCAGCGGCCAGCGAGTCGGGCGTCGCCTGTGCGCTCGTCAGCGCAAACGGCGTGATGCTGACGGCCGCCATGCCGCCGGCCATCGTCAGGAAGCCGCGCCGTGTCGCTTCGGTCTCTGTCATCATCCGTCCCTGTTCAATCCCGCAGCGTGGCGAGATAGGCCACCACATCCTCGATCTGGCTGGCGGTGAGGATCGGCCGGTCGCGCCATGCCGTGGCGACACGCTGCAGCCCGTCGATGCGATAGTAGGACGGCATGATGGTTGCGGGATTGAGGCGCGTCGCGTGCACCAGCCGCAGCCGCAATTGTCCTTCGCTCCAGCGGCTGCCGCTGCCGGCGAGATCCGGCGCCAGATCGCCCTGCAGCGCCGCCGCGGTCTGCGGCACCGCATGGCAGAGCACGCAGGTGGTCTGCCGGTTGGCGACCAAAGCGCGACCGCGCGCGGCATCGCCC
>DATCUS010000263.1:0-60775 GCA_036561845.1 Tardiphaga sp. | reverse complement strand
GCCAGGGCGCCGCGCAATCGACGGCATCGCCGCCGGTAGTCCAGCAATAGGCCGCGCGCGCACGAATTCCCGGACAATTCCCTACGGCCTGAAAAGGCTCTAACCTGATCCCGGTTCGCGGTTCGCGAATCTCACTCGTATATTCGGAGACGTTCCGCGATGGCGCTGTCGAGCATGACCGGCTTTGCGCGAAGCCACGGCACCAGCGGGCCGTATGCCTTCGAGTGGGAATTGAAATCCGTCAACGCCAAGGGCTTCGACTTCCGCGTACGCCTGCCGCCCGGCTGGGACGAGGTCGAGACCATCGCGCGCAAGCGCGCCGCCGAGGTGCTGTCGCGCGGCACGGTCTATGCGAATCTCACCGTGAAGCGCGCCAACGCCCTGTCCACGGTGCGCGTCAACGAGGATGTCCTGAATTCGATCCTGAAGATTGCCGCCGAACTCGCCGGCAAGATCGATGCGGTGGCGCCCAGCGTCGACGGATTGATGGCGATCAAGGGGGTCATCGAGGTCGTCGAGCCGGACAGCGACGAAGAGGAAGATAAAGCAGCGCGGCTCGCGGTGGCATCAGCCTTCGAGCAGGCGCTGACGGCGCTGGTCGAAATGCGCAAGCGCGAGGGCGGCACGCTCGGCCAGATCCTGTCGCAGCGCATGGACGAGATCGAAACGCTGGCGAAGAGGGCCGAGACCGCACCGGGCCGCAAACCCGAGGCGATCCGCGCGCGCCTCGCCGAGCAGATCGCTGCGCTGCTGGCCTCCTCGGATCGCTTCGATTCCGAGCGGCTGAACCAGGAAGCCATCATGATCGCGGCCAAGGCCGACATTCGCGAAGAACTCGACCGCATCGCCTCGCACATCTCGCAGGCACGTGAGATGATCAAGAAAGGCGGTGCGGTGGGCCGGCGGCTGGATTTCCTGGCGCAGGAGTTCAATCGTGAGGTCAATACCTGCTGCTCGAAGTCCAACGATCTGGAATTGACCAATACCGGGCTGGAGATGAAGAACGTGGTCGAGCAATTCCGCGAACAGGTTCAGAACCTCGAATGACGATTCCGGGCAACCAGAGCTTTGACGGGGTCGAGCGGCGCGGATTGATGTTCGTGCTGTCATCACCCTCCGGCGCGGGCAAGACCACGCTGACGCGAATGCTGATCGAGGAAATCCCGGACCTGCGGATGTCGGTGTCGGTAACGACGCGGCCAATGCGGCCCGGCGAGAAGGAAGGCCGCGACTATTATTTCGTCGACCAGAAACAATTCGACGAGATGGTGGCGAAAGACGAACTGCTGGAATGGGCAAAGGTATTCGACAATTGCTACGGCACGCCGCGCGCGCCGGTCGAGGCAGCCTTGCTGGCCGGCCACAACGTGCTGTTCGACATCGATTGGCAGGGCACGCAGCAGTTGCGCGGCCGTGCGCCAAAGGATGTGGTGAGCGTCTTCATCCTGCCGCCCTCGGTGCTGGCGCTGGAGCAGCGGCTGCACACCCGTGCACAGGATTCCGACGAGGTGATCCGCGCCCGCATGAAGAAAGCCGGCGACGAGATGAGCCACTTCGACGCCTATGATTATATTGTCATCAACGACAATATCGGCATCGCCTTCGAGGCGGTGAAATCCATCCTGCGCGCCGAACAGCTCAAGCTGGAGCGTCAAGTCGGTGTCACGGCTTTCGTGCAGAAGCTGCGCCAGCAGCTCTGAGTTGCTGTCTCGATTTCGTGGGGTGGGCAGCGGCGTTCTTTGCGCCATATCTACGCATCGCACGCATGCCTTTCATGGTAGGCGCCGTCGCGCGCTAAGCGCGCTGGCTTTGCCTACCTTACGAACTGAGAAAGTCTCTGCGATGACGGATCTTCGATGGAACGAGAGCGCGCAGCGACTGAGTTGTGCAGGCCGGTCGTTCGATCCGCTGAAACTATCGTGGGAATTCGATGTCGAAGGCGGCCATCCCGGCGAGGCAGTCACCCCCGCCGAGGCTCTGGCGCGGCTGGCCGCCGGGCCCAAGCTGCGGCGCATTCCCATCGGCATCATCGGACCGCGCGACGCCACGCCGGCACAATACACGCTGGCCGACCAGATGGGCGAAGCGCTGGCAGATTACGGCCTGCAGTTGCTGTGCGGCGGCAAGAATGGGGTGATGGAAGCGGCCTGCAGGGGACATGCACGGGGAGGCGGCCTGCCGGTCGGGCTGCTACCGGACGAAGAGTGGCAGGCTGCCAATCCCTATGTGGCGATTCCGATCGCCACCGGCATTGGGCCTGCGCGCAATGCCATCATCGCGCGGGCATGTCTGGTGCTGGTCGCGATCGGCGGTGGCGTCGGCACACTCTCGGAAATGGCGCTCGGGCTGCAGTTCAACCGGCTTGTGCTGGCGATGGCGGACGCGCCCGCGGTGGACGGCGTTGCGCGGGTCGCCAGCGTCGATGAGGTTATCGCACGCATCGCGACGCGGATATTCACCGGCACTTAGGTTCTGCCTGCTCTGTCACAAAACTAATATGCGGCATGGATACTGAAGGCGGACCTCCTGTCCTCGCCTGAAGGCGCGTCCGCTTGGCCATCATCGCCATCGCCTATCTGATTTTTCTGGTCGCGCCGATGTTGCTGCTGGGCCTCGGCTCGTTCGGCGGCAGCTGGAGCAACACGCTGCTGCCCACCGGCTTCACCTGGCGCTGGTATCAGGAACTCGCGGCCGATCCGAGCTTCCGTCGCGCCTTCGTCACCAGCCTGCAGATCGTGACGACCACCTGCGTTCTCAATCTTCTGATCGGTCTGCCGCTGGCCTATGCCATCCAGGCCGGTGCGCGCGGCGGCGTCCGTGTCGCGGCGCGCATCGTCACGCTGCTGCCGGTCGCCGCTCCCGAACTGGTGCTCGCCTTCGGCTTCATCCTGGTATTTTCGTCTGATGCACTGCCATGGCTCGGAAGTTTTTGGTTGCTGGCGGCCGGCCATCTGGTGCTGACGCTGCCGTATACGGTCACTGCGCTGGTCGCCGACATGGAGCAACTCGGCCTTGATCAATACGAACATGCCGCAGCGACGCTCGGCGCATCGTTTGCAGCCCGGTTGCGCGACGTGACGTTGCCGCTGCTGCGGCCGAGCCTGCTGTCGGCGATGCTGACCGTGGCGGCGCTGTCGATCGGTGAATTCCAACTCTCCAATCTGATATCGGGATTCCTGTCCCGCACCTATCCGGTGGTGCTGCTCCAGGCGTTCTATGGCGCCACCGGCTTTGCCTGCGCCGCGACCGTGGTTCTGCTGTTGCTCGCCACGTTGGCCTCGCTGACCAGCGGCCTGACTGCACAGTTCGCGGGCTCCCTCCGATCAAGGCGCGCCGCGTGACACTGCAATTCGACAATGTGAGCTTCACCTATCCCGGCGGCACGGCGGGCGTATTCGATATTTCGCTGGGCATCGGCCGCGGCGAGTTGCTGGCGATCATCGGCGCCTCCGGCTCCGGCAAATCGACCCTGCTCAAGCTGCTGGCGGGCTTCGTCAAGCCGGACAGCGGCCGCATCCTGATCGACGGCAACGACGTCGGTCATCTCGCGCCGGAGGCGCGGCGGCTCGGGGTCGTATTCCAGAACTATGCGCTGTTTCCGCATATGCGGCTTTGGGAGAACGTCGCTTATCCGCTGAAGGTCCGAGGCGTTGCGCGAGATGAACGGCGGTCTCGCGCTGTGGATATGCTGGGTCGGGTCGGCATGAACCTGCGCGCCGACGATTTTCCGGCGGAGCTGTCCGGCGGCCAGCAACAGCGCGTCGCGCTGGCGCGCGCGCTGGTGTTCGAGCCCCAGGGGCTGCTGCTCGATGAGCCGCTGTCGGCGCTGGATGCCGGCCTGCGCATGGAAATGCGCGACGAGATTCTTCGCGTGCAACGGCAGTCCGGCATCGCCACGCTGCTGGTCACCCACGACCAGGAGGAGGCGCTGTCGATCGCCGACAAGGTGGTGATGATGCGCGACGGGCGGCTGGTCCAGATCGGAACGCCGCGTGAGCTCTACGAGACTCCCGCTGATGCCAGCGTCGCCGCCTTCGTCGGTCAGTCCAACCTGTGGCCGGGCGATGTCACCGGCGAGGGGGCGGTTTCCACCCCGATTGGCACGCTCGCTTGCGACACGGTGGGCAGGACTCTCGGTGACAAGGTGACGGTGCTGGCTCGTCCTGAGCGGATCGAGCCGGTCACCGATGCCATCAATTCAGCAATGCCGGGCCGTTTTGCTGGAACGATGGTCGCAGACCGTTATCTGGGCCCGCTGCGTCGCATCGACGTTGCGGTCGCCGGCGGCGTCATCCGCCTCGAAACTCATCTTCGCGAACCGGTGATCGGGGTGGTCATTCCGCCCGGGGCTATCCGCTTGCTTCCGCCGGCTTGATATCAACCTCAGGAGACCGACATGAACAGACGCAAATTCCTGGGCGGCGTTGCCGCCGCCAGCATCGCCATCAATCTCAATCAGAGCGCATTCGCCTTCGAAGGCGCAGAGCTCTATCCGGGCGAGAAGGAGTTGTTCGAGGCCGCCCGCAAGGAAGGCCTCGTGGTTTCCTTCGATACCGGCCCAACGTGGGCCAACTGGGCCGGACAGTTCAAGGCGTTCCAGAAACGCTATCCTGGCGTCGAGATGGTCTATAACGACCTCGGCTCCGCCGCGACGGTGGTCGCGCTCGACAAGGCGCGCAACCGCCCGCAGGCCGACACCGCCTATTACTTCGCGGCCTCCGGCCTCGATGCCGCCAAGGCCGGCGTGGTCGAAGGCTACAAGCCGGTGAACTTCGCCAAGCTGTCCGATCCGCTGCGCGACAGCGACGGCCGCTGGTTCACCATCCACACGTTAAGCGTGGCGTTCCTGGTCAACACCAAGCTGGTCAAGACCATTCCGCAAGGCTGGGCCGATCTGCTGAAGCCGGACTACAAGAACGCCATCGTCTATCAGGACCCGCGCTCGACCGGGCAGGGCCAGGTGGTGGCGTTTGCCGCCGCATTCGGCAATGGCGGCAGCATGGACAATGTCGCGCCGGGCATCGACTATCTGGGCAAGCTGAGCAAGACCGGCAACGTGCTGCGCACCGTGGGCACCACACCGTATGCCCAGTTCCTCAAGGGCGAGATCCCGATCTGGATCGGCTACGAGAATGACGGCCTCAAAGCAAAATTCGTCGACGGCATGAACGACAGCATCGCGGTGGTGATTCCGAAGGAAGCCTCGGCGGCGGCGCCCTACGCGATCTCGCTGGTCAAGAACGGCCCCAATCCCAGCGCCGGCAAGCTGTGGCTGAACTTCGTCATGAGCGACGAAGGTCAGAAGATCTTTGCCGAAGGCTATGTGCGGCCGAGCGTGCCAGGGATCGCTCTGCCGGCCGTGGTCGCCGACAAGATGCCGGCGGCGCCGCAGGTGCAGGCCATCGATATCGCCAAGGCAACTGCCAAGAAGGCGGAGATCGATGCCGGCTGGGCCAAGGCGGTTCTCGGCCAGTAACGCATGGCCGCCGGGATGATCCTGCGCGGATCGTCCCGGCATGCCGCAGCCAGCGACAGGACACTCATGAGCCCCCGTGCATCGACGCCCACGCTCGTCGGATTCGCCATTCCCGGCACCATCGTGTTTGGGCTGTTCTTCCTGCTACCGGTGGCGGCGGTGCTCGGCGGCGCGTTCGCAGATGGCGGCAGTGCGTTCCACCGACTGGCGGCCGATCCGGTGTTCTGGAACGGACTGCGTGGCACCCTCGTGCTCGGCACCGTCGCGCCGCTGTTCTCGGTGGCGGTCGGCGTCTGCGTCGCGCTGGCGCTGCTGCGGCTGGCGCCGGGCCTGCGCACGGCGGCGCTGATCACCATCTCGCTGCCGCTGACATTTTCCGGGCTGATCGTGGCCTACGGCTTTATCCTTTTGCTGGGCCGTGCCGGTTTCATCACCCTGCTGCTCGCCGAGCTCGGCCTCGACCCCGCCGTCACCGGCGGGTTCATCTTCTCGCCGCTCGGTCTCGGGCTGGCCTATTCCTATTACCTGATGCCGCGCGTGGTGCTGATTGTGCTGCCGGCGATGGGGAATTTCGACCGCAACCAAATCCTTGCGGCGCGATCGCTGGGGGCGGGCGGCCTGCGCGCGGTGATGGAGGTGATGCTGCCGCAGATCATGCCGAGCCTGGTGGCGGCGTTTTGCCTGACCTCCGCCGTGGCCGTGGGGGCGTACGGCACCGCGCTGGCGCTCGTCGGAACGCAGGTGAATATCCTGCCGCTGTTCCTGTACAGCAAGATTTCGGAGACCGGCACCGACCTGCCGGCGGCTTCGGCGACGTCGCTGGTTCTGGTGGCGATCTGCGCCATGGTAGTGGCGATCGGCGAAGCCTTGCGGCCCCGCCGCTAGGCGGGCGCTAGCCGTATCATGCCAGCGGGTGTCGCGGCACGTGCGCGAGTAATTGCTCGATCTCGCGGCCATGATCTCTGGCCTGTTGAGTTTCGCGGACGATCCGAACCCAATTCATGACAGGCTCGTCGCCGCTTGGGGCGACTGGCGACTCTTCGCCGGCGTCGGCGCTCCAGATCGCGTGCGGCCGTTCGAGGCTTGCGTCGTAGTCGATCGACCTGTTCCTGGCGAGCCTGATGATCGCGGTCGTGGCGATCCCTGCCAGCGTCAGGGCGCCGGCAAACGCGGCGACCAGTGTCCATACGGAGCCATCCTCGACCTCAGCGGCCGGTTTGGTCGCAGCGGCCTGCAAGCGCTGTTTCACGTCAGCAACGTCGGCTGGCTGCGACGGGGCGCCTGCGCCGTAGGTGTCAGGATTGCTCGACCAACGTGAGGCAAGGGTCCAGCCGTCGGCATTGGATAGCCTTGAGTCGCCTGCGGCGCGCCCGAGGTTCGCGGCTCCCACAACCGCCGGCTGCGAGATAACGGCTTGCTCCACAGGTTCGGAAACGGCAGGAAGTTCGGCGTGGGCGTCTGCCACCGATTTTTGCAGCGTTGCCGAGGCCTGGGATGTAGCCGGCTGAGCCGGGGATGCAGAAGCCGGTTGCGATCCCCTGCTTTCGTCGCGGACATACCAGCATTGGCGCTTGGTGGTTCGATCGATGCGATAGTACCAATGCGCGCCCTGCGGCGCCCGGCTTTTCGGCGCGGCCAGACAATCGTCGGCGGCCTTCGCTGCGCCGCTCGGTCCTGCCACCAGCGAGACTGCGGCAAGACTACCGATGACGACAGCGGACAGCAACTTCGCGGCTTGGTTGGTCATGTGAATCCCCGGTGATGACTTGCGCGATACCTCGCCCGGCCAACGTTGTTCGGAGATTTGGGTGGCAATGAGCCGCAATTTCGAATTGCGTGCGGCCAAATTCAGGCTCGTCTGGCGGCCTCGAGGTTGAGCCCGGGAGTCGTCTCTCGACACCCGGACTCAATATGCGCTCAGTTCTTCAGCACGATGCGGCCGACCACATGACCCGCGCGCAGTTCGTCGATCCACTTCTGCGCATCGGCCATCGGCTCTTCCTTCATCGGCGTCGGCTTGATCTTGCCGCTGCGCGCCAAGGTCATCAGTTCCTTCGCTTCGGCCAGCGTGCCGACCATGAAGCCTTCGATGGTCATGCGCTTGTAGATCCACTGCACCATAGGCAGGCTGAAGTTGCCGCCCATGAGGCCGGACACCACGATCTTGCCGCCGCGGGCCACGGTGGACACGGCAAAGCCCATCGATCTGTCGTTGCCGGCGAAATCGATGACGCCGTCGAAGCCGCCGTCATTCTCCTTCACCATGCGCTTGGCCACATCGGGCTCGGCGGGATCGTAGGCGAATGCGGCGCCGTTCTTCAGCGCAGCCTCGCGCGCCGCAGGGCTGAGATCGGCCACTGAAATTGGCTGCTTGAACATGGCCTGGGCAAAAGCCAGGCCCATCATGCCGACGCCGCCGAGGCCGATCAGCAGCAGGTTGCGCTGCCGGGGCCGGTCGACCAGACGCTTCAGTGCGCCATAGGCGGTAACGCCGGAGCACATCAGGGTCGCCGCCATGTTGACGGGGAGGGGTTCGTAATCCAGCAGATATTTGGCGTCCGGCACCAGCACATGACTGGCGAAGCCGCCGTCGAGCGCGACGCCGAGATAGCGGTTGCGGGCGCACAGGTTTTCATCGCCGGCCAGGCAGTCGCGGCATTGGCCGCAGCCGATCCAGGGAAACACCGCGACCTTCCTGCCGATCAGATCGTTCGGCGCATCGGGACCGACTTCGTCGACCACGCCGGCTATCTCATGGCCCAGTGTAAAGGGCAGGGTCATGCCGCGGGTGGTGTCGAGCTTCTTGCCGCCGCCCAGATCGGCATAGCCATCCTGGATGTGCAGGTCGGAATGGCACAGGCCGCAACGTTCGATCCTGACCAGAACCTCGCGTCCCTGCGGCTTCGGGGTATCGACGATGGTTTCGCACAGCGGAGCATCGAACTTGACCAGCGATTGACGGCGCATCAGTGACATGTTTTCCGACCCTGTTGTTTTTGTTGGCGGTGGCTTCTTATCGGGTCCGCCGGCCGTCGTCATCGGCTTTTCCGCCGTACTATGTCGGTTTCCAGCGGGCGGACGGAACATTCTCTCCCCCGCGCGACTTAGGTGCGTGTCATCTTTGCAGCAGGAGCCCCTATGGCCGACGACCTATCGCCTCCATTCATCTATGAGGGTGTCGAGCCCGTCGGCGGCGTCGACCCGTCTCCCAGCGTGGCTGAAACCGTGTCTCGCGCCGCTCATAAGGTCAGTGACGCTGCCCATACTGTTGGGGACGCCATCGAGCGGGCCAAGAAGCCCGGCATGCCGCTCTCCATTCTAGCCAATGTCGCCCGGGAAGCGCCGCTTGGCTCGCTCCTCGTCGCGTTCCTGCTTGGCGTCGCCGTGGCTAGGCGCCGCCACTAGCCGTCGTAGAGAACGCCCTACGTCTCGTGGGAAGACAAGTATGCCAACAGACCAGCAGATCTCGATCATGTGCGATGTTGCGCGGTCCGGCGGGGCCGATCTGCCCCGAGAGCATCTGGCCGAACTTTTGGCGCTGATCAGCGATGATTATGTGGAAGGATCGGACTGTTTCGCCGATCGGTACCAGCTGACCTCGAAAGGCCAGGCCTTGCTGGATGAACGCGGGGTCGGTGCCAACGAAGCCTGACAGGCTATGGTCGCCCGGCGGTTCACGCTTGAGGAGTCTCTCGATATCGGGCCAATGCGCGCGCCATGGCGACAAATCCGGACACCGGAACGGTCTCCGCGCGCCGGGTCGGATCGATGCCAGCGGCATCGGCCAGCACGGCCGGGTCGACGATCAGGCCCTTCAGACTCTGCCGCAGCATCTTGCGACGCTGGCCGAAGGCGGCCGCAGTAATGCGTTCCAAGGTCTTGCGATCACACGGCTCCGGCGAAGCGCGCGGCACCAGTCGCACCACTGACGAGGTCACCTTGGGCGGCGGCACGAAGGCAGCGGGGGAAATGTCGAACAGGATTTTGGTTTCGCAGCGCCAGTTGGCGAGCACGCCAAGGCGGCCATAGGCCTCCTCGTCCTCGCGCGCGACGATGCGCTCTGCGACCTCGCGCTGGAACATCAGCACCATGGTGTCGTACCAGGGCGGCCACGGCTCGATGCTGAGCCAGTCGATCAGCAATGCGGTGGCGATGTTGTAGGGCAGGTTGGCAACGATCTTGGCCCGCTGGCTCCCCAGGAGAGGACGTGGATCGAAGGTCATGGCGTCGCCGCAGATGATCTCCAGCCGACCGGGATAGTGCTTCGATATATCCTCCAGCGCGCCCAACGCGCGCTCGTCGCGCTCGATGGCGATGACCCGCCTTGCGCCGAGCGCCAGCAGGGCCCGGGTGAGGCCGCCGGGGCCCGGACCGATCTCGATCACGGTGGCGTCTTCCAGCGGTCCTGCCGCGCGGGCGATGCGGGTCAGGAGGTTGAGGTCGAGCAGAAAGTTCTGGCCGAGCGATTTGCGGGCCGACAGGTCGTAGGTGCGGATCACCTCGCGGAGGGGCGGCAGGTCGTCAATCCCGGCGCTCATCGGCTTTGCGCCGCGGCCATGCGCGCGGCCAGGTGCAGGGCCGCGATCAGGCTGGAGGGATTGGCTCGCCCGCTGCCGGCGATATCGAAGGCGGTGCCGTGGTCGGGCGAGGTGCGGATGAAGGGCAGGCCAAGGGTGACATTGACGGCGTCGTCAAACGCCACGGTCTTGATGGGGATCAGTGCCTGATCGTGATACATGCAGATCGCGCAATCATAGGTGGCGCGGGCAGCGGGATGGAACATGGTATCGGCCGGTAGCGGTCCGCGCACCTCGATGCCGGCATTGCGCAGCACAGCGATAGCCGGCGCGATAATGGTCCGCTCTTCGTCGCCGATGCTGCCATCCTCGCCGGCATGTGGATTGAGGCCGGAAATCGCCAGCCGGGGCCGCGCGATGCCGAAGCGGGATTGCAGGTCGGCGACAACGATGCGCGCGGTGGCGACGATCATCTCGCTGGACAACTGCGCGATGGCGTCGCGCAGCGAGACGTGGATGGTCACCGGCACCACGGCGAGCGCCGGGGACCACAGCATCATCACCGGCATCGGCGTCCGGCCGTCGCACGTCGCCAGTTCGGCGAGAAACTCGGTATGGCCCGGATGGCTGAAGCCGGCGCGGTACAACACGCTCTTGGCGATCGGGTTGGTGACCATGGCGGCAGCGCGACCGGCCTGAACATCGGCCACGGCCTGGCGGATCGATGCGATCGCCGCGGGGGCGCTGGACGCGTCGGGGTGGCCCGGCTGTGCGGTCGTGTCCGGACCGCAGGCCACCACCGGCAAGGCGTCAGCGAACGCCGCCGGCGCTTCCATGGGAGACACCACAGCAAGCCTGATGCCAAGCCCGAGGGCGCGCGCCCGCGCGGCGATGAAATCGGGGGCGCCGAGCAGATAAAACGGCGGCAGCTTTTGCTCATGCCGTCTCAGCCATGCGGCGAACGCGATGTCCGGGCCGATACCGGCCGGTTCGCCGAGTGTCAGCGCGAGAGGATTTGCCATGCAGCCGCCCAGAAGCGCGTTGATGCGCGGAATATCAAGCCAGTGCGGCGTCTTACTGCCGGTATTCGATCATTGCGGCCTTGCGGACTTCTTGCAGGTAGGCCTTGGACTTGGCCTCGAACTTCTCGGCGAACATCTTTTCACGGATTTCGCGCTTCTTCGGCGTGTCGATCTTGGTGGGCTTGCGTGAGCACAGCGCCACCATTTCGATGCCCTGCTTCGTCACCTCGGGTGGGGTCAGGTGACCCACCGGCGTCTTGTCGAGCAGATCGCGCAGGTTGGCCGGAATGTCAGCGGAGGTCTTGGTGACGGTGTCGCGGATCGTGGCGTTCTGCATCGATTTGAAGATGCTGTTGGCTTCCTCGCAAGTCTGCACGCGTTCGCGCACCGCGTCGGCTTCCTTCTTGCGCGACTCCATGAGTCCACCGGCGGCGCCGCGCGGAACGATCAGGACCATGGGGCGCAGCTGATATTCAAAGGCTTCGGTATTGCTGTCGCCGCCGGCGGCCTGGACCGCCGCTTCGACCTCTTTTTCGCCGACCTGCAGGCTCTGCTTGAACCGGCCGCGCACGAGCGCATTCCAGACCATGTCAGCCTTGAGCCGGCTCTTCAGCGTATCCGGCCGGATACCCTTGGAGGCGAGCGACTGCACCAACTGATCGGGCGTGATGCGCATCCGCGAACTCATGCTGCCGAAGGCGGAATCGACTTCGGCCGATCCCGGCTCGATGCTGTACTTCTTGCCTTCCTTGATCTTGACCTTTTCATTGATCAGTTCGTCGATCACTTCCTGTCGGCTGGGGGACTTCTGCGTCGACAGTACCGTCAGCTTGGTCCGCTGCTCGATATCGAAATTGGTGATCGCTTCGCCGTTGACCATCACCGCGACCGACTGCGCCCGCAGCTGCGAGCCGCAGCACGTCAGGATTACGGCCGCCGCGATGATGACGCGGGAGATTCGTTTGGAAGCGGAGGTGCTCATTGTCAGAACTGCCGTATCAACCATGAGTTCAATCTCGATCCGTCGCGCCGCAACTGCAAAGGGGCAACGTTACTGAAGGCTTGCACCCGTGCTGGCGGCAGCCGTGTTTCCGAGCGTCCGCAGTCCGAGCTGGAACCCGAAAACATGGCTCAGGACGGGCGCGGCACCGTTGACCGAATAGGCGTACGACGTGCCGTAGGTGGCAGCCAGAACGAAGCAGTCGTCAACGTAGCCGGCGCCGATCGTATATTGGTTGATCTGGTTCGCCTGCAGATCCCAGCGCGCGGCGCCTGTCACCACCCAGTTGGTGGCGAGCTTGATGGAGCCCGAGGCCAACAGGCCTTCGCGACGCGTCAGGTAACCGAGATCCACCTGGGGCGCGTAGTTGCCATAGGTCAGGCTGACCGACCAGCGGTCGAAGCTGGCGCGACCTTCGGCTTCGAAGCGCGACATGCTCAGCGTCGCTTCGTCGAAACGGGCGCGAGTGCTGAACGTGTAGGTCCGGTTAGGTGAATAGTTCACCCGGGCGACATAGTCGGATCTCGACGTCGCAAGGCCGGAGTCGACGCCGGTATTGGTGAGGTCGGCAACCGCAAACGAGTTCAGGCCGAACAGATGGTAGGACTGGCCGAACAGCACGTTCACCGAACCACCGCGGTCGAACTGGGTGGTGGCCTGGATGCCGACGTTGGCACGACCGCCGCCTTCGACGCGGTCGTAGCCGGAGAACTTGTCGACGCTGAACAGGTTGCTGGCGTCGAAGTTCAGGCTCTGGGCGTCTTCGTTCGGCAGCTTGCCGGCATAGGTCTCGTTGGGACGAATGATGATCTGGGCGATCGGCTCGATGGTGGTGGTGCCCCAAGGCTGAACGTTGATGAAGGGATAGCGATACTCCATGCCAACGGTTGGCATGACCCGCAGCGCCTGGGTGTCGCCGACCGGCAAGAAGGCGGACACGCCTGGCTGGTTGGAGATCGAGGAATCGATCGCATCGATGCGGAGCATCGCGAACGGTGTGAATATCTGGCCAAACGAATCCGTGTAGGACTTGCGCCATTGGGCCTCGCCCGAGAACCGGGTGTAAGTGCCCGGAATCCCATTCAGCATGCAGCTGGCACGGACCTTCGCCGCGGTATCGGCGCTCGTAGGCGCGCATCCGCCGGTGGTAAGCGCACTGAATGCGGCGGTGTCGCGGCTCAGGCTGGTGAAGTTGGTCTTGTAGCTGAATTCGCCGCCGAGAATGTTGTTCTTGATGACGTTGTTGTAGTCCACCACGGGATGGATCACCGGCACCTGGCTCTGGTTGCCGGAAAAGCTGAGGTAATAGATCGTCCGCGCATCGAAGAAGCTGCGTGTGCCGACACCGGTCAGGTAGAGCTGCGAAATAGCTTCGGTCTGCAGATTCAGCAGCGAAGCCATCGGATCCTTGTACAGCGACAGCCGGTAATCCTGCAGGAAGGTGTAGTCGCTGAGCGCAACCGCATCCCAGCCCCAGATCCACTTGTCGTTGATGGCGAACTGGCCCTTGGATTCGACGCCGCCGCGGAAGTCCTTGTCGCCGGGGGCGTTGGCGTAGGCCGTACGATCCTGCTGGTTGATGCCGTACGCGCGAATTGAGTAAGCGCCGTCCATCAGCCGCTGGCGGAATTCGCCCTGCAGCAGCAAGCCCTGCTTGGACGTGTAGCGAGGTGCGATCGTCGCATCGTAGTCAGGGGCGATCGCCCAGTAAAAGGGCGTCTCGATGCCGTAGCCGTTCGCCGTCGTGCTGGTGTAGCTCGGCATCAGGAAGCCGGTCTTGCGCTTCACCGTCGGGTCAGGCGTCGAGAAGTAGGGCATGTAAGCCAAGGGAACGCCGAAGAACTCGATCCGGGCGTCCTCGAAATACAGCATCTTGTCGGTCTGGTCGTGGATGATGCGAGCACCCTTGACCTGCCACAGCGGTGGCCTCTTCGGATCGTCCTTACAGGCCGCGCAGGCCGTGTAGACGCCATTCTGGAACACCGTGTAGTTGCCGGAACTGCGATCCAGCCGGGTTGCCGCCATGCGGGTGGCGTCGGCGGTGTCCATGCGCAGCGAGTCGACGAAGCCGTCGCGGTAGTCGTCGCTGAGGTCGAGCAGATTGGCGTAGGTGATCTTGCCGTCGGCGTCCGTCATGCGGACGTTGCCTTCGGCATGCAGCCGCTTGGTCTTCTGGTCGTAGATGACCTTGTCGGCCTCGACCGTCGTTCCATTATAGAACATCTGCACGCTGCCGACGGCCGACACGCGCGAATTGTTGTAGTCGTAATCGACCTCGACCGCCTGGACGAGCATCTGCCCCGTCTGGGCGGCCGGCGGCGGCTTCGGCCGGGTATGCGGTGCGTTATATGTGAAGCCTTGGGCAGCCGCCGGCGTTACCGCGGCACCGCTGATTACGGTGGCAAGTCCAAACACAGTCACAAACAACGACGCCAGAACGGAAGGCGCCCGGAGCCGGTCACGACGCAAGCTTATGCGCCGCCCCAACACAGGCGTCCGTTCTTGGAGGGCGGCGAAAACGGCCACTACCCGTCCTCCTGGTACAACAAGGCCAAAAAGCCGGTGAGACCGCCCACACACACAGGCAGCCACGCCGCAGCGATCGGATGCATCAACTCAGCCTTGCTCAAATCTTCAGTCACTTTGGACAGAACATAGAGCAGAAAGCCCGAACCCACGCCACTCAAAACCATCTTCTGGACTCCGCCCATGCGGAAGAACCGCAGGCTGACCGAGGCCGCGAGCATGACCATCGCAGCCAGCAAAAATGGCTGTGCGATGAGTTTGTGGTACTGCAGACGATAACCTGCGGTTGCAAAGCCGGAACTCTCCGATGATTTGATATAGGACGGGAGTTGCCAAAATGACACGGTTTCGGGCGTCGAAAAACTGTTGCGGACCTGGGCAGGGGTCAGGGAGGTGGCCAGATACATGGTGTCCTGATCGACCGCCGGCGAATCGAGGGTATAGCGCCGCACCGACTTGAACAGCCAGCGGCCGGTCTCCAGCGATGCCTCGCGGGCCTCGATCCGCTCCATAAACTGATAGTCCGTGCCGAAACGGAACACCGTCAGCCCGGTCAGGCGCATGCCCTGCTGTTCGCTGCGGGCGGCATTGATGATCGCCTGGCCCTCGCTGTTGACCTGGTTGATCCAGAATCCCGAAGCATCCTGCACGCCGCCGCCAGGCGTGTCGCCGAACAGGTCGGCCTCCATCTGTTTGGAAAGTTCGCGCAGATTGGCGGACATCGGATTATAGGCAACGGTGGCCAGCACGCCGAGCAGCAGGGCGCACACCAGCGCCGGCGAAATAAACTGCCATGCCGACACGCCGGCGGCGCGCGCCACGACCAGTTCGAGTCGCCGCGACAGTGCCAGGTAGCAGGTCATCGCTCCGATCAGGATGCAGAACGGCATCATCTTTTCGAGCAACTGCGGCACGCGGAACAGCGACGTCTCCGCCACCATCAGCGCGGAGGCGGTCGGCAGCCCGGACGTTCGCCGCACCATCTCGATGTAGTCGACCAGCACCAGCAGCATGAAGATGCTGGCGAACACGCCGACCGCAGCCGTCAGGAAGCGGCCCGCAAAATATCGCCCCAAGGTGTTGGTCACCATGCTCATGTGGCTACAGGCCGCCGACCCAGGCGCGACCAGCGCAGCAGCCGCGCGTTCGATCGGTTGATGGCGTCCATCAGGCCGGCCGGCGGTTCGATCACGATGCCGCCGGCGATGATCCAGACACTGGCGCCGATCGCGGTGAACAGCATGAGATATTGGAACGGCGCTGCAAGACTCGATTTGGCAGCCATGACAGAGGCGGCAAACCCCGCCATGCGCAGTCCGAACACCGCGGCGATCGAACAGCCGATGGAGAAGTTGCGGCTCTGCCGCGTGGTGCGGGGCGTGCCGAGGAAGGCGAAGGTAAGGGCGGCGAAGGCGAACGGGTAGATGGGGGCCGTGAGGCGATCATGCAGTTCGGCGCTGAATGCGCCAGGCATCTGCACATAGACCGGATCGTCTGTGGGTGGCGAGATCAGTTCCCAAAGGTAACGTTCGCGGATTCCGTAGGTGACATCCTTGCCGCGGTTGGAGAATTTCGACATGTCGAATGCATAGCGGCCAAACATGACCATTGCCGGGTCGGTCTTGCCGGTCTCGAAGCGCTCGAGGTTGCCGTCCTCCAGGATCAGGAACGATCCGTCGTTGTTCTTCAGCACCGTGCCGTGATCGGCGATAATGGTGACCCGCTCCTTGGGATCGCGGCGATCATCGACGAAGATGCCGACCAGCAACCCGCCTGGCTGACGCTCGCGAATGCGAATGGTGAGGTTCTGATCGAGCTGGGCGAAACGTCCGGGCTGCAGGATGTTGGACAGGACGTCCGCAGTGATCTCGGCGTCCCAGCGCTTGAGCCGGCGCATACCATCCGGCGCCAGATACGAGCCGATGAAGGCGACCAGAATGGCAACGACGACGGTTGCGTACAGAAATGGCCGGAACAGCCGCAGCGGCGACATGCCGGCGGCATTGATCACGATGATTTCCGAATCGGTCGCGAGCTTGGTGAGGGTGTGCGACACCGCGATCATCAGGGCGATCGGGGCGATGATGAACAGCAGCACGGGAATGGCGAGGCTGGTCACGCCGAGAAAGGTCAGAATGGTCTGACCCTGGCTCGTCATCAGATCGATTCCGCGCAACGCCTGCGTAATCCAGATCACGCCCGTCAGGCTGACCAGAACCAACGCAAACGACGCAAGCGTCGTGCGGAAGATATACTTGTTGATCGACCCCATTGGTCAGTTCAATCCCATCCCAACCCGAAATCCGCCTGCGTGGCCAATCCTGGTGAGGGATCCCCATGGTCACGCCGCCGTGTTTGGGCCCGCACACTCTCTCACTTACCATCCCTTTGATTGGTCAACAAAATGGCCGGCAGATGGCTCACTGAGGATATGGTTAATTATCCTTTACCATGTGGCCCGGGCGCCACTAGAACGGCCCTGCAGGTCGGCGTTTTGAGGCTCGACCGGTGCTGGCTCCGCCCACGGGGCCTGACCGTGGGCGCCGTAGACATATCCGGACACGGGTGCGCTCGTGTTCGCGCATAAAGAGACGAGACTGGCCGAGCGCTCGGTTGCAATGCCGAAACTGCGGCCGATCGCCGATTTTAGGTCAGAACCTGTCTTGACGGCTCTGTCTGTGGCGACAACAAAACATCTGAACCGCCGCACCGACCGGATTCTCGCCCGACCTCTGCGACAGCCCTGACTTTTTGGAGGATTTGCCCATGCCCGACGCCGTCAAGGTCGGCTTTGTTCCGTTTTCCGCTGCCGCGCGCGGCGTGCTTGTGGTGTTCTGCGACGACTCGCTGAAGTTCGGCGCGGCCACCGTCAAGGCGCTGGGCGACGCTGCCGCCACGGTGAAGCGGGCCGCCGCCGCCAGCCAGTTTAAGGGCAAGAGTGCCGCCACCCTCGATATCCTCGCACCCGAAGGTCTCAAGGCGGCCCGACTGATCGTGATCGGCACAGGCAAGGCAGCGGATCTCAAGGACGCGGATATCCTGAAATTCGGCGGCGTGCTGGCCGGCAAGATTACCGCGGGCACCGATGCGGTCACGGTGATGGCCGAACTGCCGGACGGCGCCATGACGCCGGGGCAGGCTGCCTCCATTGCCACCGGCGTCCTGCTGCGCGCCTACAAGTTCGACCGCTACAAGACCAAGAAGAAGGACGGCGACGATACCGCCCTCAAAGCTGCGGTTTCGATCGCGGTAGATGATGTTCCTGCTGCGAAGAAGGCTTTCGCGCCGGAGGGACACATCGTCGATGGCGTGATCCTCGCCCGCGAACTGGTCAACGAGCCGCCGAACGTGCTGTTTCCGGTCGAGTTCGCCCGCCGGGCCAGCCAGTTGAGGAAGCTTGGCGTCGTCGTCGAGGTGCTCGACGTCAAGGCCATGGCGAAGCTCGGCATGGGCGCGCTGCTCGGCGTGTCGCAGGGCTCGACCCAGCCCGGCCGCATGGTGATTATGCGCTGGAACGGCGGCAAGAAGGGCGAGCAGCCGGTCGCCTTCGTCGGCAAGGGCGTCACCTTCGACACCGGGGGCATTTCCATCAAGCCGTCCGGCTCGATGGAGGACATGAAGGGCGACATGGGCGGCGCCGCCTGCGTGGTCGGCCTGATGCATGCGCTGGCCGGCCGCAAGGCCAAGTGCAACGTGGTCGGCGCCATCGGCATCGTCGAGAACATGCCGGACGGCAACGCCCAGCGCCCGGGCGACATCGTCACCTCGATGTCCGGCCAGACCATCGAGATCATCAATACCGACGCGGAAGGCCGCCTCGTGCTCGCCGACGTGCTCTGGTACGTGAAGGAGAAGATCAAGCCGAAATTCATGGTCGATCTGGCGACCCTGACCGGCGCGATCCTGGTCGCGCTCGGCACCGAACATGCCGGCCTGTTCTCCAACAATGATGAACTGTCGGAGCGGCTCTTTGCGGTCGGGCAGGCCACCGGCGAAAAGGTCTGGCGGCTGCCGATGGGGCCGGAATACGACAAGATGATGGACTCGCAGTTCGCCGACATGAAGAACGCCGGCGCCCGCAATGGCGGTTCGATCACCGCAGCCCAGTTCCTGCAGCGTTTTGTCGGCGACACGCCGTGGGCGCATCTCGACATCGCGGGTACCGCCATGGGCGCACCCAAGACCGAGATCAACCAGAGCTGGGGCTCGGGCTACGGCGTTCGTCTGCTGGACCGGCTGGTGGCGGACTATTACGAAGCCGGCAAGTAGCGCAACGGCCCGACGCGATGACCGAAGTCCTGTTTTATCATCTGCAAGACATGACGCTGGAAAACGTCCTGCCGCCGTTGCTGGAGAAATCCCTGGCGCGCGGCTGGCGGGTGGTGGTGCAGGCTTCGTCGGAAGAGCGAGCCGATGCGCTCGATGCGCATTTGTGGACCTACCGTGACGATTCGTTTCTGCCGCACGCCACGTGGCGTGCGGCGGATGCAGCCGAGCAGCCGGTGATTCTGGCGGTCGAGGAGGGCAATCCGAACGGAGCGCATGTCCGGTTCCTTGTGGACAACGCCGCGCTGCCGGCGGACGGCGAACTTTACGAACGCATGGTGCTGGTCTTCAACGGCGACGATCCCGACGCGCTGGCGATCGCCCGGGCGGCCTGGACCACCAGCAAGGCCCGCGGTTTCGCGGTGACCTACTGGCAGACGGATGAGCATGGCCGCTGGCAACGCAAGCAATAGGTATTGTTAGATATTAATGATAATCTGCGGTTTCGGCAGCGGGGCTTGCCCGCAGCCATGGTCGTGCCGCAAATGGATGGTGTTACAGGCGCTTAGCGCCGTTGTGGGAATTGAGTTCATCGTGCGACACGACAGACATTACCGGACCGGACTGTTCGTTCTGCTGCTCGCCGGCCCACTCCTTGCCGGATGTGCAGGTGTGGGCGGCGACATGTTTTCGTCGGATCTGCTGTCCAAGGACGCCGACTGGTTCTCCAGGCCCGGGCGGGTCTTCATCAAGAATGTGTCGATCGACAGCCCGCCACTCACCCCCGACAAGCCGGTTTCCCCGGACGACCTGATCAGCGCCGATGGCATGTGCCCGGGCATGGCACCGCCCGGAACGACCGGTGCCAATGCATTGGCCGATGGTGCGGCCGGCGCGCCTTCCGCTGTACGGCCAGGCGTGGTCGCCCTCGGTCATACCGAATGCGACGTGGCGCGCGGCAACGGCGCCCCTGACAGCGTCAACCTTTCCAACAATCCGCGGGGCGATCGCGTCGCCGTGCTGACCTATGCGCGCGGCGCGAGACCGGGGATCTACACGTTTACGTCCGGACGTCTGACCATGGTCGAACGCGGGCCAGAGCCCGTGCAGCAGCCGAAGGTTGCCCGCCCGAAGGTGAAGAAGCGCGCGGCGACTTAAATCCTGTTTGGACTGCCCTGCGGCAGAGTGCCTGCGCTCGGCACGGATCCGCCGGCGGACATGGCCTGCTGGCAGCGACCGACGGCATCGGTTCCGGCGATGCGGCATAGATCGAGATCCCACTTACCCCAGCATAGCACCTTGTGGAGCGCGCTCTATCTGCCCGTGCAACCGGTTTTCGGGTCGATCACGGCGGGATCAGCTTGAGTTCGGCATTGCTCTGTTCATCTCTCCGATGTTTCTGCCAGCGGAAAGCGCAACGGTCTCATGCTCGGCTTCGGGGCTCTTCCGTTGCGCAACTGGAATCGAGGCGATGCGCTGCGCCTATTGCATCAGGCGCTGTCGTCTCGATGTCCTCGCGGTAGGACGGTCAGCGTTTGCCGCAGGCCGGCAACAGGGCTGTCACGTCATTGACCATCAGTGGCATTGTTTCGGCGGCCGATCGTCGGGCGGTCACAAGACCCTCCGTGTGCCCCTTAATCACTTCAATGATCTTGAGCGAGTTATCTCCGGGGAACGAGGCCCACTCGGTCAGCACCGAAAGTTGCGCGATGCTGGTCAGATGGTTGGGGCTTGTCTTGTAGAAATTCCCCAGGAGTTCGGGCTCCGTCACTGCGATCCTGTTGCCGGGCATATAGCCGGTCAGCTTCGCCATCTGGGTCTGGCCGACAGCGCCTGTGACGAACTTCACATATTCCCAGGCGGCCTGTTGCCGCGCGGCATCGGTGGCGAACACCATGGCCATGTTGCCGCCGGCCGGCAGCATGCCATTCGGGGCCGACAGCGGGAACGGCACGGTCTTGAACTTGAATCTGCCTGCGATCTGACGCTCGGCCGCAGCAACGTAAGACGTGGAGTCCGCCACAATGGCGATGTTGCCCGCGACGAAGGATTGGCGGGCCTGGCTGAGCGACAGGTTCGGCATGCCGGACTTGCCGAACGCTTCCAGCGTCTGCAGCGCCCACATGCCGGCGTCGTCGTTGAATCCGATGCTGCAGCCATCGGCCTTCAACATGCGGCCGCCTTTGCTGGTGACCAGCGACTGCACCAGCCAGTTGCCGGTCTGCTCCCACTGAAAGTAGAAGCCGGTATTGCCCGGGCCCGCCGCTGCCTCCGCCTTCTTGCCGAACGCGATCAGCGCCGGCCAGGACCGTGGCAGCGCATCGACGGTGCCGCCGGCTTTTTCAACGAGATCGGCGTTGACGTAGAGCACGGGCGTCGAGACCGAGAACGGTAACCCGTAGGTCTTGCCTTTCCATTTTCCGAGTTCGGCGAGCGTTGCGTAGTAGCCGAGCTTGTCGATACCGCCGTCCTTGGCGATGAAGCCGTCGAGCGGCGCGCCGATGCCGCGATCGACGAACAGCCCGATCTGGTTGATGCCATTGAAGGCGACGTCGGGCAGGCGGCCTGTCAGTTGATCGCGCAGAATCTGTTGCGCCGCCTCTTCGTAGTTGCCCGCCGGATTGCGGAACTTGATCTTGATGTCGGCGTGTTGCTCGGTGAAGCGCTTGGCCAAGTCCTGCTGGAGCACGTTGAAAATACCGGGCGTGGTGTAAAGCACGTCGAGCACGATCTCGGCCGAGGCCGGCGCGGTGAAGGCGATGGCACCAATCACGGTCGCTGCGAGGCGTCCGGCGTGGACAGCGGGAAAGTGGAACATGGGGGCGGATCTCCGGTGGATCAGTTGCGGGCGGTAAAGGACATGCTGTCGATGAAGCGTTGCTGCGCGAACAGAAAGCCCAGGACGAGAGGGGCGACGATGATGACGGAGCCAGCCATCAGCGGGCCGAGAAACTGGCCGGCTTCATCGTCGCGGAACAGCAGGATGCCGAGTGCCGGCGTCGACAGCTCGGGGCTGCGCACGGCGATCAGCGGCCAGAACAGGTCGTTCCAGTGGGCCACGACCGAAAAGATGCCAAACGCGGCGATCGCCGGCACGGCGACGGGCAGCATCACCCGCCAGATGATCTCGAATTCGCCGAGCCCGTCGAGACGCGCGGCATCGATCAATTCATCGGGCACGGCGCGGAAGAACTGCCGCATCAGGAAGATGCCGAGCGTCGAAATGATCCATGGCAGGATCAGCGCGGCATAGGTGTCGAGCAGGCCGAACTGATGCAGCATCACGAACTGGGGAATCGCAAGCGCCTGCGGCGGAACGAGCAGGCCCACGAGTACTGCCGAGAACAGCGTATCGCGGCCGCGAAACCGCAGCTTCGCCAGCGCGTATGCACACGGGACGCACACCAGCATCTGCAACAGAAAGATCGTGCCGCAGACGAACAGGCCGTTGATCAGAAACCGCAGCATAGGCACCGCGGTGAGCGCTGCCCGGTAGTTCTCCCAGCCGTAGAATGCCTGCGGCCACAGACGGAACTGGGGCTGGAAGATCTCGCCCGGCGGCTTCAGCGACAGGCTCAGCATCCAGATGAATGGCAACAGTGCAAAGGCGGCTGTCAGCAGCAATGCCGCGTGACGCCCCATGGCGCCGATGCGCCGGCGCGACATGAAAGTCGCGCGCGGACTGACGATGGCCGGGCGAGCAAGGGTCTGTTCCGGGATGCTCATGAATAGTGGACCCGTCGATCGAGAACCTTGGCCTGTACCAGCGTCAGCAGCATCACAATGGCCAGATACACCAAGGTCAGCGCTGCGCCGTAGCCGGTGCGCAGGAAGTCGAAGCTTTCGACATAGAGGCGATGCAGCAGCACTTCGGAGGCGAAGTTCGGTCCGCCTTGGGACAGCACTCGCACGGTATCGAACACCTCGAATGCGCGCGTGGCGGTGAGGATCAGGACGAACATCGTTACAGGTCCCAGCATCGGCAGCGTAACGATCCACAGCCGTTCGAACATGCCGTCCGCGCCGTCGATGGCGACCGCATCGTAGAGCGGCTGCGGAATGGATTTCAGCCCGGCCACGAAGAGCACCATGGCAAAGCCGAACCCCTGCCAGATGCCGATGACGGCGAGCGCTGGCAGGACGGTGCGCTCGTCCCGCAACCAGTTCACCCCGGTGATGCCGAATTCGGCCAGCAGGCGGTTCACCATGCCGATGCTGGGATGAAGCATGCTGCCCCACACGATCGCCATCGCCGCCATCGTCGACATCACCGGCAGGAAATGCGCGGCGCGGTAGAAGCCGCGCAAGGACGGTTGCGCCTCGATCAGCAACGCGACGACAAGTCCCAATATCACCGTGCCGGGCACCACGATTGCGACATAAAGCAACGTATTGACGAGCGTCCGCCAGAAGATGCTGTCCGTGAACAACGCCCGATAATTGTCGATATCGAGAAAGCGCAGCGTCGACGCGCCGAACTGCCAGTCGGTCAGCGAGATCAGCACCACTGCGACGACCGGCCCGGCCATTAGAAGGATCAGCAAAGTGGTGGCAGGCGCGACAGCAAGCCATGCCGTGGCGCGCTCGCGCCGCGTGCGGCTTTCGAGCGAAGCGGCGGTGTCGGTCGCCGCAGCTGGATAAGCCTTTGTTGGGGTGTTCATGCCGCGACCCGTTGCTGCGCACGCAGACGGCGCCCCGACGCATCGAACTGCAACACGCGTGTAGAGTCCGGTGCGATTCCCACCGCGTCGCCAATCGTCATGCGCCGGGATGACGGCGCGACGCGGACGATGACTTGCAACCCGGTTGTCTGGTTCGTCGGCGTGATGGCGACTGTGAGGAAAATATCGGAGCCGAGATTCTCGATGTTCTCGACCGGCCCGGCGAGCGCGCCATCGTGCGGCGCGGCGAGCGCGCAGGCCTCCGGTCGAAACGCCAGCATCGCTGCACCCGGATCGAATGTGATCGTGCTTCGGTACTGTGCGGACAGCGCCGAGACAGGCACGGTGTTGATCTTGGGGCTGCCGATGAATTCGGCGACGCGCAAATCCTGCGGATCGCGGTACAGCTCTTCCGGTGCGCCGACCTGAATCAGTTCGCCGCCCATCATCACGGCGACGCGGTCCGACATGGTCATCGCCTCCGCTTGGTCGTGGGTGACGAAAACGAAGGTACTGCGCAGCCGCCGGTGCAGGGCCGTGATTTCCGAACGCATCTGCACCCGCAGCTTGGCATCCAGATTGGAGAGCGGTTCGTCCATCAGGAATACAGCGGGGTGGCGCACCATCGAGCGGCCGAGCGCCACGCGCTGACGCTGACCGCCGGAGAGCTGGCCGGGTTTGCGGCCGAGCAGATGGGCGATATCGAGGACGGCGGCGGTGTGCTCGACCTCGCGGCGAATGACGGCTTCGATGGCGCCGCGACCGGGGATCAGCCGGCCCAGCAGGGGCGTGCGCTGCAGTCCCGACAGTTGGCGGACGCGCAAGGGCAGAGCGATATTGTCGTACACCGACATGTGCGGATAGAGCGCGTAGGCCTGGAACACCATCGCGACATCGCGATCTTTGGGGCGCAGGCCATCCACGCCGCGGCCGGCGATGGCGACGTGGCCGCTATCCTGGCTGTCGAGGCCGGCGATGATGCGCAACAACGTGGATTTACCGCACCCCGAGGGGCCGACAAGGGTGAGGAATTCACCATCGTGGATATCGAGCGAAAGCCCGCGCAGCACTGGCGTGTCGCCATGGCGTTTGGCTATGTCGGTGAGAGTGATGTCGCCCATTACACCGCTCCCGGGGTGTGAGAATGTGCATCGTGCTGCAGGGCTTGGCCGTCCATGCCGTCCGCAGCGATGCCGAGATGAGCGAGCACGGTGGGCGCGATGTCGATGATGCGGGCCTGGCCCGGACGCGTCGCACCCGGCGTAAAACCGGCGCCGGAAGCGAGCAGGAATGGCCTCTGTTCGCAGGCGGCGAGGCCGCCGTGCTGGCCGCAGCCAAGCCGGTCCGGCTTGCCCATCGCAGGCTTGGCGACCAGACTCGAACCCGGGATTCCAAACGCGTTGGGCGCATCGTCTGCGCGCATCGAGACGGCGAAGGCAAGGCTCGCCACCGGCGCCTGTCCCACGCGGCCGAGATCCTGCGGTCCGATCACTTGCCCGGCCCATTCGCGCGATGTCAGGAATTCTTGGATGCGAGGCATTGCCGCCGCGTGATCCGGATGCACGTAGATCAACGCCGCGGTGCCGTTGGACACCGCCATCATATCGCCGGAGTTGGCATCGGCCTTGAGGCCGGCGTCGATCAGTTCAGCGTCGATGTCGACGACCCCTGTCACGGTCTGATGACCATGGTCCGAGCCGATCAGCAGCAGGATATCGTCGCCTGATGTGCGAAGCTTGGCGACCGCATCTATCACCAGTCCGGCGTGAACGTCCGCCTGCGCCAGCACCGCGAGATGTTCGGGCGATCCCAACGGCGCCTCATGCTGGATATGGTCGGGCTCACCCAGCCAGAGCACGCCGAGCGCCGGCCTGCGCGTGTCCAGAACCTCCGCCACAAATCGCTCCGTCATCCGGCGATCGCCCGCCACGTCAAGCGTCACCTGCAACGCATCTTCCGCTGGGACCGGCACGCGGCCGGGGCCGAATGAACCGGCCCGGTGATAGACAAGGCCATGGCCGTCGGGATCGTGCGCGTAGGCGGCGCCCGGCGAAACGTTGCTGAAGATGATGGCGCCGCCATCGTCCTTCAGCCGCTCCGCCATTGTCGGTGTTGCGAGCGACTGGCCGGTTACGCGACGCTTGTGCTGCAGGAAATCGGGATGGCCGGCATCGCGCAGCACCAGTTGGCCATCTTCCATCAGCGCGACCGAGTTGCCGTGCAGGCCGTGCCGGGCGGGATAGCAACCGGTCGCCAAGCTGGCGGACACCACGCGCGTGCAGGACGGAAACACGGTGCGGTAGTCGGCAAACCGCTCGGCCTGGTCAGCGAAAGCGACGAGATTTGGCGTGGTCTCGGGCGAGATCATGTCAGGGCGAAGCCCGTCCAGAGTAACGATCACGGCGCGGCGCATGATCAGGACTCCTCGCCGCTTAAGGCGAAGGCAAAAATGTCGTACGGAGATGTCATGTCGTCGGAGACCTTTTCAGAGCCGTCGAGCCGATAGCGTGTGTTCGACGAGAGACATAAACAGACCATGCAACACATATGTGACGCATCGGGTACATTTGGGATTTCATTGCAAGGCTTGTGTTGGTAGTGACATGCGAAGCTGTCACTCAACGGGCGATCACGGATAGGAACGGACTGTTGATTCGGATGAAAAACGAGCTATCCGCAGTTCACGAACAGATCGAGGAGCCCGCCGACGCCGCGATGATGGCGCGGATCTGCTGGTACTATTTCAAGGAAGGCCAGACCCAGGATGCAATCGCGGGGCGGCTGAAAATCACGCGCAAGCGGGTCAACCGCATTCTGGGCGACGCCCGGGAAAGCGGGATGGTCCAGATCAGCATCGCAGGCCCGACCGGACCGTGCTACGACCTCGAAACCAAGCTCGTCGCAAAATACGGGCTGCGTCGCGCGGTCGTTGTGCCCTCGCCAATCGTCGGCACCGATGTCAGATCGATGGTTGGCGCTGCGGCCGGACAGTATGTATCCGACAATCTGCGACCGTCAGCGGCCATCGGCATCAGTTGGGGAGGCACCATCAATGCGGCTGTCCAGAACCTGAAGCGGCGCGCCGGCATGGGCAACCGGGTGGTTCTGCTGTGCGGCGGCCTGGCCGAAAGCACGCTGGTCAATCCGTATGACAACGCGGCGATGATGGCCCGCGCGCTGGATGCCAAGTGCTATTACATCACTGCGCCGATGTTCGCTGAGACCCCCGAATTACGGGACGCGCTGGTTCGGAGCGAGCCGATCTGCGGCGTGCTGGCGATGGTGCCGACACTCGACCTGGCTTTGCTCAGCGCCATCGATCTGTCGGAACAATCGAAGTCGCTCGAATACGGCGTCATCAGTCGCGAGACCTGGCAGTCGCTGCGTGATGCCGGAGCGGTAGGTGACATCTGCGGTCACTATCTCGACGAGGCAGGCCGACCCGTCGAGCATTCTTTGACGTCGCGCGTCGTCAATCCTGCGCTCAACGACCTGTTGCAGTTATCGGAGATCGTTCTGGCCGCAGGCGGCCGGCAAAAAACGGCGATCATTCGCGCCGCCATTCGCGCCAGGCTTTGCCATGTGCTGATAACCGATGAAGAAGTGGCAATGGAACTGACGGTCTAGGATCAATTCGAATGAGCGCAAGGCGAACTTCCGGAAAAGCGCAGTACATCTTCATGCACGCTTCCGCGCGTCCGGGATACGGCAGCTGAGATCTACCCGTTGGCCTGATCGTACTGCGTGCTGGCTGCCAGCCATTGCTCTTCGGCGCGGGCAAGCGCGCTCTCGGCGCCGGCGCGGGCCTTGCTGAGCTGCGCGGCCTGCTTGGGATCTTTCTTGAACAGGCCCGGCGTTGCCAGCGCAGTATCGATCTTGGCGATGATGCCGTTGATGCGCGTCATCTCGGCCTCGGCGTCGGCGACGCGCTGCTTCAGCGGGACTTTCTTCTCTTTCGGCTTCGCAGGCTTGTCCTTGTCGCGGCTGTTGTTCTGGCCGTTATTGCCGGTGGCGGCGCGGTCGCGCGAGCTGGCGCGCATGCCGCGCTGCTGCATCACGATGCGGCGGTAGTCGTTGAGGTCGCCGTCGAAATTGGTCACCGTCTTGTCGGCCACGATCCACAACTGGTCGGCGCAGGCCTCGATCAGGTAGCGGTCATGGGACACCATGATGACGGCGCCGGGATATTCGTTGATCGCCTCGGCCAGGGCCGCGCGGCTGTCGATATCGAGATGGTTGGTGGGCTCATCCAGGATGATCATGTTGGGGCCGAAGAAGGTGGCGAGACCGAGCAGAAGCCGCGCCTTCTCGCCGCCCGACAGGCTTTTCACCGTGGTGTCGCCTGCCTTGCCGGAGAAGCCGATGGAGCCGACGCGGGCTCGCACCTTGCTCTCATGGGCGTCCGGCATCAGCTTGCGGACGTGGTCGTAGGGCGAGGCGTCCATCACCAGCTCATCGAGCTGATGCTGGGCGAAATAGGCAATCGACAGTTTTTCCGCGCGGGTGATCGAGCCCGAAAACGGCGCCAGCTTGTTGGCCAGCAGCTTCACCAATGTCGACTTGCCGTTGCCGTTGGAGCCCAGCAGCGCGATGCGGTCGGCGGTGTCGATGCGCAGCGTGACCTTGTTGAGCACGGGATGCGCGGGATCGTAGCCGACCGAGACGTTGTCGACGGCGAGGATCGGCGGCGACAGGATCTTTTCCGGCGCGGGAAACACGATCTCGCGGACGTCCTGGTTGACGAGCGCGTTGATCGGCTTCATCCGCTCCAGCATCTTGACGCGGGACTGTGCCTGCCGAGCCTTCGAGGCGGTCGCCTTGAAGCGATCGACAAATGACTGCAGGCGCGCGCGCTCGGCCTCCTGGCGCTTGACGTTCTTGGCGTCGAGCATTTCCTTGTTGGCGCGGAATTCCTCATAGGCCGAGTAGGTGCCGCGATAATGCACCAGCTTGCCGCGGTCGAGATGCAGGATCTGGTCGACCGAAGTATCGAGCAGGTCGCGATCATGGCTGATGACGATGACGGTGCGCGGATAGTTCGCGAGATGGTCCTCGAGCCACAGCGTGCCTTCGAGATCGAGATAGTTGGTGGGCTCGTCGAGCAGCAGCAGGTCGGGCGCCGAGAACAACGTCGCGGCCAGGGCCACGCGCATGCGCCAGCCGCCGGAAAATTCCGAGCAGGAGCGCTCCTGGTCGGCGGTCGAGAAGCCGAGGCCGGAGAGGATGGCCGCGGCGCGCGACGGGGCCGAATGGGCGTCGATATCGACCAGACGGGTCTGGATTTCGGCGATCCGGTGCGGATCGGTGGCAGTCTCGGCTTCCTCGAGCAGGGCGGCGCGCTCGAGGTCGGCCTTGAGCACCACCGAGATCAGGCTCGGCGGCCCGTCCGGGGCTTCCTGGGCGAGGCTGCCGATGCGCCACCGCGGCGGGATAGTGATGCTGCCGGTCTCAAGGGGTAGCTCGCCACGGATGGCATGGAACAGGGTGGATTTGCCGACGCCGTTGCGGCCCACGAATCCGACCCGGGAGCCCGGCGTGATCTGCGCGGAACCCTCGTCAATGAGCAGGCGTCCGGCGATCCGGATCGAAATGTCTGTAATTGAAAGCATGCGGGGTTGTCACCGCTGCAGCGCACAAACGCAACCCCGATTTTTACCCGAAATGGCCGTTCCCGACCATCGCCCCGCAGCCGGCTAGGTGCGGGCGCGCTCCATGGCGTTGTCGCGGTCCTGGCGTCGCATCTGATCAAGGAGGGACTGCAGGTGCGATGGCAAACCCTCGGCGGTCGGAACCAAATTCTGGCGCAGCCGTTCCCCGATCGCATTGCAGATCGACGTACTGGTGGTGCGGTCGATGCTGTGCTCTGGGCTCTGGTTCACTCGGGCTGTCATGGCAATTTCCGATCGCGCTCTGTCATTTCCTGACATATGACCAAGTCGCGCGCGGCAGAATTGTTTCAGCTTTTATCGAATTCGCCGGCTTTTGGTGAAAACTCGATGAATCTGCCGCCGGCCGGCATGCAAAACCCGGCCGCGGCGGCCGGGTTTTCCAAGATCAGAGGTGCGCGTCAGTAGCAGCGATTGATCACCCGCCAACGCGGCCCCCACGGCGTGGGAACCAGCCGTCGCACATAACAGCCGCCTCCGCCGAAATATGCAGGCCCGCCGACGAAGCGGGGGCCGCCCCAGCCGCGATGCCAGCCCCCGTGGTGCCACCCGCCGCCATGCCACCCGCCATGGCCGCCCCAGGCGGATGCGGAGGTGGGGGCCAGCGCGGCTGCGCCAAGCGAAGCCGCCGCGATCACAGCGAGTGCGAGTTTGCGAAACATGGTGACCTCCTCAGATTCGGCGCCTTGGCGCCTGATTGACAGTGTGGCCGGTGTCGGAACCGGCCGGGCAACAACCCAAGCCTATGGGAGCAAACCTGAACGGCTGCAGGATGCCGATCTCAGGAAGGGTTCATCTTGATGAAATCGCGGCAATGCCGGTGGCTGTGACCGTCCGCGACGGTACCCTGCGGCATTTGGCCTGATCGCTTGCCGTGCGGCATTCGCGCCGATATAAGCGCCGCAATCTTCCAGCGACTGTTTTCAAGGATAAATCATGGCTATCGAGCGTACCTTTTCGATTCTGAAGCCCGACGCGACCGAGCGCAACCTGACCGGCGCGATCAACGCCATCATCGAAAAGGCTGGTCTGCGCATCGTCGCCCAGAAGCGCATTCTGATGACCCGCAAGCAGGCCGAGACGTTCTATGCCGTGCACAGCGCCCGCCCGTTCTTCGGCGAGCTGGTTGACTTCATGATCTCCGGCCCGGTGGTCGTGCAGGTTCTGGAAGGCGAAAACGCCGTCCTCAAGTATCGCGACGTGATGGGCGCGACCGACCCGTCGAAGGCTGCCGAGGGCACCATCCGCAAGGCGCACGCCAAGTCGATCGGCGAGAACTCGGTGCATGGTTCGGATGCTCCCGAGACCGCCGCCATCGAGATCGCGCAGTTCTTCTCGGGCAACGAAATCGTCGGCTAATCGACGTCGACGCCCGGTCCGCGGCTCTGCCGGCGGACCGGGCACCTACTTCAAGCAACATTGGGGAGTTCACCGTGGATTGGTTGCTGCATATCATCGACCCGGCAACCATCAAGTCGGTGATCGTTCAGTTCGAAGCCGAGATGCAGCAGCCGGCGTTCTGGCTCGCCGTCGGCAAGATCATCTGGATCAATATCCTGTTGTCGGGCGACAACGCCCTCGTGATCGCCATGGCGTGCCGCAGCCTTGCGCCGAAGCAGCGCATGTGGGGCATGATCCTCGGCGCCGCCGCCGCGGTGATCCTGCGCATCATCTTCACCGGCATTGTCGCGACGCTGATGGAGCTGCCCTATCTCAAGCTGGTGGGCGGCCTGGCCCTTATCGTGATCGCCGCCAAGCTCCTCGTTCCCGAGGAAGAGGAGGAGGACGGCGTCCACGCCGCCTCGCATCTGTGGGCGGCCGTGCAGATCGTCGTCGTCGCGGACATCGTCATGAGCCTCGACAATGTCATCGCGGTGGCTGCGGCAGCCAATGGCAGCGTTCCCTTGCTGATCCTCGGCCTCGCCATCAGCGTTCCCCTGATCGTGGCCGGCGCGGCGCTGATCATGGCGCTGCTGACCCGCCTGCCGCTGCTGGTCTGGGCCGGCGCCGCACTGCTGGGCTGGATCGCGGGCGAGGTCATCGCCACCGATCCCGCCGTCGCCCCGCTGCTGCACCGGATGTTCGATGGACCTTTCGGGGCTGGTCTCGATGGGATTCTCGCCAAGCTCGGTCTGGCCATGCGGTTCGCCGGCAACGGCCATGGCGGCGAAGTGGCCTGTGGCTTGCTGGGCGTGGCCGTGGTGCTGGCGGTCGGATCGATCTGGCGCCGCAGCCGCACGACCCATGCGGAGCAGGCCGCCTAGGCCGCTCCCCTCACCATTTGAATTCCACACCGAACGTCCCCTGGTGGGACTGGGCGGCTGCACGAAACTTGCCGTCGTAATTGACGTAGATTCGCGCCGTATTGGTCAGGCTCAGCGACGCCGACGCGCCGGCATCGGCGCCGTAGCGGCTTTCGCCGATTCCCTGGATGGTGATGGTCTCGGCACCGAGGCTGACGGTAACCGGGCTAAAGCGTTGCGAGACGTTGTCGACGAACTTGCCATAGGCAGAGAGATCCAAAATCCTCTGCTCGGCGATCCAGTAGTGCCCGATTTCCGCGCCGACCAGCACGCGTGAGCGCTCGGCGGTCGCGCCGGTGGCGGCAACCGGGTCGAGGCCGCCAAATTCCTGCAGCGTGTCCGTCGAGGAATGGACGTATTCAAACGCGACCTTTGGCACGACGCGCCCCTGACCGAGGCTCCAGAAGTAGCTGAGCTCGGTGAGCACGCCGTCGATGCGGGCATTGTAGCCTGCGGCGGCGAAGCCGAATCCGGTGTCGCGCCGGCTA
The DNA here is from genome assembly GCA_036561845.1 of Tardiphaga sp. Classification (GTDB taxonomy): domain Bacteria; phylum Pseudomonadota; class Alphaproteobacteria; order Rhizobiales; family Xanthobacteraceae; genus Tardiphaga. The sequence goes on along the minus strand of DATCUS010000263.1, from coordinate 28,850 downwards.
TCGATCCTGCCGGATCCGTGCACCATCGCAATCGCCCAGGTCCATGCGCCCTTGTCGATCGCCGCGTTGAAGCCGACCTGGGTGAGATCGAGGGTGGCGGATTGCAGGGCCTGTGGAACCTCGATCGAGGTGCGGCTCTGATCGACCGACAGGCCGACGTTCACGCCAGGCATCAGTCGCGCTCCGAAGCCGACTACACCGCCGGCGGTGTTGCGCTTGTCGCCGACGAAATCGCCGACTGCGCCGGTGTGGGCGGAGACTCCGTAGGCTTCGCCCCACGTGCGGAATCCGGGCGTTTCGGTGGCTTCCGAGCCGCCACCGCCGCCAGCGTTGGTCCGTAGCGCCTTGTCGAAGCCCCAGGTCGCCTGGTTGCCGAGTCGTCGCAGAAAATTGCTGCCGATATCGGTCAGAGCGATGCCGGCCGACAGCCTGGCGTCGATATTGGTTGACGATGGAACGGGCGCCGTGATCGGCGGGGGCAGATCGGGCACGGTGACCGGCGGCGTCACGACGGGCGGGGGCGGACCGGTGCGCTGAGCCAGCGCGGAGGAGGGGGCCAGCACTATCCCGATGATGAAACCGAGCGCGAGCGCACGGGCAGACTTGTCACCTGAGCCGTCAGTGTGCGAGCCCCGTACCGCGCCGCGCATGATTGAGTTTCCAGGATCCAACGCCAACACCGGATGGTCGACCGGGTGATCGCGACGATACTCGATTGCTGCGGGAAAGCGGCAGCACGCAAACCTTGAGGACCGTGATTGGAATCAATTGTGGTGCGATTGCCACAGCCACCTTCCGAAAATGGTGAAATTATTCAGGGCGATATGGCTTTTCGCGCAGCGAGATCCGCCGCCTCTTGGAGTCTGATGCAAGCGCGAGAGCCGGATCGGGGCAATGGATCTGCCAAGAGCCGAGGGTGGCTATCGCAATGTGGCGAAGCTGTCGCGAGCAGCGTCGCCACTTGCTAACGCGCAAATTTCATGTTGGAATTCCCGCACAATCGGATTTAGGCCGTTCGACTGTGCGTTTCGTGAAGGACATTCAGCAGACTACCGAAAGCCGCTTGTGGCGTGGCACGCGTTGAGCGTGGCCGCGTCTTTTTTGTAGCTCAACCAGGAGACCGGCGATGCAGAAGGGCACCGTCAAGTGGTTCAACCCGACCAAGGGTTATGGGTTCATCAAGCCGAATGCCGGGGACAAGGACGTGTTCGTCCATATCTCTGCCGTGGAACGCGCTGGACTCAGCACTCTCAACGAAAATCAGGTTGTGGAATACGACCTTGTCGAAAACCGCGGCAAGTCATCCGCTGAAAATCTGAAGGTCTCGTAACTTCGTCACGATCCGCGCAGACCACCGCAAGGCAATCGAATGTGATGCAATCCCCGGCGCAAGCCGGGGTTTTTATGTCCGGGACAGCCCACGACATCCGCACACTGCGTCGAGGCCCTGGATCGCGCGATCAGCCTTTGGACTTCTTGGTCGCCTTCCTGGCCGGCGCGGGCTTCTTGAGTGGCGCGGCCGCTTTGGCGGCTGGTGCCTTCCTGGTCGGCGCGGCTTCGGCTGCCAATCGCACTGAACGCGCGTAGCTGTCGGCGGCGTTGTCGGCGGACATCAGCAATCGCTTGGCGGCGGCAGCGCCATGCTCCATCGTCGTCTTGGCGATCTGCTTGAAGCGCTCCCTGGCGTCCTTGTCCTTCGCCTTGGCGGCGAGCGCCGTGAAGCGATCGCGCCGGCTTTTGACGGCTGCCATCAGGCTCTTGTTCTGTTGCTTCGCAATGTTCCGGATTACGACATCCAGATCGGCGTCAGCCATTGTTCATTCCCTTAAGTGCCAGCGGGCAATTCGTCGTCATCAACTATGCAATTGCCGGCATCGCTTGGCAATTGTCGCCTGTGAATCATGTGTTTCCTACACGATCGCCGGCGATATCATCGTGTCCCCAAGGCTGACTTTCGCGCCGGTCCTGCACAGATCGCCGTCGAGCCGGGCATCGCCCTCTGCGAGCAACCGCAGCGCCTCTGGATAGATCCGGTGCTCGATCGCCAGCACCCGCGCCGCCAGGGTTTCCGCGGTGTCGTCATCGGCGACGGCGACGGCCCCCTGCATCACGATCGGGCCGGCGTCGGTTTCCGGAATCACGAAATGCACGGTCGCTCCCGAAATCTTCACGCCGGCGCGCAGCGCCTGGCCGTGCGGGTCGAGGCCGGGGAACGACGGCAGCAGCGACGGATGAATGTTCAGCATGCGACCGTACCAGCGTTGCACAAAGTCGGCGGTGAAAAGCCGCATGAAGCCACCGAGGCAGATCATCTCGATCTTGTGCTCATCAAGGGCCGCTTGCAGGGCGGCTTCAAAGCCTGCGCGGTCCTTGCCGAACGGCCTGCTCTCGATAACCAGCGTAGCGACGCCACTCGCGTTGGCGCTGGCCAGGCCTGGCGCATCCGCCTTGTTGGAGATCACGACGACGATCTCGGCGGGAAAGCCGTGGGCCTTTGTGGCGTCGATCAGCGCGGTCATGTTCGACCCGCGCCCGGAAATCAGGATGGCGACGCGGCGGCGCATCACGGCCTCACAGGGTCAGGTCGAGGTGCCCGTCATAGATCACGCGCTCCTCGCCGTCGGTGGCAATGACCTCGCCGAGCTGCGTCACGATCTCGCCGCCCTCGCGCAGGATGTCCATCACCTCCTGCACGGCGTCGGACTTGACGATGGCGATCATGCCGATGCCACAGTTGAAGGTGCGCAGCAGTTCCAGTTCGGCGATGCCGCCTTGCTCGGCCAGCCACTTGAACACCGGCAGCACGGTCAGAGCGGCAAGGTCGATACGGACGCCGAGATGCTTGGGCAGGACGCGGGGGATGTTGTCGGTGAAGCCACCGCCGGTGATGTGCGCGAGGCCCTTCACGGCACCGGTCTCGCGAATCGCGCGCAGGCAGGACTTCACGTAAAGCCGGGTCGGGGTCAGCAGGGCGCCGCCCAGCGTCATGATCGGCAGAAACGGCGCCTGCGCGGAATAGGCGAGACCGGAATTCTCCACGATCTTGCGCACCAGCGAGAAGCCGTTGGAGTGGACGCCGGAGGAGGCGAGGCCAATCACGGCGTCGCCGGCGGCGATGTCCCTGGTCGGCAGCAGCGTGCCGCGCTCGGCGGCGCCCACGGCGAAGCCGGCGAGGTCGTAGTCGCCGTCCTTGTAGAGGCCGGGCATCTCGGCGGTCTCACCGCCGATCAGCGCACAGCCGGATTCCCGGCAGCCTTCGGCGACACCGGCGATGATCGCCGCGACGGCCTCCGGATCGAGCTTGCCGCAGGCGAAGTAGTCGAGAAAGAACAGCGGCTCGGCGCCCTGCACCACGAGGTCGTTGACCGACATGGCCACCAGGTCGATGCCGATGCCGTCATGGACGCCGGCCTCGATGGCGATCTTGACCTTGGTGCCGACGCCATCGGTCGCCGCCACCAGCACCGGATCCTTGAAGCCAGCAGCCTTGAGGTCGAACAACCCGCCAAAGCCGCCGATTTCGGAATCGGCTCCGGCGCGCGCGGTGGCACGGACCATCGGCTTGATGAGGTCGACCAGCCGGTTGCCGGCGTCGATATCGACGCCTGCATCCGCATAGGTGAGGCCTTTTTTCGGGTCGGTCATGGCCGGTTTCCTGGCATTAAGCAAAACGGTGTATTTTCGGCTGGTTACGTCGGATTCCGGTCGCGTGCAATGGCTCGCAAGCGGGCCCGGCATGGACTATGTACAGCGATAGCCGGTCGGGGTCGTCAGCGCCCGGATTGCAGGTCAGACCGGAGCCGGGAAGCCCGCGTGAGTATACCTAACATCATTACACTCGGCCGCATCCTGCTGGTGCCGGTCATCGTCTGGGCGATCGCCTCCAATCAGATGGAAATCGCCTTCGCCACCTTCGTCATCGCCGGGGTCAGCGATGCCGTGGACGGTTTCCTCGCCAAGCGCTTCAATATGGCCAGCGATCTGGGCGCGTTGCTCGACCCGCTCGCCGACAAGGCGCTGCTGGTGTCGATCTATGTTGCGCTCGGAATCTGGGGTGCGGTGCCGCGCTGGATCGTGATTCTGGTGGTGTCGCGCGATATCATGATCGTCGGCGCCGTGATTGTGTCATGGTTGTTCGGCAAGCCGATCCCGATGAAGCCGCTGATGGTGTCGAAGCTCAATACGGTCGCGCAGGTGGCATTCGCCGCTTTGGTGCTCGCAGCGCTCGGATTTGGTTTCAACTCCTCGCCTTACGATTTGATTTTAATGGGTTTTGTGACGATCTTGACCTTGCTTTCGGTGTCGCTCTATCTGGTCGAATGGATACGGCACATGAGCACGATCGAACCGATCCGCTGATCGATCGCTTTAATCAAGGCCGGTCGTTCCGGCATGGAGTGACTGCGTGACAGGCCGCGTTCAACCCCGTCAGCTGGCGTTTGCGCTGCCCCATGCGGAAAGCCTGTCCCGTGACAATTTTCTTGAGGGTCCCGCCAATGCGGCGGCGCTCGGCCTGATCGATAGCTGGCCGGATTGGCCCAACCGCGTGATGCTGCTGGTCGGCCCTGAAGGCTCCGGCAAGAGCCATCTCGCGGCGATCTGGGCGGACGAAGCCGGCGCGCGCTCCACCATGGCGCATGCCCTGACCGCGGCGGCTGTACCTGGAGCTCTGGCAACCGGCGCCCTGGTGGTTGAGGATCTTGATCCCGCCACCCTCGATGATCGTGCGCTGTTTCATCTCCTTAATCTCGCGCGCGAAGACGAAGCCTACGTGCTGATCACGGCGCGGGTTGCCCCGGCCGCCTTGCCGATCGAACTGCGGGACCTGCGCTCGCGGCTGCGTGCTGTGCCGGTCGTCAATCTGATGCCCCCGGACGATCAGCTGCTGCGCGCCCTGATCGTCAAGTTCTGCGCCGACCGGCAGCTGACCGTGGACGAAACCGTCGTCAGTTTCGTCGCTAGCCGGATCGAGCGCTCTTTTGCCGCAGCCCGCCAGGCGGTCGAATTGCTCGATACCGAGGCGTTGCGGCGGGGGCGTCCTGTGACGCGCGCATTGGCCGCGGAACTGCTGCGCGACGCCTGACTTAGCCTCCAGGAGCGCGATGCCGCGCTTGACGGCGTCGCTGGCAAGTTCATCAATGTCATTGAAGTGTCATGTGGTTCGCACATGGTTCGGGCCGATTGTCAGCGCGCCAAGACTGTCTGAACCGGGATGGATCGAAACGTTATGGATTCCACGCAAGATATTGTTATTGAAGAAAAAAAAGGTGAGGTCCAATCCGCTGCGGCAATTGCGTCAGGGCCTGAGCGCTTCATCAATCGCGAACTGTCCTGGCTGCATTTCAACCGCCGCGTGCTCGAGGAATCCGTCAATCCGGGCCATCCCGCCCTGGAGCGGGTACGCTTCCTGTCGATCTCCGCGAACAATCTCGACGAGTTCTTCATGGTCCGCGTTGCCGGCCTCAAGGCGCAGGTCCGCGAAGGCATCACCGAGCGCAGCCCCGACGGCCTGACGCCCGCGGAGCAGTTGGTCCTGATCAACGAGGCCGTGTCGAAGCTGGCCGCCGACCAGCAGGCGATCTGGCGCGACCAGCGCAGCATGCTGGCCGATGTCGGCATCGTGCTGCTCGACGGCAAGGACGCCACCAAGGCGGAGCGCAGCTGGATCGAGGACCATTTTCTCCACAATATATTTCCGCTGCTGACGCCGCTGGCGATCGACCCGGCTCATCCGTTCCCGTTCATCCCCAGCCTCGGCTTCACCATCGCGCTGCATCTGGCGCGCGTCGCCGATGGCAAGCCGATGAACGCGCTGATCCGCATGCCCGGCAAGATCGACCGCTTCATCCGGCTGCCCAGCGCCGGGAAGGACAGTGCGGCCCGCCTGATCACCCTGGAGCAGGCCACCGGCCTGTTCATCGGCCGGCTTTTCCCCGGCTATGTGGTCAAAGGACAGGGTGCCTTCCGCATTATCCGCGACAGCGAACTGGAAGTGGAAGAAGAGGCCGAGGATCTGGTGCGGCTGTTCGAGACCGCGCTGAAGCGCCGCCGCCGGGGATCGGTGATCCGGCTGGAAATCGAAGCCACCATGCCCGCCGAACTGCGCGCCTTCGTCCAGCGCGCGCTCGCCACCAGCGATGACGAGATCCTGCTGGTCGACGGCGTGCTGGCGATGAACGAGTTGTCGCAACTGACGCGCCTCGACAGGCCCGACCTCGAATTCGTGCCCTATGTGCCGCGCCATCCGGAGCGGGTCCGCGACCACGGCGGCGACATCTTTGCCGCCATCCGGCAGAAGGACCTGGTGGTCCATCACCCCTATGAGTCGTTCGACGTGGTCGTCCAGTTCCTGCAACAGGCAGCGCGCGATCCCGACGTGGTGGCGATCAAGCAGACACTCTACCGCACGTCGAACAACTCGCCGATCGTGCGGACGCTGGTGGAAGCCGCGGAGGCGGGCAAGTCGGTCACCGCGCTGGTCGAACTGCGGGCGCGCTTCGATGAGGAGGCCAATATCCGCTGGGCGCGCGATCTCGAACGCGCCGGCGTCCAGGTGGTCTATGGCTTCCTCGAGTTGAAGACCCACGCCAAGCTGTCACTGGTGGTCCGCCGCGAGGGCGGCACGCTGGCCACCTATGTCCACACCGGCACCGGCAACTACCACCCGGTCACGGCGCGCATCTATACCGACCTGTCCTACTTCACGTCGGATCCGACCATCGGCCGCGACGCGGCGCGGGTGTTCAACTACATCACCGGCTATGCGGAGCCCAGCGACATCGAGAAGATGGCGGTGTCGCCGCTGACGCTGCGCAAGCGGATGATCGAACACATCCGCGGCGAGGCGGCTTTCGCCCGCGCCGGCAAGCCCGGCGCGATCTGGCTCAAGATGAATTCGCTGGTCGATCCCGACATCATTGACGCACTGTATGACGCCTCCAATGCCGGGGTCGCGGTTGAGCTGATTGTGCGTGGCATCTGCTGCCTGCGGCCGGGGGTGCCCGGCCTGTCGGAGAACATCCGGGTCAAGTCGATCATCGGCCGGTTCCTCGAACACGGCCGCGTCTATTGCTTCGGCATGGGCCACGGCCTGCCGAGCGCCAAGGCTGCGGTGTACATCTCGTCGGCCGACATGATGCCGCGCAACCTCGATCGCCGCGTCGAGATCCTGTGCCCGCTGCAAAATCCTACCGTTCATCAACAGGTTCTCGAGCAGATCATGGTGGCGAACCTGAAGGACAATGAGCAGAGCTGGCAGTTGTTGCCGGACGGGTCGTCAACGCGTATGAAGGCCGCGAAGGGGGAGGAACCCTTCAACGTGCATAATTACTTCATGACGCATCCAAGTCTGTCTGGCCGTGGCAAATCGCTCAAGGAATCCTCACCGCGCCGTCTCACGCGCAAATCCGAGCGTCAGCAGTCGTCGTAAGGAATCCGCTCGGTGACAATCCGCGCACGCAAACGCGAAGCCAGCGTCGCGGTAATCGACATCGGCTCCAATTCGGTGCGACTGGTCGTCTACGAATCGCTGACCCGCAGCCTGGTTACGCTGTTCAACGAAAAGGCCCTGTGCGGCCTCGGCCGTGAGGTGCAGACCACAGGTCTGCTGGCCGCCGATGCGGTCGGCAAGGCATTGACGGCGCTGCGCCGGTTTCGCGCACTCTGCAAAGTCATGAAGGTTGGCCGGGTCTATGCCATCGCGACCGCCGCGGCGCGCGATGCCAAGAACGGGCCCGACTTCATCGTCGCGGCGGAGAAGATCTGCGGCTGCGAGATCCAGATCATATCCGGTCCGCGCGAGGCGAAGCTGTCGGCGCTGGGTGTGATCTCGGGAATCAACAGGCCGGATGGCATCGTCGGCGATCTCGGTGGCGGATCGCTCGAATTGATCGACGTGAAGGGCAATGCGGTGCGAACCGGCATCACGCTGCCGCTGGGCAGTCTGGCGCTGCAGGACGCTTCGCAGAAGTCGCCGAAACGTGCCGAGAAGATCGTCAAGTCTGCGCTGACTGGCGTCACGCAGTTGACAGCCGCTCATGGGCGCAATTTCTATGCGGTCGGCGGCACCTGGCGCGCGCTGGCGCGATTGCACATCATCCAGAGCGGATACTCGCTCAAGGTGATGCACGGCTATTCCATACCGGCAGCGGAGGCGCTCAGTTTCGTGCGGCGCGTGCGCCGGCTGGCAACCGCCAACATGCTCGCCAATCTCGAATCCATTGCCGAAGCCCGGCAGCCGCTGCTGGTCTACGCGGCGCTGGTGCTCGAACACCTCATTCTGACGGCGCAGCCAAAGACCATCGTGTTTTCCACCTATGGCGTGCGCGAGGGCCTGCTCTACGAAATGCTGCCTCCCGTCCAACGTGTGCAGGACGGGCTGGTCTGCGCCGCGCAGGCAATGAACGTGCTGCTGTCACGGTCGGCGCGCCACGCCGAGGAATTGAAAAGCTGGACTGATCGCTTCGTCAGAGTCGCCCGTCTCAAGGAAACGCCGGAAGACAAGCGGTTGCGCCATGTCGCGTGCTTGCTGTCGGACACCGGTTGGCGGGCGCATCCGGACCATCGCGGCGAGCAGGCGTTAAGCCTGATTACCAACGGCAATTTCGGCTCGATCGACCATCAGGGCCGGGCATTCCTGGCGCTCTCGGTATTCTATCGCTATGCCGGCCTCAGCGAGCAGAACGAACCGCCTTTGCAGGTGCGGGCTCTGGTGACCCCGGCACAGATCGAGCGCGCGCGCATCCTCGGTGCCGCGTTCCGCGTCGCGCATCTGATCTCGGCCGCGCGGCCGGGCGTGCTGCCGGCGATTCACTTCACATCGAAGAATCGCAAGATGATGCTGGTGTTCGAGCATCGCATTGTCGATCTCGTCGCCGATCGCGTTGGCAGCCGCTTCAAGCAACTGGCGCGGCTGGTCGGGCGATCGGGCTCGATCGTCAGGCGCTGATACGTCACCGCTGATTCGGATTACGCGGCCCTGATGTGGGCAAGAAACCGGTCAACTTCGCTGCGAAGAGTTTCGGCCTGATGGGCCAGCTTGGCGGCGGATCCGAGCACGCCTTGGGCAGCATCGCCGGTTGCCACAATTCCGTTCGTCACACCGGCGATGTTCCGCGACACATCGCCGGTGCGGGACGCAGCCTGCTGTACATTGCGGGCGATCTCCTGGGTTGCCGAGCCCTGTTCCTCGATGGCCGACGCGATAGAGGAGGCGATTTCATCCACTTGTACCATGGTCTCGCATATCGCACGGATGGCATCGACCGCGCCGACGGTCTCGGTCTGAACGGAGGCGATTTGGGCGCGGATATCCTCGGTCGCCTGAGCCGTTTGGGTCGCCAGCAACTTGACTTCACTTGCGACGACCGCAAATCCCCTACCAGCCTCGCCAGCTCTTGCCGACTCGATGGTGGCGTTCAGCGCCAGCAAGTTGGTCTGACGGGCGATGTGATTGATCAGCGCCAGGACTTCGCCGATCCTCTCGGCTGCAATCGCGAGGCTCTGTACCCGGTCGTTAGAACGCTGTCCTTCCTCGGTCGCCTTGCTCACGACGATGGAGGATTGCGCCAGTTGCCGACCGATCTCGTTGATCGACGAGGACAACTCCTCGGCGGAAGCGGCGACGGTCTGGACATTGTTCGTGGCATGTTCGGATGCGGTCGACACTGCGAGCGTCTGCTGCCGCGATTGTTCGACGATTGACGACATTGCCTGCGCCGTCGACTGCATCTCGGTTGCGGCGAGTGACACGCTCTCGACAACGCCGCGGACGCTGTTTTCAAAGCTGTCGGCGAGCGAGGCCAGAGTTTGCCGCCTTTCCCGTTCCGATCTGGCTTCAGCCTCTTCCTGCTGGGACTGGAGCTCACTGACGCGGATCGCGTTGTCTTTGAACACCGCGACAGCCTGGGCCATCTGGCCGACCTCATCGCTTCGATTGGATGCAGGGAGTTTGACCGTCAGATCGCCAGCTGCCAGTGCGCGCATCGCCTGCGTAATCCCAAGGATGGGCCGTGAAATCCCATTCGCAATCAACAATCCGGCGGCCGCGGCAATCGCCAGCCCGAGTAACGCCATGCCGATCGCAAGCAATCGCGCGCGTTCGAGCGACGTCACATATTCGCTGTTGTCCATCACGATCTCGACTGCGCCGATCGACGAACCGGAGAAATCCTTGATCGGGGCGAGCAGTGCGGCGATCGGCGTTGCGTCAAGTTTGCCCTGGTGGACAATAAAGGCGCCGTCTCCAGCGCCGCGATATTCCATTGCCGAGAAGAAGCTCTTGCCCTTGAGCGTTCCACCAAAAGTCTTGAAATCGTCTTTCCCGGCGAGATGGAAAGCGATGTCCACGCTCCGGCTACGCTTGAATTCATCGAAGAACGCTTGCGCGAAGGTGAGGCCGAATTCGACGGAGCCAAGATGCTTTCCGTCCTGGACGATTGGCACGACACCGCGAATGCCCAATCCGGCAACGCCGCCTTCCAGACCGACGACCGTCTTGCGATCGGTATTGGTCGTGACCACGGTTTTTCGGAAACTGGAAAGGTCGTCGCCAAACTTTGCCGGTTGATGAACCCGGAGGTACGAGATCGCCGGCGGCGTGTGGAACTGGAACTGATCGACTCCGTAGTCAGATTTCAGCATGGCAAAGCCCGGACCAAACAACCGCATCAGGGCATCACGATCGTTGCGCGCCATTGCGTCCTGGACGGCGGGGATGGCTGCGACAACTGCGCTCATGGCCGCCGCGCGACGCGATTCCTGGCCAATGCGTGACTGGAGCGCATCATAGTGGCTGCGGAGTTCGCGCTCGTCGGCACGATCGATGATCCCGCCTATGATCCACATCGCGCCGAAGACGACAAAGATTGCAGTGGCAGCTGAAGCGAAAGCCAATGCTGCGGTGATACGGGTTCGCAGACCGAAGTTCCGTATCATCTGCGCCTCTGATCCGGTTGATAGGGTCGATCCCGGCCGCCGCGTGGCAGTCGTCCCACAGTTCTATGATTATCCGCATCCTACCCTTAATCCGTTAAGGGATTTTTGAGCACAGGAGGTCCCAACCGCGACCGAGTGGCGCGATTTGAGGCAGGATTCTGCAACGGCGGGAACATTGCCTGGAAGCGAAGAGTGGCTGCCGTAGCTAGCTGCGATCGACGCGGACGACCCGGCCTTTTTCGATCGCCAGCGCCAGGCGTCCCTGCTTCAGGGCGAGGGCGGCTTCGCCGAACATCTCGCGGCGCCAGCCGCGCAGCGCGCCGACGTCGGCGTTATCGTCGTTGGCGATCTGCTCGAGATCGTCCACGGTGGCGATCACCTTGCTGGCCACGGCGTGACGCTCGGAGGTCATGCGCAGCAGCACCTTCAGCAGCTCGACGATGGCGGCGCCATTGGTATTGCCGCGCGGCTTTTCGATCTTCGGCAGCGTCGACGGATCGCGCGCAACGCCGCGCTGGACGGCGGCGACGATATCGCTGCCCCACTTCGAGCGGTCAAAGCCCTTTGGCAGCGAGCGCAGGCCGGCGAGTTTTTCCAGCGTGGTGGGGGCGTGGGTGGCAATGTCGCCGACGGCGTCGTCCTTCAGCACGCGCGAGCGGGGCACGTCGCGGCTCTGCGCCTCCTGCTCGCGCCAGGCGGCGACCTCCATCAAGACCGCAAGCTCTTTCGGCTTGCGCACGCGGGTCTTCAGCCGCTCCCAGGCACGCTCGGGGTGAAAGTCGTAGGTCTTCGGCGAGGTGAGGACTTCCATCTCCTCGCTGACCCAGTCGCTGCGGCCGCGCTTCTTGAGGTCGGCGTCAAGGGCAGCAAACACATCGCGCAGATGGGTGACGTCGGATACGGCGTAATGCACCTGCTCCTCGGTCAGCGGTCGGCGCGACCAGTCGGTAAAGCGGTGGGTCTTGTCCGGGCGATGGCCGGTGATGCGCTCGACCAGTTGGTCATAGGCAATGGAATCGCCATAGCCCAGCACCATGGCGGCGACCTGGGTGTCGAAGATCGGATGCGGCACGATGCCGGCGCGGTGCCAGACGATTTCGATGTCCTGCCGGGCGGCATGAAACACCTTCAGCACCTTCTCGTTCGCCATCAGATCGAAGAAGGGCTTGAGGTCGATGCCGTCGGCGAGGGTGTCGATCACCAGCGCGTCGTCGGCGCTGGCCATCTGCACGACGCAGAGCAGGGGATAATAGGTGGTTTCGCGCAGGAATTCCGTATCGACCGTGATGACGGGATGCTGGGCGAGCCGTTCGCAGGCGGCGGTGAGCTGTGCGGTGGTGGTGATCAGTTCCATGAACGGTCCATAACGCTTCTGCCAAGGCGTTCGGCCGAAAACGCTGTTAAGTCAAGGGTGTTGGGGCAAATTTGATGACGGCGGCGGTGGCCACCCGACGAGTTTCCGCCGGTCAGGTGCCGCAGAACGTCTCCGATACCCGCTCGCCGGGGAGCGGTGGCTCTGCGTAGGCCGCCAGTTCCGGCTGCTCGTCGAAAGGCCTGGCCAGCACGGTCAGAAGCTCATGAAATGGAGCGAAATCGTCATTGTTCACCGCTGCCTGGATCACGGCCTCGATGCGATGGTTGCGCGGGATGAAGGCCGGATTGACCATCTGCATGGCTTTGTGCCGGGTGTCCGCATCCTGCGGCTCTTCGGCGAGGCGGGCGCGCCAACTGGCGGCCCAGACGTCGAAGGCGGCGGGATCGGTGAACAGGGCCCGGAGGTCCGAGTCATGGGCGGGGTTGCGTGCCGCGTCGCCGAGGCGCCGGAAGGTCAGGGTGAAGTCGGCCTGATTCTTCGCCATGGCTGCGAGCAGATCCTGCGCCAGCGCCGGATCGTCATCGCGCGCAGTGAACAGGCCGAGCTTCCGGCGCAGACCGGCCTGATAGGCGGCGTCGAAGGTCTCGGTAAATTCACCGAGCACGGCCTGTGCCGTGGCAATTGCCGCCTTCTGGTCATTGTCCAGCAGCGGCAGCAGGGTTTCGGCAAACCGTGTCAGATTCCATAGCGCGATGCGCGGCTGGTTGGCGTAGGCGTAGCGGCCCATGGCGTCGATCGAGCTGAACACCGTGCGGGGGTCGTAGTCGTCCATGAAGGCGCAGGGGCCGTAGTCGATGGTCTCGCCGGCGATCGAGCAGTTGTCGGTGTTCATGACGCCGTGGATGAAGCCGACCAGCAGCCAGCGCGCCACCAGCTCGGCCTGCCGGGTCACGACCGCGGCGAGCAGGGCGCGGTACGGCTGCGGAGTGTCCGCAACCTCAGGATAGTGCCGCGCGATGACATGATCGGCGAGCGCCCGCAGCCCCGCGATATCCTCGCGGGCGGCGAAGAACTGAAAGGTGCCGACCCGGATGTGGCTGGAAGCAACCCGGGTGAGGACCCCGCCGGGCAGCATGGTTTCGCGGGCTACGCTTTCGCCGGTGATCACGGCGGCGAGCGATCGCGTGGTCGGGATGCCCAGCGTGAACATCGCCTCGCTGACGATGTATTCGCGCAGCACCGGGCCTAGCGCCGCGCGGCCATCGCCCCGCCGCGAAAACGGGGTGGGGCCGGAGCCCTTGAGCTGGATGTCGCGACGGATGCCGTCACGATCGATGACCTCGCCGAGCAGGATGGCGCGGCCATCGCCAAGCTGTGGCACGAAACTGCCGAACTGGTGGCCGGCATAGGCCATGGCCAGCGGATCGGCGCCATCGGGGACGCGCTTGCCGGCGAGCACCTCGACGCCTTCCGCCGTTTCTAGCCAGTCCGGATCGAGACCGAGCTGGATGGCGAGCGGGAGGTTCAGTTGAACCAGCCGTGGCGCCGCCACGGGCGTCGGCGCAACCCGTGCGAAAAAATTCTCCGGCAAGGTCGCGTAGCTGTTGTCGAACGGGAAACGGACTGTCATCGCCTCAAGATAGGCGGCGGCAGCGATAAGACAACCATCCCGGAGGCTCTCCCGGCCGCAAAATGCCGGACAGCCTCTCAAGATGGCGCTGGCAGTCGTGCGGCCTAAGCCGCGCGAACGGTGTGCAGGAAACTGGCGACCTCGCTCTGCAGCCGGCTGCTCTCGACCGACAGGGACTGCGCGGCCGACAGTACCTGGCCGGAGGCGGAGCCGGTTTCCGAGGTGCCGCGGTTGACCTCGGTGACTTCATTGGCCACCTGGGTCGAGAGCTGTGCCGACTGCTGAACGTTGCGCGCGATCTCCTGCGTCGCCACGCCTTGCTCTTCTACCGCCGCGGCAATCGCCGACGACACTTCCGAGATCATCGTGATGGTGGCGCCGATCTCCTTGATGGTGACGATAGTGTCGGCGCTCGCCGCCTGCATGCCGGCGATCTGGGCGCTGATCTCGTCGGTGGCACGGGCGGTCTGCGACGCCAGTGCCTTCACTTCGGCGGCGACCACGGCGAAGCCGCGGCCGGCATCGCCGGCGCGCGCCGCCTCGATGGTGGCGTTCAGCGCCAGCAGGTTGGTCTGCTCGGCGACGGCGGTGATCAGCTTGACCACGTCGTCGATGCGTGCGGTGGCCTCCGACAATTTGACGATGCTCTGGTTGGTCTTCTCGGCCTGCAGCACGGCGGTCGAGGCGATACGGTTGGATTCGTGGACCTGACGGCCGATCTCGTTGACCGAGGAGGTGATCTCCTCGGTAGCGGCGGCGACCGACTGGATGTTTTCCGATACCGTGTGCGAGGCGGAAGCGGCCGAGCCCGATAGTGTCATGGTGATGTCGGAGGTCCGGGTCAGCGTTGTCGCCGAGGCTTCCAGCTCGGTCGAGGCCGAGGCTAACGAGCCGACCAGTTCGCCGATCATCGCCTCGAAGTTGCGGGTGGCGTTGCTGATGGTTTCGGCGCGCGCCATGGTCACGGCGGAGGCCGCGCCGGCGGCCTCGTCGGCGCGGCGCTTGGCGATCAGCGCGTCCTTGAAGATCTGCAGCGCGCTGGCGATGCGGCCGATCTCGGTGTTGGCGCCCTGGTGCGGAATGTCGGCGGACAATTCCCCCTTGGTGAGCTCGCTCATCGGTCTCAGGATCGAGCCGATGCCGCGGGCGATATCGCGGACCACATAGATCGCCGCGCCCAGTCCGAGGACGACGGCGGCGCCGAGGATGACGGCCATCAGGCGGAGCGCGCCGGAATAGGTCGTCTCGGCGGCTTCACCGGCGGTCTCGGCGCCCTTGTCGTTGATCTCCACCAGCTTCGCCAGCGTGGCATCCATGGCGCGGCCGACCGTTACCACCTGCTTGGCGTTGATGTCCTTTGCCCTGGCAAGATCGCCCTTGCTGGCGAAGGCTTGCACCTCCACAGCCGCG
This sequence comes from Tardiphaga sp., assembly GCA_036561845.1. Taxonomy (GTDB): domain Bacteria; phylum Pseudomonadota; class Alphaproteobacteria; order Rhizobiales; family Xanthobacteraceae; genus Tardiphaga. The sequence continues at coordinate 13,560 of DATCUS010000263.1, read as the reverse complement.
TTGATGAAATCCGCCCACTGCTTGTCAAGCAGATCAGCCAATTCGCGTTCCGCGGGCGACGAAACCAGCGGGTGATAGGCCTTGGAAGCCTTTTCGAAGTCGGCCTTGCGGGCCTTCAGGTTCTTGTCGACATCCGGGCGGTCGGCCTCCGCGACGATCAGGTGATCGCGCAGCACGGCGCGGTAACGCGCCGACTGAACCCGCATTTCGCCGATCCAGCGCACGCTGGGCAGCCAGTGCGCCTGGATTTCCTGGGCGGCGCTGTTGATCGCGCGCATCTGGAAGAAAGCGAGGCAACCGACGACAGCAATCACCAGAAACAGAAACGAGACGATGGCGAAAAGCTTGGCGCTAATCGAAAATTTTGAGAGCACTGGCACATTCCTCGGCTGTTCGGGACCGCGGTTCAGGCCGACGATGTGCGACGGCGACGGCAAACGCGGGGGCCTGTAGACGCAATAGGTCGTATCGAAATGGGCCCGCAGATCGCGCAGGCATGGCGAATACACTGAACGTTCAGGGTCAAGTTTTCGTAAATTTTGTTGAAATGAGTGACTTAAGTCCTTGATTCGGTGTGCAAATACCGCAACGCAGCACCGGATACCGTGGCCGGCCGACGTCATAGGTGAACTTCGGTGTGAATTCATGGACTTCCCGCACTGCGGGCGAGCGGGGGCAGGCTCGCCGCCGAGCGCTGATTCAGGACCCGGTCGGCAGCAACCCGCGCGATTTTCGCCGTGCTTCCCTGCGTTTTGGCGACCTTCACTTGGTTGCCGCGCGGAGGCTGCTCGGGTAAACCCTGCGCTTCGCGCTTGGCCGCGGAACACGATTCTGCCCTCTGACGATTTCCAGGATTTTCATGCATCGCTACCGGTCTCACACCTGCGGCGCGCTCCGCGACAGCCATATCGACCAGACCGTCCGCGTGTCCGGCTGGTGCCACCGGATCCGCGACCATGGCGGCGTGCTGTTCATCGACTTGCGCGACCATTACGGCCTGACGCAATGCGTCGCCGACCCGGCGTCGCCGGCGTTCAAGGACGCCGAGATGCTGCGCTCGGAATGGGTGGTGAAGATCGACGGACGGGTGCGCCGCCGTCCGGAGGGCACTGAGAACAAGGACCTGCCGACCGGTGCGGTTGAGATCTACATCAACGCCATCGAGGTGCTGGGCCCGGCTGCCGAATTGCCGCTGCCGGTGTTCGGCGAGCAGGACTATCCGGAAGACATCCGGCTGAAGTACCGCTTCCTCGACCTGCGCCGCGAGAAGCTGCACCAGAACATCATGACCCGCGGCGCGATCGTCGACTCGATGCGCAAGCGGATGAAGGAGCAGGGCTTCTTCGAATTCCAGACGCCGATCCTGACGGCGTCGTCGCCGGAAGGCGCCCGCGACTTCCTCGTGCCCAGCCGCATCCATCCCGGCAAGTTCTATGCGTTGCCGCAGGCGCCGCAGCAGTACAAGCAGCTGCTGATGATGTCGGGCTTCGATCGCTACTTCCAGATCGCGCCATGTTTCCGCGACGAGGATCCGCGCGCCGACCGGCTGCCCGGCGAATTCTACCAGCTCGATCTCGAAATGAGCTTCGTCGAGCAGGAAGATGTGTTCGCCGCCGTCGAGCCGGTGATCACCGGCGTGTTCGAGGAATTTGCCAAGGGCAAACGCGTCACCAAGAACTGGGCGCGCATTCCGTTCGCGGAGTCCTTGCGAAAATACGGCTCGGACAAGCCCGATTTGCGCAACCCGCTGGAGATGCAGGATGTCTCCGAACACTTCCGCGGCTCCGGCTTCAAGGTGTTCGCGCGGATGCTGGAGGACGACAAGAACCAGGTCTGGGCGATTCCCGGACCGACGGGCGGCAGCCGCGCGTTCTGCGACCGGATGAATTCCTGGGCGCAGGGCGAGGGCCAGCCGGGGCTGGGCTACATCATGTGGCGCGAGGGCGGCGAGGGCGCCGGTCCCCTGGCCAACAACATCGGACCGGAGCGCACCGAAGCAATCCGCGTGGCGCTCGGCATGAAGGCGGGCGATGCCGCGTTCTTCGTCGCCGGCGACCCCGCAAAGTTCTACAAGTTCGCGGGGCTCGCGCGCACAAAGGTGGGCGAAGAGCTGAGCCTGATCGACAAGGATCAGTTCGCGCTGGCCTGGATCGTCGATTTCCCGATGTACGAATACAACGAGGACGACAAGAAGGTCGACTTCTCGCACAACCCGTTCTCGATGCCGCAGGGGGGCATGGATGCGCTGCTCGGCCAGGATCCGCTCACCATCAAGGCGTTCCAGTACGACATCACCTGCAACGGTTTCGAAATCGCCTCCGGCGGCATTCGCAACCATCGGCCGGAGGCGATGGTCAAGGCGTTCGAGATCGCCGGTTATGGCGAGAGCGAAGTGGTCGAGCGGTTCGGCGGCATGTACCGCGCCTTCCAGTACGGCGCGCCGCCGCATGGCGGCATGGCGGCCGGTGTCGACCGCATTGTGATGCTGCTGTGCGGCACCAATAACCTGCGCGAGATCTCGCTGTTCCCGATGAACCAGCGCGCCGAGGATCTGCTGATGGGCGCACCATCGGAGGCTTCGCCGAAGCAGTTGCGAGAGGCGCACATCCGGCTCAATCTGCCGGAAGCCTGATCCGATCCATACGCCTTAACGACACATTCGAGTTCGATTGCGCGGGAGCGTTCATGTCATCCTCTTCTGAAGATCTCGCAAAGGCGGCGCTGGCCTATCACCGGCTGCCGCGCCCCGGCAAACTCGAGATCCAGGCTACCAAGCCGCTCGCCAATCAGCGCGATCTGGCGCTGGCCTATTCGCCGGGCGTGGCTGCACCCTGTCTGGCAATCGCCGCGGATCCCAACGAAGCCGCGACGCTCACCGCGCGCGCCAATCTCGTGGCGGTCGTGTCGAACGGCACCGCCGTGCTCGGTCTCGGCAATATCGGTCCGCTGGCGTCCAAGCCTGTCATGGAAGGCAAGGCCGTCCTGTTCAAGAAGTTCGCCGGCATCGACGTGTTCGACATCGAGATCGCGGCCGACACCGTCGAGCGGGTGGTCGAGACCGTCGCGGCGCTGGAGCCGACCTTCGGCGGTATCAACCTCGAGGACATCAAGGGTCCGGAGTGCTTCGAGATTGAGGCGCAACTCAAGGCGCGCATGAAGATCCCGGTGTTCCACGACGACCAGCATGGCACCGCGATCATCGTCAGCGCCGCAATCACCAACGCACTGCTGCTCAACGGCAAGAACCTGAAGGACTGCAAGATCGTCTGCTCCGGCGCCGGTGCGGCGGCGATCGCCTGCCTCAATCTGCTGGTGCACCTCGGCGCGCAGCTGAAGAACATCTGGGTCTGCGACATCGACGGCGTCGTGCATGAAGGCCGCAATACGCTGATGGACCGCTGGAAGGCCGTCTACGCGCAGAAGACCGATGCCCGCACGCTCGGCGACGTCATCGCCGGTGCCGACATCTTCCTCGGCGTTTCGGCCCCCAATGTGCTGAAGCCCGAGATGGTCAAGCAGATGGCCGACAAGCCGCTGGTGATGGCGCTGGCCAACCCCAACCCGGAGATCATGCCGGACGAGGCGCGCAAGGCGCGGCCGGATGCGATGATCTGCACCGGGCGTTCGGACTTCCCGAACCAGGTCAACAACGTCCTGTGCTTCCCCTTCATCTTCCGTGGCGCGCTCGACGTCGGGGCGACGGCGATCAACGAGGCGATGAAGATCGCCGCGGTGGATGCCATCGCGCAGCTGGCGCGCGATCCGCCCTCGGACGCGGTTGCCCAGGGCTTCGATAACGAGACCCAGGGTTTTGGTCCGGGCTCGCTGATCCCGAGCCCGTTCGATCCGCGCCTGATCCTGCGCATTGCGCCAGCGGTGGCGAAGGCGGCGATGGACTCCGGCGTGGCGACGCGCCCGATCGCGAATTTCGACGACTACCTCGCCGGGTTGGAGCGCTTCGCATTCCGCTCCGGACTGGTCATGAAGCCGGTGTTCGCCAAGGCGAAGACGCAGCCTGTTCGCGTGATCTACGCGGAAGGCGAGGACGAGCGCGTGCTCCGCGCGACTCAGGTCGTGCTGGAGGAGAAGTTGGCACGGCCGATCCTGGTGGGTCGTCCATCGGTAGTGGAAGCCCGCATCAAGCGTTTTGGCCTGGCGATCCGCGCGGGCAAGGATTTCGACCTCATCAATCCCGAGGACGATCCGCGCTATCGCTCCTATGTTCAGTCCTACATCGACATTGCCGGACGTCATGGCGTCACACCGGATGCGGCGCGCACCGTGGTGCGCACCAATGCCACGGTGATCGCGGCGCTGTCGGTGATGCGCGGCGAGGCCGATGCCATGATCTGCGGCGTCGAAGGCCGCTACATGAGCCATCTGCGCCATGTGCGCGAGATCATCGGTTTCCTGCCGGGCGTCAGCGACTTTGCGGCGCTGGCGCTGATGATCACCAGCAAGGGCGCCTACTTCATTGCCGACACCCAGGTGCGGCCGAACCCGTCAGCGGAAGAACTCGCGGAAGTCGCGGCACTGGCCGCGATCCATGTGCAGCGTTTCAACATCAAGCCGAAGATCGCTTTCGTCTCGCATTCGGATTTCGGCAGCTACGACACGGAGTCCTCGCGAAAGATGCGCCTCGCCAGCAAGATCCTGGCGCAGAAGCATCCGGAGATCGAGGCCGATGGCGAAATGCAGGGTGACACCGCGCTGTCGGAAGCTGCACGAAAACTGATCCTGCCGCACTCCAAGCTTGAGGGCGTCGCCAACGTGCTGATCATGCCGAACCTCGATACCGCCAATGTCGCCTACCAGATGATCAAGGTGCTGGCGGACGCTCTGCCGGTGGGACCGATCCTGGTGGGACCGGCGCGGCCTGCGCACATCCTGACGCCGTCGGTCACCGCGCGCGGCATCCTCAACATGACGGCCGTTGCCGCCGTTGAAGCGCAGGAGCGCGCCAGCCGTCCGCAGCCGACCCTGTTCGGCTGAACGTGGTCAGAACCGCAAGAGATATGATCGTTTGAAAACCGGCAGGGAATGCTCATAATCGATGGGTTATTTCGATCCGTACCCATTGCGCACGAGTGAGGCCGACCATGCCAGCGTTTATTACTTTCGGACGCGTTCTGTTTGCCGTTCTGTTCATTGCCTCCGGTGCGTCCAAGCTGTTCGATCTCGCCGCCACCGCTGACGCCATCGGCGGCAAGATCATCTTTCCGGCCATGCTGAGTCCCTATACGGAGCAGCTGCAAACGCTGACGGGCATGGAAATGAAGCAGATGCTGGCAATTGTCGCCGGCGTCGTTGAGCTGCTCGGCGGACTTTTGATCGCGCTGAACTTTGGCGCGCGGTTCTTTGCGCTGTTGCTGGTGTTGTTCGTGATGGTCGCGACGTTCTACTTCCACGATTTCTGGAACCAGACCGGTCCCGACGCCAAGAACAACATGATTCATGCGCTGAAGAACCTGTCGCTGATCGGCGGGCTGTTCATCATCGCCGGCATCGGGCGCGGGCCGCGGATGGATAACGTCTACACCGAAGTCTAGCGTCGCGCCGCTACGTGGTCCGGCGCCATGCCGTTACGCTGACGTCGTGACCGGCGTCGAGCGTCCGGATCTCGCCGGCCTTCATTCCGTGGCTTGCGAGGATGGCCTGCGGCGTGCGTTCGGGCACGCCGGGAAAGCATGGTTTGCCGCCGGGCAGGTGGACATGCGGTGCCTGCGACAGCCAGAACACGTCGAAGCGATCGAAGAACATCTCGAACACCGCGGGGCCGCCGATCACCGCCACGGTGCCGGCATGGATGCCCGCGTAGCGGCAAGCGTCCTCGAAGGAGGCGCCGGCCGGATTCCATAACGTCGCCTTGTCGTTCGACGGATCGGCTGCGACGCTCTGTATGCTGCGGCTGAGAACGATCCGCCTTCGCTGGGGGGAGTTTGGCTGGTCTTCAAACGAGAGCCGGCCGTGCACGATCAGGTCGGAGTGATCGAGCGCGGTCGTGAAGAATTCGAGGTCGCCCGGAAACTTCAGCGCGTCGGGCATCACGCCATGGGCGTCGGCGAGCATGCCCTCGGCGGACACGATGACGTAGCCGTTGAAACGAAATGCGGACATCAACTGTGCCGGGCGCCGCTATTCCGAAATCGTCTTGACCACGCTGTTGAGCGGGAGCGTGCTGACGGTCGGCAGCTTGACGTCCTTGACGATACTCTCGTCATACGACGCAATCGACTGCGCGGGCGCCTTGGCCTTCATCAGCACCACCTTGTAGCCGCCGGCCTTGAGCCTGCGGAGCAGGGTGGGCAACGCCTCGGCGGTGTGCTTCTGGAAATCGTGCATCAGGATGATGCCCTTGCCCATCTTGTCGAGCTTGGTCATCACGTTGGAAATCACCTGGTCCGACTTGCGGGTCTTGAAGTCGAACGAGTCGATGTCGCAGGAGAAGATTGCGATATTGCGGGAGCCAAGATAGGTCACCATGGCGGGCGGGTGCTGCAGCGCCGGGAAGCGGAAGAACGGGGCAGGCGATGCGCCGAGCGCCCATTTCACCGCGCTGAGACCCTTCTCGATCTCGTCCTTTTGCTGCTGCTCGGTGAGCTTCTTGCCGTTGAGATTGGCGTGCGACCAGGTGTGTGAACCCACCGTGTGGCCGGCTGCGGCGACCGCCTTCAGCACGTCCGGATAGTAGGTGGCGTGCTTGCCGATCGGGAAGAACACGCCCTTGGTGCATTCGTCGGCCAAAGCCTTCAGGACCGCCGGCGTCGTGGTCTGCCACGGGCCGTCGTCGAAGGTCAGAACCACTTCCTTGTCGCGGAGGAAGTCGAGCTGCTTGAAATGTTCGAAGCCGAAGCCCGGCCCGCCGGTGGTGTCGATTTCCACCACCCGGCCGACGCCGAGCGCATCGGGGTTGGCACAGGTCGATTTGGCTGCGGCTGGTGCTGGCGACGGCGGGGCGGCAGCGGCAGCCGGCGCGGGCGCCGCACTTGCCTTGGGCGGCGTTTGCGCCGACGCGCCTGCTGTGCACAGTGCAACTGCGCTCGCAAAGATCAAACCTGCAGCAATGCGCATCCGTGGCCCCTTGAACGTCGATTCTGTCCCGGACTGCGGTCCGGTACGATGAACGATATGATCCGTCGTTCAAGCATAGCGCAATTTGCAGCCGCGCTGCCACGGTCGCGATTTTATCCCCAGCCGCCGATTTGGGCCGAACCTAGCTCTCGGAGAGATTGCGGGCGATGGCGGTCTTGATCCGCGTGTCGGTCGGCTCGATCGATTCGGGGAAAGCCTCCGCCAGATAGCCGTCGCGGCCGACCAGATACTTGTGAAAATTCCAGCGCGGCACATCGCGAGGGCGCGCGGCGGCCGCCCATTTATAGAACGGGTGTGCATCGGCGCCTTTCACGACGGCCTTGGCGGCCATCGGAAAAGTGACGCCGAAATGCAGCTGCGCGGTATTGGCGATCTCGGTCGCACCACCGGGTTCCTGGCTGCCAAAGTCGTTGCTGGGCACGCCGATGACCGTCAGGCCGCGATCGCGAAATTCGGCCCACAGCGCCTGAAGTCCGGCATATTGCGGTGTGTAACCGCAGAGCGATGCCGTGTTGACCACCAGGATCGGCCGTTGGGCGAAGTCAGCCAGCCTTATCTCGCCGCCGGTAAGGCCTGGAAAGGAGAAACTATAGGCTGTGACCCGGCTCATCTCGCCTTGTGCGGAGGCGTGATGGCCGGCGCCTTGAGCAGCGCCGGCTGCGAGCATTCCGATCAGTAAATCTCTGCGGTGAAGCATCTGCCAGTCCCCGAACCGGAAGGTCCCGCGTGCAGGATAGCCGGATCGCGGAACGGCCGCGCTCAAGAAGTCGTTATGGCGCGGCGAATGGCACCCTAGCGCAGCGGCACGATGAAGTCGGTGCCCTGGCCGGTTTCGCCACCGGCGGCAATGCCGAGATCCGACACAATGAGCGAGCCACCCGTTGCCAGTGCCTCGGTAATCCGCGTCATCGTATCATCCGGGATCGTGAGACGGTCCAGCGCCTCCGAGGCGGAGTTCGGCATCGGCGCGGGTTTCATGTCGACCGCCCCGGTAGCCTTTCGCCGGCGTGCTGCGCTGCTGTCCTCGGCGGTACGGGCCGTCACCGGCAGGGACAGCACTGACCAGTGAAATGTCCCGGCGTCACCCTTATCGGCCCGCGCAGTAAAGACATGGGTGCCGAGCGGGCGGTCGCTGGCTGCGACGGTCACGGGCACCTCGAACAGCGGTGCAAAATTTTGCCGAACATAGAGCTTGCTGTCCTTGCTACTGACCAGCACTGCAATCTGGCCGCTGCGTTTGGGTGCAGCCACAATGGCCGGATCGGATTTGATTGCGGCCGTCTGGTCGGCCTCTGGCTGGCGGTCCTGATTCTTGCCCGACTCCGGCACGACGACAACCGTATTTGCCCCGGCCGCGGGCTTTTCGTCTGTCGCCCCGGCAGTAGGGAGCGTTGATGCCTTGGAGCCGACCGCACCATTTTCATGGCCGGCAGTCGGGATCTCCTTGCGGTCCAGCAGGTTTTCGGTCGCGTTACGGAATTCCGCCGCCTTGTCATCGAACTCTGTTGTGGCTGCGGAATTTAGCCTGGCCGGCTCGGCGCCGGCATTTGCCATAGGGACGGCCGCCCGCGACGCATCTGAAAGGGTCGGCGTGCTGGTTGCCTGAACCATCACACCGCTGGCATCCGCGGTTTGCGTCTGGTCGCGCCTCGCGACGCCGGCGGCATCAGAGGTTGCCGTCGCCGGATTCCCAGCCGACGGCTTCAACTCCAGGCTCGCCGACGACATGTTTGGCCTGGCGTCCGGGGCGCGATCGGGCACCGCTGCCGGGTATTTTTCGGACAATGGTGCGGCTGATGCAACCGGCGTTGGTGCGGGTTTTTGCGCTGTCAGCAATGGGTGAGAGAATTCGGCGGGCGCCAGTTCGCCAGGGGCGATCACCACGCGGGCGCCCATGCGAGTCCAGCCCCACAGCTTGACGGCGAAGGCCATAGGCATGCGGATGCAGCCATGGGAGGCCGGATAGCCGGGCAGCACACCGGCATGCATCGCCACGCCGGACCAAGTGATGCGCTGCATGTAAGGCATCGGTGCGCCGCTGTAGATATTCGAGCGGTGATACTTGTTCTTCTGGATCACGCTGAACACGCCCATCGGCGTCGAATGCCCGCGCATGCCGGTCGACACCGGACTTTCTGCATACAGGCCGTTGGCGTCGTAGATCTTCAGCGTCTGGCGATCGATCGAGATGGCGATCACCAAAGGCCCCACCGGCTTGGCAGCTTCCCGGACGGGCATCACGGCCTTTGCACCGCTGCGGCGCGGCTGCTTGGGGCGCTTTGGCGGGGGCGGCGCCGGCTGCGACATCACCATCGGATCGTCGTCGGACCAGAAGATCGCAGCGTCTGCCGGGACCGCGACAACCAATCCTGCCAAGGTCAACAAAGCGATTCGCAACAATGGATGAGTGAAAGTTATGTTGTGCGGCCGGGCTTGCTGCCGCGCAGCGCCCGAATCCTCCTGAAATACGCCCACGCCCAATTTCCTCGAATCCAGTCTAATAACTTAGTCTCGCAGACGCGAAACGGGTTCACCAGCGGAGCCATTTGGGCTACGGCGATTTGACCATCAGCGTAGCAAAAAAGCCTCACATTGGATTAACGCCAGCCGCCGCCGCTTCCCAATCGGCCATCAATCCCTATTTAATCGGGACCGTTCACGGAGAATTTCATGACACCTGATCGCCCCGGCGCCCGCTCCCTCCAACGGCTGGCCTGCGCGCTTCTCGCCTTCGCTGCTCTCGCGTCAGGGCCGGCCCAGGCCGCCGACGAACCGGATCTCATTTTCCGCCGCTCCACCGTGTTCAAATGGCTGAGCCCGAACGACAAGCTAGCCACCTATGGCATCGACGACCCCGAGGTTGAGGGTGTCGCCTGCCACTTTACGGTGCCGGAGCGCGGCGGCTTCAAGGGCTGGCTGGGTCTGGCCGAGGAGGTCTCGGACATTTCGCTGGCCTGCCGCCAGATCGGTCCGATCAAGTTCAAGGCCAAGATGGAGCAGGGCGAGGACATGTTCCGTCGCCGCCGTTCAATGTTCTTCAAGAAGATGCAAATCGTTCGCGGCTGCGACACCAAGCGGAATGTGCTGGTCTACATGGTCTACTCGGACCGCATCATCGAGGGCTCGCCGAAGAATTCGACCTCGTCGGTTCCGATCATGCCGTGGGGGCAGGCCGACGGTGCAATTCAGAAGTGTGGCGACTTCGTCGAGTAGTATTGGCGCGCTTACTTGATGCCGTCGCGCACGACGCGTTTTAGTTTCAGCCGGCTCCAAGCCTCCAGCTGCATCTCTGGATCACGGTAGCCGACCAGTTGCACCAGCTTCTGCGGATAGGATTGGTTGCCATGGGCGCCGCTGCCCTGCTGTGACATCGCGCCTTGGCATTTGGCTGCGGGGCGCAGATGTTGAACGACAGGCGGCCCGACCGGGGATGCGCCGGCCGGAGTCATGTTGCCTCCACGGAGGATGTCGGTTCCCACCACTGCAGTCCTTCCATTGGATGTGAATACGAAGCACCGTCGACCTGAAAGGTTGCACGCGCACTTGAGCCGTCGATTTACCGAGGTTTTCGTTCAATTTTATTAACGGCGTAAGACAACTGGAATTCTTTTCGGACCGAGCGACCTGACTGGCATTGAAGGTCGAGAAGATGGCTGAAATGAAACCTTCCGATGATGCCGCGTCCGACAGAAGATACTTCCAGCCAGTCCGGTGCGCCCCCTCAGTTCATCCGGAGCCTCCCCGTCGGTCCTCAATGCCGGACGCCAGCGACGGCATCCTCCTTAGGATCGGCACCTGTGACTTTTCATGTTCAATCGTGAGCATCAATATGGCTGCAGCGCGACGCAGTGTCGGCTCACTGGGGGCCATTAGACTCCCAAAAAGACACCGTAGATGTACTTTTTTGGACTGCGGACATCGAGATCGCCCGAACGGTGACGACCCCGTAATCGATTGAAATAATTGATATTATTTTATCGTGTTTCGTCGATCGCGCGACAACGAAACAAATCTGACCGGCCACGAAACCATTTTGCGGGGGCGGCGCCGACGTCCCGAAACATTGGCCGGCTACTGAGTTCTCAGCGAGCAGCGGAGAACGTTGCTCATCGGAGATCGCAAAATGCGCACCCTCAGCTTCATCCTGGCTTTCGCTTTCATCCTGGCCGGCCCCTCCATGGCTGGCTCGGTTGACAAAAGCCTGCCCGGCATCGGCGCGTTTTCCTACAGTGGATCAGCGCTGAATTCTGTGCCGCTGGCCCTGATCGTGGCTGCACGCTAGGCGTCCGTGGCAACAAAGCAGAGATGATGATCCATCCCCGTTTGTTCGCCGCCTTCGTTTTCGTCGCCAGCCTTGGCAGTCTAGCGCCAGGGTCTGATGCGCGTGCGCAGATCTGGTCATGGAAGAAATTGCCCGACCAGCGCGGCGAATTCGTGCGCCTGTGCGCGCCGCACATGGTCAGCCGCTGGGCGCACCCGGAGTCCGTCTGCGTCTGTCTTTATGATCATGCATTGGCCCCCGTCGAAGATCCGGATCTTCGCGAGGCGCTGCTGCGCGGCATCAGCGAGCGCGGCGTGCCGACCATCGAGCATGACTGGGTTCCGCCGTCCAAGCAGGCGCTGATCAGCACAACCTTCACCCAGATCGCCAGGCCGACCATGCAGTGCATGTTCGAGCCCGCGAAATAGCCCTGCCGCGGGGCATTACAGTTCGGTCGCGCGACAATTGTCACTGGCTGGGCCGCGTTGCCGCGCGCGGACGACCCGACGCTAGTTTTTCTTGGTGCCGAGGCGGGGCACGCATTTGCGGACGCGGGTGACGCCGCTGGCGGTCAGGGTGGTACCGGTGATTTCCTTGATCTGCCCCGTGGGACACGAGCCGTCATCGACCTGAATGCGCTGCCCGAGGCGAACCTCCGGGATGTCCGACTCCCGCGAATATTGCTGGGCCGTTGCCGGAACGGTCAGCACCAGAAGTGCCAGCGCGCCGAACAATCCGAATACCTGATGCATCTGAGTTCTCATTACCTGTCGCGCCGGACGCGTCACTTGTTCTGGATCTTCAGTCCGTCGGGACCGAGGTTGATCTGCACGCCGCTCGGTTCCTTCTTGGTCTGATAGAGGTTGTAGCCGAGCACGCCGATGCCGACGATCAGCGCGCCGATAATCAGAAAAAGGACATTGCGGTTGGCGGGCATGACGTCTCCGTGGCTGTTCTACCTATTGTAGAGAGGCGCCCCCGATTCTCATAGCCGCGCCGCCGGCTTCGGTGAGCGAACGACGCGGCTGCGAGTTCCAGTTTTCGTGGGTCGCAGCGCGGACAGCGACGCCTTGGCCAGCTGGTCGGCGGCAGCTTTGAGCTGCGGAAGCGGATGGCCGGCAAAGCCAAGCACAAAGCCCGGCATCGGCCGGGCGCGCAAATAGGTGTCCGCGAGCAGCCAGCCATCGACGCCGGCGGCAGCCTTGGCCTGCGCCGCGACCGCGAGCTTGGTGGCGGCGTCGAAGCGCGCCACCAGATGCAGGCCCTGCGACGGCACCGGCACCGACAGCCGGCCTTCTGATGCCGAGACCAGTGTCTGCGCGAGCACGTCACGCGCCTCGCGATAGCGGCCGCGCATCTTTCGCAAGTTCGCGGCGAAGGCGCCGGAGTTCAGCATGTCGGCGACGGCGCCTTCCAGCAGCGTACCGGGATAGCGGTCGAGTGCGGCGCGCGCCGCCGCGACCTGGCCGATCAGCCGCTCGGGCAGGGCGCAGTAGCCGATCCGCAAGCCGGGAAACAGCGTCTTGGCGAAGGTGCCCATGTAGACCACGCGACGCAGGTGATCGATGCCGGCCAGCGACAGCAGCGGCGCGCCGTCATATCTGAACTCGCTGTCGTAATCGTCCTCGAACACCCAGGCGTCGGCATCCCGCGCCCAATCGAGCAGTTCGAGCCGGCGCGGCATCGACATCTGCACGCCAAGTGGAAACTGATGCGACGGCGTTACATAGGCCGCGCGCGCCGCCGGCGCCGCCGCGCGGCCCTTCGCGACGATCATGCCGGACGCGTCGACCGGCACCGACACTGGCCGCGCGCCGCAATGCTCGATCGCGCGGCGCGCCGCGGGATAGCCGGGGTCCTCAACCCAGATGCGGTCGCCCGGCTTCAGGATCGCGCTGAGCACGATGCGCAGCCCGTGCTGCGTGCCGGAGGTCAGCATGATCTGTTCGGGATCGCAGCGTAGCCCGCGCGCCGACAGCAGATGATCGGCGATCGCCGCGCGCAGCTCTTCGCCGCCGCGGGGGTCGCCGTAGTGCAGATGCTCGTCGCCGAAGGCGCGCAACCGCCGTCCGGCGAATGCCCGGAAGCGGCGCAGCGCCTTCGGATCGATATCCGTGCAGCCGAGCGCCAGCGTGCCGCGCTGCGGCGCCTCGATGCTGAACGACGCTTTCGGCCGCTCGCGCTGCCGCGCCGGAATCCGCGCGGCG
>DATCUS010000262.1:0-15558 GCA_036561845.1 Tardiphaga sp. | reverse complement strand
CGGCGCCGGACGGCGCATGCGCCGCGGCGACGAAACCGTCCCAGCGCCAGACGTCGCCTTCCAGCGACACCAGCCGCTGGCCGGTCTTGAGCTGCGACACCAGGGCGGCGCCCTGGTCCTTGGCGACGACGCCGATCTGCTTCAGGCGGCGCGCCAGCTCGATCGGCGCGTTGACGTGATCGGCCAGCCGTTCGACGCCGGCGGGCAGTTCGGGATCGCCCTCCATGACGCCGGTGCCGGTCCAGCGCATCGGCGCCGAGGGATCGACGGGCGCGTCGAGGTCGTCGCCGAGCACGGCGCCGAGCGCCTTTTCATAGCCCTTGGAAACGGTGACGCCGTCGATGATCGGCGGCCACAGGTTCTTGGTCTCGCCGTTGACCAGCTTGGCGATGGTGCGCGCTTCGGTCTCGAGCCGCTGCACGCGCTTGTCGGCCTCGTTGAGCGGGCCGCGCGAGGCTTCCAGCGCCTGGCGCGCCTGCACATGGGCGGTCTCGCTGTCGCCAGCATTGAATTCCGACTGCGCCAGGATTTCCTGCGCGGTCTCCATCAAAGCGGCGAGCTCGTCGAGATCGCCGAAACCGCTGGTCTGCTGCAGCAGCCGCTCGATCTCGGCCTGCACGCCGGCGATGTCCTGGTCGAGTTTGGCCAGCTTGTCGCTGTGGGCGCGGACGCTGTTGACCAGCTGGTTGCGCTTGGCCGACTGGTCGGCATGGGCCGTGGTCAGTTCGGTGAAGGTGCGCTCGGCCATGGCGAGGATCGCCTCGGCCTCGGAGACGCGCTCGTTGACGCCGTCGCGCTGCTCGACGCGGCCCATGATCTCTTCCTTGAGCATCAGGTCTTCTTCGTCGAGGCGCAGCAGTGCCGCCGCGGCGTCTTCCGACTGCTTCAGCTCGCGGGCAACGTCGCTCTCGAACTGCGCCAGCCGGCGATCCAGCTCGGCGACGCGCTCCTTGGCGCGGACTTCCTCGCGGTCGAGCAGCTCCCGGGCATTGGTCAGGCGCTGCAGGCCGGCGGCGGCGCGGGCCTCGGCCTCGCGCAAAGCCGGCAGTTCGCTGGCGCGGATCGCCTGGATGCGGGCGGATTCGCCCTGTTCCCGTGTGCGCTCGGCGAGTTCGCGGACGTTGAGGTCGTGAGTCTGCTGGGCTTCGGCGACGTCGGCATGAGCTTCCAGCCAGCGCAGGTGAAACAGGGTTGCCTCGGCCTTGCGGACCTTCTGCGCCACTTCGCGGTAGCGGATCGCCTGGCGGGCCTGCTTCTTCAGGCCCTCCATCTGGCCGGACAGCTGGCCGATCACGTCCTCGACGCGGGTCAGGTTGGTCTCGGCGGCCTTCAGGCGCAGTTCGGCCTCGTGGCGGCGGGCATGCAGGCCGGCGACGCCGGCGGCGTCTTCCAGCACGCGGCGGCGCTGTTCCGGCTTGGCCTGGATGATTTCGCCGATCTTGCCCTGGTGGACGAGGGCGGGCGAGCGGGCGCCGGTGGCGGCGTCGGCGAACAGGATCTGCACGTCGCGGGCGCGCACGTCGCGGCCGTTGATGCGGTAGGTGGAGCCGGCGTCGCGCTCGATGCGGCGGGAAATCTCCAGCATTTCCATGTCGTTGACGGCGGCCGGCGCGGTCCGGTCGGCATTGTCGATGGTCATCACCACTTCGGCGTGGTTGCGCGAGGCGCGGTTGCCGGAGCCGGCGAAGATCACCGCGTCCATGTCGGCCGCGCGCAGCGACTTGTGCGAGGTTTCGCCCATCGCCCAGCGCAGCGCCTCGACCAGATTCGACTTGCCGCAGCCATTGGGCCCGACCACGCCGGTGAGGCCCGGTTCGATATGGAAATCGGTGGGTTCGACGAAGGATTTGAACCCGTGCAGGCGCAGGCGCGTGAGTTTCATGGAAGGGTTACTCGATTCATCGAACAAGATGCGACAGGTCGCGATTCTCCAGCCGCCATCCTACCACATCTGGTAGAAAAGCGCTTCAGGAGACTCGCCCCTAGCGGTGATCAGGTCGGGACAATGGCGACATGGGCGCCGGAGGGCAACGGGGCCGTCGGGCTTTTCCAGAGGTTTGGAGGGGGGGCGGGCAGAGAGTCGCTGGGAGGCGGTTGTCGTGTTGCAACGACAATGCAGGACCATTTCAACGGTGTACTCACGTTAATCGTCTGTCGGGCCATTTGACGTTTGGGTTAGTAGAATCCCATCCCCCCTTGCCCCTGTCCGTAGGTTGCGAGAGAATTCTGTCGCATCTGGGGAGTTGTGGCATGAAGCGGGGCTTGGCGGTCATTTTGGGCGTGGGTCTACTGTGGTCGCCCACCATACAGGCTGCGACATTGAAAGCGTCGGTCACCAGAGATGGTCGCGTCATAATCTCGATCACCGGCGAGATTTCCAGTGGTGACACCGACGCGTTTAAGGCGGCGATCAAGACAGCAAACGATGCGGGCAAATTCGTCACCTCGATTAGGCTGAATTCCGTTGGTGGAAGCTTGGTGGAAGGGGTCCGACTTGCCGAGGCCGTCCGCTTCGCCAAGATGGCGGCAAATGTGGGCCAAGGCGCCACATGCGCATCTGCTTGCTTTCTCGTTTTCGCTGCCGGCGAAACAAAGTACGCCAACTACACCGCCCGCGTAGGCGTGCACGGCGCATCCGATCAGTCTGGCGTTGAGACCATTCAATCCGGTGCCGCAACTGTTTCAATGGCTCGTGTAGCAAAGGAGCTCGGCGTTCCGCCAGCCATCATCGGCCGTATGGTCGTTACGCCCCCGAGCGAGATGGTTTGGCTCAGCCCGACGGACCTTCAATCTATGGGGACAACGATGGTCGGCAAACCCGCCCAGACAGGGGCTCCTGAGACAAGCTCGCAAGCCGCTCCGTCAACATCTCCTATGCAAATTCAGCCAACGACAAGAGCGACTGCAACGCCCGACGAAAGCTGGTCCAAGCTCGTCGCGAGCGCAATCGAACTATCATCAAAACAATTTGGAGGGTCGCCCAAGACAGCTCGGTCATGCCAACCGGCGGCTAAGGTATGCAGCACAGCAATCGTTTTCCGCATGAAAGATCAAGACGCGATGGTGATTGCACGGGAGAATGGCTCTGGGAAGACGATTGAACGTGAGCTTTGCACGATCAATTCTTTTGGCGACATCAGGACCTGTCTAGACTGGGACACGAACGCCACGCACAAGGACATGAAGGATAATTCTGGAGCTTGGATCAAGGTCGCTGACGAATAGCATTGTTTAGCCGTAAGATGGATTAATGCAGCGCAATTGGCCGCTGGATTCTAAGGCAAGCGTTCAGCCGCCACGTCAACCGAAGTTTCCCTCATGTTTGCGCGACCGCGACCGACAAACAGCCTACAAGGGCCTCGCGCAGGTTGGCCATCAATTCGTCCATCGTCTCGCCCTGGCTGGCGCAGCCGGGGATCGCCGGGACCTCGGCCCAGTAGCCGCCTTCTTCCGCGTCGTGGACGACGATCTTGATCTTCATCGGGGGTCTCCTCGTGGACAAGGATGGCGCCGCGCGGGTGGTAATTCAAGATGGTCCCATTCCGCGCGCCATCCGCTCCGCGCTTCCCTTCGCCTTGCGCGATCGGCTACGTTGCGCCGCAATGGCGTCGCGCCATCGGATTTGGGGGCGGGCGGTTGTTCGACGGGTTCTACAAGGTCGAGTACAAGGCCGGCGACGTGGTCGGCCGCAGCGTGATGTATGTCCATGAGGGCCGGCTGCTCGGCGGCAATTCGGCCTTCGCCCATGTCGGCAGCTATGAGCGCGACGGCGACGAGATCGTCTGCCGGGTCTCCGGCCAGCGCCACACCGTCGATCCGCGCTTCCGCACGCTGTACGGCGCCGACGACGATCGCATCGTCACCCGCGGTCGCGCCGATGGTCCGCTCTATCGCTTCACAGGCGGCCGGCCGCAGGATGAGGTCGCCACGTTCCGCTCGGTGATGACGCCGCTCGACGAGGAGTCGATGCCGCCGGCCGGCACGGTCGGCGCCGGCGGCGCGGTCAACGGGCTGTATTCGGTGCGGATCCGGCTGCGTGACGGGCTTTCGGGCGGCCTCACCGGAGTGATGCTGCTGCAGGACGGCCGCCTGCTCGGCGGCGATGCGTTCTTCTATTATCTCGGCGCCTATTCTTCGGCCGACGGCCTGTGGAAGGGCGAGATCGTCAACCAGGAGCACACGCCGGCCAGCGCCGATCCGATCTTCGGCGGCCACGAGGTCGGCATCGGCTTTTCCGGCCATTGCGACGCGCATGGCGCCGACTGGCAGGCCACCGCCTTCACCGGCAAGCGCAGTCTGCAGCTCACCGCGGCGCTGACGCTGCTGCATCGCAGCTGAAGCGCGATCAGACGTCGCGGGCGTAGCCGGTTGGCCGCCGCGTCGACGGCACCACGCAGACCGCCACGCACAGGCCGATCAGCGCCAGCCCGATCAGATCAATCAACAGATGTTCAAACATGAAATGCCCCCGAAAACCGTGAGAATGGGAGGCAATTTTTTAAGCGCTCATTAACGCGCGGCGCGTTCGCGCAAGACGGTTAATGGCGGCGGCTTTCTTACCCTCCCCTGGAGGGGGAGGGGCGCCGCTCGCACGCGAAGCGTGATGAGCGGCGGGGTGGGGTGACGGCGGACAAGGCAGTGGATGGGGCTTCACCCCACCCCGTATCGCGCCGCGCTACGCGCTTGCGATACGACCCTCCCCCTCCAGGGGAGGGTGAAGAAAAACTCAGCTCTTCAGCAGCGGGGTGATCTTCTTGGAGAATTCCTCGAACGAGGTTTCGCCGGTCAGCTTCTCGCCGTTGATGAAGAAGGTCGGCGTCGAGTTGACCTTCAGCACCTCGTTGGCGAACTTCTGGTCGGCGGCGATCTTGTCGAGCAGCGCCTGGTCCTTGAGGCAGTCCTCGACCGCCTGCTGGCTCAGCCCGGCCTGCTTGCCGATCCGGGTCAGGGTCGCGGCGGTGTCCTTCATCACCCAGTCGTTCTGCTGCTTGAACAGCAGGTCGATCACGGCGAAGTATTTGGGCGCGTCGTCCTTGGCGATGCAGCGCGCCAGCATCGAGCCGGCGGCGGCCTTGATGTCGAGCGGGAATTCGCGGAACACGAAGCGGATCTTGCCGGTGTCGATGAAGGCTTCCTTGATCTTCGGGAACACCTGCTCGGTGAAGGCCGCGCAATGCGGGCAGGTCATCGAGGCATATTCGGTGACGGTGACGGTGGCGTTGGCCGGGCCGAGCACCATGTCGGGCAGCGACACCGGCTTGGCGACATCGGCCGCGCTCTGGGCGAAGGCCTCGCCGATCAGCTGCAGCGGCGACAGGCCGATGGCCGCGGCGACGCCGGTCAGAGCGAGGGCGGCGGTGAAGTCACGGCGCGTGATGATCAACGGAATGCTCCATATCGGCGCGGCGCGCCTGGAAATCTCTGTGTTGGCTAGCTTGAAACCACAATTGTGGCAAGCGCGCGCCGCTCACGACGGCTGCGGCCGGCTCAATTTCGCTTGATCGCCGCGCCCAGCCGGGCCAGCGCCTCGCGCAAGTCCTCATCCTCCACCGAGCCGAGCGTCTGCTCGACCCGGGCGACGGCGGCGGGATCGATCGGGGCGACGGTCTTGCGCACCTTCGGCCGGCTGAGCGGCGCCTGGCGCAGCGCGATCTTGCCGATCGCGTTCCAGCCGAAGAAGCGGTTGACCCGCTGCAGGATGGCATCGGAGGAATGCTGGATCTCCAGCGCCATCGGCCCCTCAACGCGCAGGATCAGGGTGGCCGGTTGCTCGGGCTGGCCTTCCACCGGACGCGGCCACTGGATCTTCAGCGGCTCGGAGAACTTTGCCACCTCGGCGCCGGCGATCTCGGCCCAGCGGGTCACCAGTTCCCGCGACGCGAAGCCCTGCTTGGCAAAGGCGTCGGCAAACACCCCGCCGAGCAGCAGGGACAGGGGTTTTGCCGAGATGTAGCCGGGCTTTCGCATGCTGCGTTCTAGCACCTGCCGGCCTTCGGCAGAAGTCGTCATGCCCGGCCTTGTGCCGGGCATCCACGCCTGCACGGAACAAACTGGATGGCCGGGACAAGCCCGGCCATAACGGCGGCGTGGGCTGGCCATGGCCCGATTCTGATTTTACAATGCAGCGTGCCCGCATCGCCAGCCGTCAAACGTCAGAAGCCATCCTCTGCGTCAGCCGACCGTCCCATGCTGCTTCTGGCCTGGTACGATCGGCACCGGCGCAAGCTGCCGTGGCGGCCGCTGCCGGGCGGCACCATCGATCCGTACCGGGTCTGGCTGTCGGAGATCATGCTGCAGCAGACCACAGTGCAGGCGGTCGGACCGTATTTCGAGAAGTTTCTGGCGCGCTGGCCGACGGTGACCGATCTCGGCAGCGCCTCGCAGGACGACGTGCTGCGGATGTGGGCCGGGCTCGGCTATTACTCGCGCGCCCGCAACCTGCACGCCTGCGCGGTGGCGGTGCTGCGCGACCATGGCGGCGCCTTTCCGGATACCGAGGAGGGACTGCGCAGCCTGCCGGGCATCGGGCCGTATACGGCCTCGGCGATCGCGGCCATCGCCTTTGCCCGCCAGTGCATGCCGGTGGACGGCAATATCGAGCGTGTGGTGTCGCGGCTTTATGCCGTCGAGGAGCCGCTGCCCAAGGCAAAACCGCAGATCCAGGCGCTGGCCACCACCTTGCTCGGCCCATCGCGCGCCGGCGACAGCGCCCAGGCGCTGATGGATCTCGGCTCGACCATCTGCACGCCGAAGAAGCCGGCCTGCGCGCTGTGCCCGATCAATGACGACTGCGCGGCGCGGACCCGCGGCGACCAGGAGACGTTCCCGCGCAAGGCGCCGAAGAAGACCGGGCTGCTGCGCCGCGGCGCCGCTTTCGTGGTGACGCGCGGCGACGAGTTGCTGGTGCGCACGCGTGCTGAAAAAGGCCTGCTCGGCGGCATGACCGAGGTGCCGGTGTCGGACTGGCTGGCCGGCCATGACGACAAGATCGCGCTGGCCCAGGCGCCGGCGCTGAAGGCGGTGGCGCGCTGGCATCGCAAGGTCGGCGTGGTGAGCCACGTGTTCACGCATTTCCCGCTGGAGCTGGTGGTCTACACCGCGCAGGTGCCGGCGCGCAGCCGCGCTCCGCACGGCATGCGCTGGGTGCCGGTCGCCACGCTGCAGGACGAGGCGCTGCCCAATGTGATGCGCAAGGTGATCGCCCACGGGCTCGGCTGACGCGCGGCTATCAGGCTGTCGATCCGTCAGCAACGGGCGCCTTCGTGATGCTTGCCCGTGGCTTCGCCCGGCACGACGCATCACACGCAACGAGTGCAATTGCAGGGATTCTTAAGCGAAACGCAATCAACGGCTGTGATAGTCGTGACCAGCGAAAGAACAGGCTGCGGGCCTTAACGCTTCGTTCAGCAAGGTTGCTTAATACCACTTGCTGGCGTTCCAGCGAACACGCCACCACCGGATTTACAATGTCCAAGCACGTCACGCCGAGCGGCCGCGAGATCTTCTTTCCCGCATCCGAACTGATCGTCTCGAAAACCGACCTCAAGGGCCGGCTGACCTATGCCAACCGGCTGTTCTGTCGGGTCGCCGGCTATACCGAGGCCGAGCTGATCGGCGAGCAGCACAGCATCGTCCGCCATCCCGATATGCCGCGCAGCGTGTTCAAGCTGCTGTGGGACACCATCGAGGATCGCCGCGAGATCTTCGCCTACGTCAAGAACATGGCGAAGAACGGCGACCACTACTGGGTCTATGCCCACGTCACGCCGTCGTTCGGCGCCGACGGCAAGATCTGCAGCTATCATTCCAATCGCCGCGCGCCGGCGCGCGACATCATCGCGAACACCATCGCGCCGCTCTATGCCGAGGTGCTGGCGATCGAGCGCCGTCATGCCAACGGCAAGGACGCCGTCGCCGCCGGACACAAGGCCCTTGTGGATTTCGTTGCCTCCCAGAAAGTCAGCTATGACGAACTCATGTTTTCTCTCAAGAGCGCAGCTTAGCACGCTGCTCGTCATCGCCGGATCTGTGATTGCGCTGGGGCTGCAGCTTGCCGGCTTTCCGCTCGCCGCCATGGCCTGCCAGGCGCTGGCGATCGCCGCGGCGGCACTGTCGCTGCTGTGGATCATGCGCACAACGGCGCTGGTCAAGCGTGCCACTGTCGCCTGCCGCAGCATCGCGCAGGGCGACTTCGAGGCCCGCGTGCTGTCGATTCCGGTCGGCGGCAACATGGGCGAGTTGCTGCACACCATCAACGACATGATCGACGGCTGCGATGCCTTCGTCCGCGAATCCACCGCGGCGATGACGGCGCTGCATCACAACAAGTATTACCGCCGTATCCTGCCGGGCGGCTTGCACGGCGGGTTGTTGCAGGGCGCCAAGGCGATGAACGCCGCCACCGACAGCATCGCGTCGCGCATCAAGCACTTCGAACGGCAGACCGCCGATCTGGAAGTCACGGTCAATGCCATCGTCTCCGCGCTGGACAGCGGCGCGGCGGAAATGAGCGGCACCGCGGGCAACCTGCGCTCCGGCGCCTCTTCCACGCTGGCGCGCATCACCTCGGTGGCCGCAGCGTCGGAACAGGCCGCGGCCGCCATGCAGTCGGTCGCATCCGCGACGGCGACGTTGTCGTCCAACGCCAGCGAAGTCGGCGCCGACATCCACCGGTCGGCCGACATTGCCGGTCGCGCCGTGGAGCGGGTCGCCGATGCCGCCAGCAATGTCGACGTGCTCAGGAACGTCGCCGTGCGCATCAGCGAGGTCGTCAAGTCGATCAACGCCATCGCCAGCCAGACCAACCTGCTGGCGCTGAACGCCACCATCGAGGCGGCGCGGGCCGGCGACGCCGGCCGCGGCTTTGCCGTGGTCGCCCACGAGGTCAAGTCGCTGGCGACGCAGACCGCCAATTTCACCGCCGAGATCGAGGCCCAGATCGGCCAGGTCAAGTCGGCCACCGACAAGGTCAGCGACTCCATCACCGAGATCGGCACCGTGATTGCCGAGGTCAACGAGATCACCGGCAAGGTCGCCGGCGCCTCGGAAGCGCAGTCGGCGGCAACGGCGGGTATCGCCCGCAATGTCGACGAGGCCTTCGGCGTGGTGCGCGAGATCTCCGCCAGCATCCAGTCGCTGGCGACCACCGCCAGGGACACCGAGCAACTGGCGACCTCGACCATGGCCGCCTCCGGCGACGTCTCCTCGCAGTCCGGCCTGCTGACCAAGGAAATCCGCCACTATCTCGGCAACGCCCGGGAGACCCTGGTGGATCAGGCCGGCGCCAAGGCGGCGTAACGAGTAGGGCGGATTGGCCGAAGGCGTAATCCGCCGCGTCCAGCGAAAGGTGGCGGATTACGCTTCGCTAATCGGCCTACGTCTTCACTGTTTTCATTTCTCGGCCGACCTCCAGCATGATCCGGCGCAGCCAGATCGAGCCCGGATCGAATTGCGCCCGCGTCGGCGTGAACATGAATTGCTCGTCGATGCCCGGATCGAGCGGCGGCGCGATCGTGGTCAGCGCCAGTGGTCTTGCCAGCGCGGCGATCAGCCGGCGCGGCACGAAGGCGACGAGGTCGGTTCGCGCCGCCACATGCAGCGCCTCGAGATAGCCCGGCACCACAAGTGCAATCTGGCGTTCGATGCCCAGCGGCAGCAGCCAGTTGTCGATGAGGTCGGCATTCGCGCCGCGGATCACCACCGCGATATGCTTTGCCTTGAGAAAATCCGCGCGCCGCTTCAGTGTCGCGCCTGCGGGATGGCCGCGCCGTACCGCCAGGGCATCGCTGTCGGTGTAGAGCAACTGCCGATGAAAGCCCTTGAAGGCGTCGCCGATGCTGATCACCATGTCGATGGTGCGGGCGAACTCGGCATGAAAGATTGCCGGACCGCGCCACGGCACGATGTCGACCTGAACGTTCGGCGCCTGCCTGGCGAGCTTCGCCATCAGCGCAGGCACCAGCAGCTCCACTGCGAGATCGGGCATCATCAGGCGGAAGTGCCGCTCGCTGCTGATGGCATCGAAGCCGTCGGCGACAAACAATCCGCGTACCTGGTCGAGCGCCTGCGTCAGCGGCCCGCGCAGCGCCTGAGCGCGCGGCGTCAGCTCCATGCGTGCACCGACCCGCACCAGCAAGGGATCGCCGAGAGCGTCGCGCAGCCGCTGCAACGCATGGCTCGTGGCCGGCTGTGACAATCCGATCCGCATGGCGGCGCGGCTGACATTCGCTTCCAGCAGCAGGGCGTCGAGGGCGACAAGAAGGTTGAGGTCGAGCGCAGCCAAATTCATCGGCCGAATATATATCATATCAACTATCGATTGGAAGAATGGGGTTCGCTGCGCCAGATTGCCGTCATCGTCTGATGCAGAGAGCAAACCGAATGACCCTGCGCCTTCAATCTGCCCAGCAGCGCCATTCCCATGTTGAGGCGGTATTTGACCGCTTTCCGCGATCATGGATGCCGCCGTTGCGGCTGTTCACCACCCTCGCGCAGCATCCCGGATTTTTCGAACGCTACTATCGCTATCAGGAGATGTTCATGAACGTCGCTGCCAACAAGAAATTGATCCAGCAGATTTACACCGACTCCGCCAATCGCAGCGGTACCACTTTCGCCGACCATCTCGCCGACGATGTGCGCTGGATCGTCACCGGCCAGTATTCGTGGTCACGAACGTTTGAAGGACGCGATGCGGTGCTGAACGGATTGATGGGGCACTTCAGGTCGCTGTTCGACGTCCGGCCGCGGACGGTGGCGTATAATTTTGTCGCCGAAGGTGACACCGTCGTCGTCGAGGCCAAGGGCGACAACGTCACCAGGACCGGCCTTCGCTACGACAACGACTACTGCATGGTGTGGCGGGTCGAGGATGGCCGGATCAGGCAGATCAAGGAATACTGCGACTCCGCGCTGGTGGAGAAGGTGCTGGGACCGTTTCCGCAGAAAATTGCGTAGGGCGGATGAGCCGAAGGCGTAATCCGCCGTGCCAACGTAGGAGGCGGATTACGCTGCGCTAATCCGCCCTACGCATGGGCGGATTAGACCCCGCCCATTTCGCTGCGGATCTGGGCGCGCAATTCGTCGATCAGCCGCAGGCCCTTTTTGGTTTCGAGGTGCCAGAAGGTCCAGCCGTTGCAGGCGGCGGAGCCCTGGGCCATGGCGCCCATGCGGTGGATCGAGCCGACCTTGTCGCCGAACAGGATGGCGCCGTCGGCCCGGACCAGAGCGCCATGGCGCTTCTTGGCATCGACCAGCTTGGTCCCGGGCGTGATCATGCCGCGCTCGACCAGTTCGGAGAACGCGACGCGGGGGGCAGAACGCGCGGTCATGAACGGGGCGAGGGTGGCGTCGGGCAACGGCTCGATCGCGGCGATCCGTGCCTCTGCGGCAGCGGCGTAGTCGCGGTCGCGTTCGAAGCCGATATAGTTGCGGCCGAGCCTTTTCGCGACGGCGCCGGTTGTGCCGGTGCCGTTGAACGGATCGATGACCAGGTCGCCGGGCTTCGACGACGACAGCAGCACGCGGGCGAGCAGGCCTTCGGGCTTCTGGGTCGGGTGCACCTTCTTGCCGTCGGCGCCCTTCAGGCGCTCGTCGCCGGTGCACAATGGAATCAGCCAGTCGGAACGCGCCTGGACGTCTTCATTCGCGGCCTTGAGGGCCTCGTAGTTGAAGGTATAGCCCTTGGCGTTCTCGTCGCGCGCGGCCCAGATCATGGTCTCGTGCGCATTGGTAAAGCGACGGCCGCGGAAATTCGGCATCGGGTTGGACTTGCGCCACACGATGTCGTTGAGCACCCAGAAGCCCAGGTCCTGCATGATCGAGCCGACGCGAAAAATGTTGTGGTAGGAGCCGATCACCCACAGGGTGGCCGACGGTTTCATGATCCGGCGCGCGGCCAGCAGCCAGGCGCGGGTGAAATCGTCGTAGGCGGCGAATGACGAGAACTTGTCCCAGTCATCGGTGACCGCATCGACGTGCGATTCGTCCGGGCGCTTGAGATCGCCCTTCAGTTGCAGGTTGTACGGCGGATCTGCGAACACCAGATCGACGGACTGGGCCGGCAACTTTGACATCTCGGCGACGCAATCCCCGATGACGATGCGGGAGCTCGGGCCGGATTCGAATTTGATGCGGGGCGCCCTTGCAGACGCCCCGCGAAGCGAAACAACCATGACTCAATTACTCTGACTCAGGCGACGCTGTCGGCGACGCGGGACTAAACAACCGACTGGCCACAACATGACGCCGCAAAGTAAAAATCGACTTAATTGCCATCGACTTCGTTGTTGTTCATGCTAGGCAATATTTGCCGGGCAGGTTATTGCTGAATTCGATGGAAATTTTACGCGGTTGCCGCGTTGAGTGTCGGCGCGCGCTCCGCCAGCGGACTGAATAAAGGAAAGCCACCATGCGTTACGATGACTTCCGTCGCAGCGACAACATCGATGATCGTCGCGACGACGAAGGCGGCGGCGGTGGCGGCGGATTCGGGCTGCCGATGGGCGGCGGCGGTCTCGGCATCGGCACCGTGATCGTGCTCGGCCTGGTCGGCTGGGCGTTCGGCATCGACCCGCGCATCCTGATCGGCGGTGCCGAGATTCTCACCGGCGGCCAGCAGGCGCCGACCTACCAGACCGACCGCCGTTCGGCGCCCAGCAAGGGCGGTGCGCCGACCGACGAGATGGGCAGCATGATCTCCGGCGTGCTCGGCGAGATCGACGACCGCTGGAGCGAGATTTTCCAGGCCAGCGGCCAGAAGTATTCCGGGCCGCGCATCGTGCTGTTCAAGAATGCTACCAATGGCGGCCGCTGCGGCATGGCGCAGTCGGCGATGGGGCCGTTCTATTGCCCGCCGGACAAGCAGATCTTCCTCGATACCGGTTTCTTCCGCCAGGTCGAGACGCGGTTTCGCGGCTGCTCGGGCAATGCTTGCAAGTTCACCGCCGCCTATATCATCGCGCACGAGGCGGGCCATCACATCCAGAACCTGCTCGGCATCCTGCCGCGGGTGACGCGGTTGCAGGAGCAGGCCGGCAGCAAGGCTGCGGCCAACGCGCTGCAGGTCAAGGTCGAGTTGCAGGCGGACTGCCTGTCCGGCGTCTGGGTCAACCGCGAGGAGAAGAAGCGGCCGGGCTTCCTCGAAGCCGGCGACATCGACGCCGCGCTGCAGACCGCGTCGGCGATCGGCGACGATACGCTGCAGCGCCAGGCCCAGGGTCGCGTGGTGCCGGATTCCTTCACCCACGGCTCGGCCGAACAGCGCAAGCGCTGGTTCATGACCGGCTACCAGCAGGGCACCGTGCAGGCCTGCAACACCTTTGGCGCTGAAAGGCTGTAAGTCTAACGCAGCACGCCATGTTCTGCGTTCCCCGGACGCGATGCAATACGCAGTATTGCTTCGCAGATCCGGGGTCCAGCTCTTATCATCGAATGGGTCCCGCATCTGCGGAGCGGCGCAAGAGCGCCGCACCGCGTGCGGGACACGAGAGGTCGAGACCATGTCATCCACCGACGACAGCAAATCCTTCATCCCGCTCAACATCGCGGTGCTCACGGTGTCAGACTCGCGTTCGCTGGCCGACGACAAGTCGGGCACCACCCTGGTCGATCGCCTCACTGCCGCCGGCCACAAGCTCGCCGCGCGCAAAATCGTCACCGATGACGTGCCGGCGATCCGCGCCGTCATTCAGGAATGGATTGCCGATCCCGGCGTCGATGCCATCATCACCACCGGCGGCACCGGTTTCACCGGGCGCGACGTCACGCCGGAAGCCATCGAGCCGTTGTTCGAGAAGCGCATGGACGGCTTTTCCATTGCCTTTCACATGTTGAGCCATGCCAAGATCGGCACCTCGACGATCCAGAGTCGCGCCACCGCCGGCGTCGCCGGCGCGACCTATATCTTCTGCCTGCCGGGCTCGCCGGGCGCCTGCCGCGACGGCTGGGACGGCATTCTGGCGGCGCAGCTCGACTACCGCACCCGGCCGTGCAATTTCGTCGAGATCATGCCGCGGCTCGATGAGCACCTGCGCCGCGGCAAGGCGAAGTAGTCCGGTCTATCCACCAACGTCGTCATCCTGAGGTGCTCGCCGTCAGGCGAGCTCGAAGGATGCGGCCACAAGCGCCGGAGCCGGCGGTGCATCCTTTGAGGCCGTCGCAAGAGCGACGGCACCGCAGGATGACGATGGAGTATGTGGCGAACTACAGCTTCAGTTCCCACGTCTCGCCCACCAGATCGATGCCGAAGCTGCGGTGCGGTTCGCTGGCGACCAGCACGAAGCCTTCGTCCTGATAGATTTTTCGCGCGGCGGTGAGGATGCTCTGGGTCCACAGCGTGATCTTGCGATAGCCGCATTGCCGGGCAAAGCCGATGCATTCCCGCACCAGCCGTTGCCCGAGATGCTGGCCGCGCCCGGCGGGATCCACCAGCAGCAGCCGCAATTTTGCGATCTCGTCGGACTGCCGGACCAAAAACACCGAGCCGACCGGCTCGCCATCGATGTCGGCGATCCAGCAACGCTCGCGCGAGGTGTCGAACGACGCCAGGAACTTGCCGGCGATCTCCGCCACCAGTGCCTCGAACGAGGCGTCGAAGCCGTATTCCGCCGCGTAGA
Organism: Tardiphaga sp.; assembly: GCA_036561845.1. Lineage (GTDB taxonomy): Bacteria > Pseudomonadota > Alphaproteobacteria > Rhizobiales > Xanthobacteraceae > Tardiphaga. Next base: position 943 of record DATCUS010000262.1, on the reverse strand, counting down.
GTGCGCCATGGCTCTGCACCACCCAGCCGATGTCGCCGGGGATGGGCGCGCGCAGCGTCGCTTTCGGCCGGGCACGATCCGGCGCATCGAGCAGCCGCTCGATGCTCGCCATGGCCTGTGTCACCTGCTCCGCCTCGTTCGGCGCGAGCCGGCCCAGCATCGCGGCGATGTCGTCATGCGACGCGCGGTTGAGCCGGCCCGACGCGAGGCGTCCCTTTGCGGTCAGGCCGAGCTGGTATTGCCGGCGGTCGGCCGGCAGCGGTCTGCGGGTGAGCAGTCCCTTGTCGGAAAAGGTCTGGATGATGCGGCTGAGATAGCCGGCGTCGATGTCGAGGGCGGCGGCGATCTCCTTGGCGGAGGGCGCCTCGCGATGTGCCAGTTCGTACAACACCCGCGCTTCGGTGAGCGAATAGGGACTGTCGAGAAACTGCTGCTCGAGCACGCCGAGCCGGCGGGTGTAGAAGCGGTTGAAGTCGCGCACCGCGGCGATCTGCTGATCAGGAATAGTCGGAGTCATGGGCGTATTTCCGGCAGGCCTCGATGGTTGCCAGTGTCAATCAATTAGTTGCTTTTGGCAAGTAGTTTGCCGGACCTCAGGCGACGATGATCCGGCTGCGCAGCAGGGTGCGCGACGAGCGGCCGAGCTGGCGCAGCAGCCGCGCCTCGGAGCGGCGCGCGTCGGCGTAGCCGCCGAGCCGGTCGTAATGCTCCCGCGCGATCAGCAGGCCCTGGTCGGCATAGGGGCCGGTCACCATGCGGGCGAGGAACCTCAGCCCGTCGCGCAGGCTGGAATCCGCATAGGGCGAGCGCGCATAGCGGAAGATGCCGGCGCGCGGCCGGTCGCTGGACGACACCCGCTGGATGAACTGGCTGGTCTCCTCGATCCAGCCGGGGTCGAGCACCGCGCCGGCATGCAGGAACATCAGCCATGGCGAGCGCGCCT
>DATCUS010000261.1:0-2427 GCA_036561845.1 Tardiphaga sp. | reverse complement strand
TGGCGGGGCGGCCTTCGGTGCCGGGAGCATCCGAATACCTGCCTAAATCTTGATCGGATGCGCAAAACCTTGGCCATATCCGCCAGATGTGGTATCTCGCTGGCGCCGCTTCGACCCGTCACACGTGACTGCCCGCACCCGACCGAGGGCTGCGGCGGTGGAGATATTCGCCCATGACCTCTTCGGCCCACACTGCTTCCGCGCCCGACTCGTTCTTCTCTGCGTCGCTGACCACGGCCGATCCGGAGATCGCCGCGGCGATCAAGGGCGAACTGGGTCGGCAGCGCCACGAGATCGAGCTGATCGCCTCGGAAAACATCGTCAGCCGCGCCGTGCTGGAAGCGCAGGGTTCGGTGATGACCAACAAATATGCCGAGGGCTATCCGGGCGCGCGCTATTACGGCGGCTGCGAATTCGTGGATGTCGCGGAGAACCTGGCGATCGAGCGCGCCAAGAAGCTGTTCGGCGCCGGCTTCGCCAATGTGCAGCCGAACTCCGGCAGCCAGATGAACCAGGCGGTGTTTCTGGCGCTGCTGCAGCCCGGTGATACCTTCATGGGCCTCGATCTTGCCGCGGGCGGCCATCTGACCCACGGCTCGCCGGTCAACATGTCCGGCAAGTGGTTCAAGCCGGCGCACTACACCGTGCGCAAGGAAGACCAGATCATCGACATGGACGCGGTGGCCAAGCAGGCGGAAGAGGTCAAGCCGAAGCTGATCATCGCCGGCGGCTCGGCCTATTCGCGCGCCTGGGACTTCAAGCGCTTTCGCGAGATCGCCGACAGCGTCGGCGCCTATCTGCTGGTCGACATGGCGCATTTCGCGGGCCTGGTGGCCGGCGGCCAGCACGCCTCGCCGGTGCCTTATGCGCACGTCACCACCACGACGACGCACAAGTCGCTGCGCGGCCCGCGCGGCGGCCTGATCCTCACCAATGACGAGGCGCTGGCCAAGAAGCTGAACTCGGCGATCTTCCCCGGCCTGCAGGGCGGCCCCTTGATGCATGTGATCGCCGCCAAGGCGGTGGCGTTCAAGGAGGCGCTGGCGCCGGACTTCAAGGTCTACGCCAAGAACGTGGTCGAGAATGCCAGGGCGCTGGCCGAGACGCTGCGCGCGCAGGGCTACGACATCGTGTCCGGCGGCACCGACAACCATCTGATGCTGGTGGATCTGCGGCCGAAGGGCCTCAAGGGCAACGTCTCCGAGAAGGCGCTGGTCCGCGCCGGCATCACCTGCAACAAGAACGGCGTGCCCTACGATCCCGAGAAGCCGTGGGTCACCTCGGGCATCCGCCTTGGCACGCCGGCGGCGACCACGCGCGGCTTCGGCATCGCCGAGTTCAAGCAGACCGGCGAGATGATCGCCGAAGTGCTCAGTGCGGTGGCGCAGTCCGGCGACGGCACCGCACCGCTGGTCGAGGCGGCGATCAAGGAACGCGTCAGGGCGCTGACCGACCGTTTCCCGATCTATCAATAAGTTCTTGCAGTAAGGTCTTTCGTCAGCCGCTTTGAAGGTCTTGTGGAATGCGATGTCCCAGCTGCAACAGCCTCGATACGCAGGTCAAGGACTCGCGTCCCACGGAAGATTCGGCGGTCATTCGCCGGCGTCGGGTCTGCATGGCCTGCAATTTCCGCTTCACCACCTTCGAGCGGGTGCAGTTGCGCGAACTGACGGTGATCAAGCGCAACGGCCGCCGCGTGCCGTTCGACCGCGACAAGCTGGTGCGCTCGCTGCAGATCAGCCTGCGCAAGCGGCCGGTCGATCCGGAGCGGGTCGAGACCATGGTGTCGGCGATCGTGCGCGAGCTGGAAAGCGGCGGCGAGGCGGAGATCTCCTCGGAGACCATCGGCGAGATCGTGATGGAGCACCTGCGCCACGTCGATGACGTCGCCTATGTGCGCTTCGCCTCGGTGTACCGCAATTTCCGCGAGGCCAAGGATTTCGAGGCCGTGCTCGGTGAACTGTCCGGCGAGGAAGAGTTGAAGCCGGTGGTGGTGCGCAAGTGATCTTCCGCATCCTGGAAGATCAGCACGCCCAGAAATCCAGTGAAGCGAAGGCCGCCGACCAGCGCTTCATGGCGCTGGCGCTGACGCTCGGCCGGCGCGGGCTCGGCAACACTTTCCCCAATCCCGCAGTCGGCGCGGTCATCGTCAAGGACGGCGTCATTGTCGGCCGCGGCTGGACCCAGCCGGGCGGCCGGCCCCATGCCGAGGTCGAGGCGCTCAGGCGCGCCGGCGATGCCGCACGCGGCGCCACGCTCTATGTGACGCTGGAGCCGTGCTCGCATGTCGGCAAGTCGCCGCCGTGTGCCGACGCCGTGATCGCCGCCGGCATCGCCCGGGTGGTATCGGCCATCGAAGATCCCAATCCCGAGGTGGCCGGGCAGGGCCATGCGCGGCTGCGCGCCGCCGGCATCCGGGTCGACCTC
>DATCUS010000260.1:0-12801 GCA_036561845.1 Tardiphaga sp. | reverse complement strand
CGATCGGCGAGGCCGACGTGGCCATCGCCGGCGGCGCGGAAGCCTGCATCGACCGCGTTGCGCTTGGCGGCTTCGCGGCCTCGCGCGCGTTGTCGACGCATTTCGTCGACAATCCCGAACGGGCCTCGCGGCCGTTCGACCGCGACCGCGATGGTTTCGTCATGGGCGAAGGCGCCGGCATCGTGGTGATCGAGGAACGCGAGCACGCCCTCGCCCGCGGCGCCAAGCCGATTGCCGAAATCATCGGCTACGGCACCACCTCGGACGCCTTCCACATGACCGCCGGCCGCGAGGATGGCGACGGCGCCCGGCGCGCGATGCAGATCGCGCTGGCGCAGGCCGGCATCTCCGCCGGCGACGTCCAGCACCTCAACGCGCATGCCACGTCGACGCCCGTCGGCGATCATGGCGAGCTGGAAGCGATCAAGACCGTGTTCGGCACCAATGGAAGTGTCGCAGTTGCCTCGACGAAATCCGCGACCGGCCACCTGCTCGGCGCCGCCGGCGGGCTGGAGGCGATCTTCTCGATCCTCGCATTGCGCGACCAGATCGCCCCGGCGACGCTCAACCTCGACAACCCCGATCCCGCAGGCGACGGCATCGACTTCATCCGCGGCAAGGCACGCACGATGAAGATCGATCACGTGCTGTCGAATGGCTTTGGCTTCGGCGGCGTCAATGCCAGCGTAGTGTTGCGGAACATGTAAAGGGTGTCGCCACACCCGCAGCTGTCATCGCCCGGCTTGACCGGGCGCCCCAGTAAACACCAGTGCCTCCAATCTATCACCGGCGCCTGTGTTTACTGGATCCCTGCATACGCGGGGATGACAGGCGGAGTACGTCTCGAGAATGAGACTATCGTTGCTACGGCCGCATCGCCAGCCGACCTGGTCCTGCCGTGCGCAGCGGCTCCGCCAGCCGCGCGAACTCACACAGCAGCGAACGGGTCTTGCGCGGGTCGATGATCTCCTCGACCCAGAATTTCTCCGCCGAACGGAACGGCGAGCGCAGCTTGTTGAGGCGGTCCTCGATCTCTTGCTGTTTCGCCTTGGGATCGTCGGCGGCTGCAATCTCGGCGCGATAGGCCGCCTCGATGCCGCCCTCCAGCGGCAGCGAGCCCCAATAGGCCGACGGCCACGCATAGCGCATCGAGAAGCGATTGGCCGGCTGGTGCACCACGCCGGCGACGCCGAAGGCGTTGCGGATGATGATCGTGCACCATGGCACGGTGGTCTGGTTGACCGCCGCCATGGCACGCACGCCGTGCCGGATCGTCGCCGACTTCTCGGCATCGAGCCCGATCATGAAGCCCGGACAGTCCATCAGATAGACCACCGGCAGATGGAAGGTCTCGGCGAGATCGACGAAGCGCACCACCTTCTGGCACGCCTCCGCGGTCCACGAGCCGCCATAATGATAGGAATCGCCGGCCAGCAGCAGCACGGCGCGGCCCTCGAGCCGGGCAAAGCCGGCGATGACCGGGCGGCCGAAGTTCGCGGCCATCTCGAAGAACGAGCCCTTGTCGACCACTGCGTCGATGATCGGGCGCATCTTGTAGACCTGCCGGCGATTGCGCGGCACCGCCTTCATCAATGTTTCTTCTGCGCGCTCCGGATCGTCGTCGCAAACAATGGTCGGCGGCAGGCCGTAGACCGAGGACGGCAGATAGGACAGGAATTTTCGCGCGCAGGCGAAGGCCTCTTCCTCGGTGTCGACCGCATGATCGACGCCGCCGGCGCGGGTCTGGATATCGGCGCCGCCCAATTCATGCTTCTCGAGCTTCTGCCCGAGCCGCGCCACCACCGGCGGTCCGGCCACGAACATCGCCGAACTCTTGGTCATGATCGAATAGTGGCTGGCCGCCAGCCGCGCCGCGCCGAGTCCGGCGACCGAACCAAGGCCGAGGCCGACCACCGGCACCTGCGCCATGTTGGCCAGCGTGTACCAGTACGATTGCGTGCCGCCGACGCCGCCCGGCAGATTCGCCGCGCCCCTGGTCTCGATGGTCTTGACCGAACCGCCGCCGCCTGATCCCTCGATGATCCGGACGATGGGCAGCCGGAAATCATGGGCCATCTGCTCGGCCATCAGCGGCTTGGCGGAAATCGAAGCATCGGCCGAGCCGCCGCGCACGGTGAAATCGTCGCCGACCACCACCACCGGACGGCCATCGATCCTGCCGCGGCCGAACACGCAGTTCGCCGGCGTCAGATGGGTGAGCTCGCCGGCCTCGTCATACTCGGCAACGCCGGAGACCGCGCCGACCTCATGAAAGCTGTTGGCGTCGATCAATCCGTCGATGCGCTGGCGAACCGTGAGCCGGCCCTGGTCATGCTGGCGCTTGACCTTGTCAACGCCGCCCATCTCCCGCGCGAACGCTTCGCGCCGGCTGAGGTCGTCGAGCTCCGGCTTCCAGTTCATTCTTGGCCTCCGCCTTGGTGGTCTTCTTATTGATTGATGAAGGCGACGCGTCACCGGTCGCCGCGTTGTAGAGGCCGCTGTCGGCATTGGTGACCATCTGGCCGACGGTGCTGCTGAGCGCGAGCAGCAGCGGCGCCGCCTCGTCCTGCATCCGCTTCTCGTCATACATCGACGACAGCAGGCCGATGGTGACCACCACATAGGTCTGGTATTGCGGCGACCACATCGGCGTCGCAATGCCGTTGATGTGCGGCGTGAACAGGCCGGTGGCGGTCACGTAGCCGTTGTCGCGCAGCGACTGGCGATTGGCCTCGATCCGGCTGCGCAGGATGCGACCGTCTTCGGGCACCTCGCGTGCGATATCGTTGATCAGCGCGTCGCCGACGTTTTCGTCGAGGGCTGCGGTATAAGCGTGTCCCGCGGCGGTGCGGCCCATGGCGATCCGGCTGCCGGTGGTGGAATGCAGGCCGAGCGCGTGATCGGCGCGGGCATATTCCAGATAGACCATGTGGAAACGGTCGGGGACCAGAAAGCCGATGGTCCCGGGAATCTGCTCGGCTACCTCCTGCAGGCGCAGCCGGATCAGGTTGCGCAACTGCAGCCCGCGCATCATCGACGTGCTCATCGCCACCGCGCTCGGCCCGATGCGATACTTCTGGTCGCCGGGCAGATAGGCCAGCTGGCCCATGCGGGTCAGCGTATGGGTCAGCCGCGATACCGTGGAGCGCGGCAGCCCGCAGCGGTTGGATATTTCGAGATTGCCGAGCCGGGCGTCGTGGCCCTCGAAGCAGCGCAGGATATCGAAGGCCCGCGACACCACCTGGATGATGTCGCCATCGCCTGCCAGATCGCTGGCCAGAATCCCGTTCTTGCTAAGCCGCTCCGAGCGTCGTCCCATGATGCGTTTCCTGTCGACGGCGCATCTTCGGATCCGGTCGTTGTGACCATCCCCTGCGCGCCTACCTATTTCGTTCTGCGGAATTAAATTCCACTTGCGGAACACGCTACATCACGCAATCTTGCGCCACAACACCCCCGCTTCCCATTCCCTCTCAAACCTTACGCATAGCTCGATCCAACCGCTGCCACTGCAACGAGCAGCCGGTGCGATCGACGGAGGACGCCATGCCAGAGATCAAGATCACCAGCGAAGTCGCCGGGCGCATTTGCGCCTTGCCGCTCGGCATCGGCGCAACCGTCAGCGCGGGAGACGAGGTCGCTTTCGTCGAGGCGATGAAGATGGAGATTCCGGTCGCCTCGCCAGCGGCCGCAACGATCAAGTCGATCGTGGTGGCGATCGACGATGTGGTTGCCGAAGGTCAGTTGCTGATGATCGTCGAGACGTAATGGAGCAGCGCATTCTTCACCCTCCCCTGGAGGGGGAGGGTCGACAACACAGCGCGCAGCGCGGTGTTGTCGGGGTGGGGTGACAGCGTGCGTGGTGCGGTACGGCAACTCTCATCGGCGCCGTCACCCCACCCCGTCGCGCATCATGCTTCGCATGCTGCACGCCGACCCTCCCCCTTCAGGGGAGGGTGAAGAACGCGCGCGCTGCAGCGCTCCCGAAACTTTCCTGATTCAACTGTCAAACAGCCATGCCATCGCATTGCCGCGACGCTTTCGCGTCCGGGGTTTGCTGCATTCCCTGCCCTCCAATCGAGAGGGCGCGCGGAACGCCGGGTGCCCGATGCACCCGTGGGCTCGTGTGCAATGGTAGAAAGCACACGAGGCTTGCCACGGAGTCACCGGGATCAACCCGGCGTTCCGCGCGCAGTGGTGTTAACGGCTTATGTCGTGCTCTCCCCGGCGGCCGACACGTTTTTTCGTCGCCGTCGCTTCCGGTTGAGGGTTTTCCGCGGCGGTTGCCACGGACTCTCCACCGGGCTTGGTGCTCACGCGGGGCACCAGGACCACACGCCTTCGCCGTCCGCGCAGCGCCGTCGTCTGCACGTCCTTCCGGCGCTCACGGACCCTTTTGGGTGTCCGCCCTGAGCCGGAATTCCGCGCCGAACGCTGCCGCGTCCACCGCATCCCGCCCCGCGAACCTGACGATCGCGATGCGCCCCTCTCGATGGGGCGGGATGTGATGGATTATAATCTTAGTCGGATGAACGTCAAGAGGGTTCTAGGAAAAAATATCGCAGACCGCGTTCGGTCCGTTCCCCGGACGCGGTGCACTGCGCCGCGCTTGCGCGGCGTGGTGCGCCGCAGATCCGGGGCCAGCTTGTTGACATGAAGAAACCGGGATCCCGGTTCTGCGCAGCAGCACTGCCGGCGATGCTGCGCATCGCCTGTGCTGCAGCGCGCCCGGGAAACGGTGAGGGACCGGACCGAAGGCTACGTGCCCTGAAACACCACGGCGTCGACCACCACGCATCCCTTGCCCGCGCTGTCGAGCATCACCGGGTTGAGATCGATGCTCATCACCTTCGCCGACGCGTCGCGCATCAGCTCGCCGATCTTCACCACGGCGTCGCAGAGCGCCTCAACGTCCATCGGCGGTTCGCCGCGCACGCCTGCGAACAGCGGCGCGATGCGCAGCCGGTCGAGCGCTTCCCTGACGTCGTCGGTGGAGAACGGCGGCAGCAGCAGCGTCGTGTCCTTGAACACCTCGACATACTTGCCGCCGTCGCCGACGGCGACCACCGGGCCGAACACCGGATCGCGATGCGCGCCGATCATGATCTCGCGGCGACCAGAGGCCATGGCGGCGACGATGACACCGTCGAAGCGCGCGCCGTGCTTGCGGATGATGTCTTCCATCAGGGCATAGATCTCGCCGGCCTCCTCGCGCGCCCTGACGCCGACCTTGACCAGGCCGAGTTCGGACTTGTGCGCGATATCAGCCGAGCAACCTTTCACCACCACCGGACCGCCGATGGCCTCGAACGCCGCCACCGCCTCGGCGCGCGAGCGGCACAGCCGATACGGCACCACGGGAATGCCGCGCGCGGCCAGCAGGTCGAGACTGTCGGCCTCGTTCAGCATGGTCGTCTCGCCGGCCGTGGAGATCAACACGTCGGATTTTCCGCGGCTGGCGCGGCGTTCAATGGTGCGCGCCATCAATTCGCGATGAGCAAGGAACTGATGCAGCGCGGTGACCGCCTCCACCTCGGTGGGAAATACCGAGACGCCCTGCGCCTGGAATTCCACGGCCACGCTAGGCTGCGTCGCCGCCACCACCAGGGGCTTGCCGGTCTGCGCCGCAAAGGCCGCGGAATCCCGCGCAAAGGCCGGGACGTCATAGCCGGGACCGGCGACGGGCACGCCGATCACGAAGGCATCGGCGGCAGGATCCTCGGCGATGACCGGCAGGATGTCGCCGAACAGCCGGCTGTTGGACAATAGCGCCGCGGTGAGATCGATGGGATTGGTCGTCGTCGCAAAACTCGGCAGAATGCCCTTCAGCTTCTTGTCGGTATCGTCCGACAGTTTCGCCATCGGCATGCCAACGCTGGTGGCGGCGTCCGCCGTCATCACGCAGACCGCGCCGGAATTGCTGATCGCCACCAGCCGCCTGCCCCGCGGCTTCCAGCCCTTGAGATACAGTTCGGTGGCTTCGACGAGGCCGCGCATGTCCGGCGCGCGCCAGATGCCATGATGCTCGAAGAACGCATCGACCACGCGGTCCTCATTGGCCAGCGCGCCGGTGTGCGACTGCGCCGCCTGGCGGCCGGCCTCGGAGCGGCCCGATTTCAGCGCGATGATCGGCAGGTCGCGGTCAAGCGCGATGGCGGCGAGCTCCTCGAGATACTTCTTGTCGGGGATGCTCTCGAGGTACAGCAGCATCAGCTTGACCTCGGTATCCTCTGCCACCGCGATGGCCAGTTCACCCACGGTGATGTCGGCATCGTTGCCGGTGGCGTGGCTGTGGCGCACGCCGATGCCGCGCGGATTGAGGAAGCCGACCGGCACCGTGGACAGCGCGCCGCTCTGGCTGAGCATGGCGACATGGCCCTCGACGCGATCGAACTCCATGAACATGGTGGAGAAGCTGGCGATGGCGCCGGTGCCGAAATTGGCGAGGCCCTGCGAGTTCGGCCCGACGATGCGCATGCCGGCCTTGTGGGCGGCTTCCACCATGCGGCGCTCCTTGGCCTTGCCGGCGATGGCATCGACCTCGCCGAAACCCGAGGCCATCACCACCGCGATCTTGACGCCGAAGGCGGCACAGTCTTCCACCGCAGCAATCGCATTGTCGCCGGCGACCGCGACGATGACCATTTCGGGCGCTTCCGGCAGGTCGCGCAGGCTCGGATAGCACCTGTGGCCCTGGATCTCGGTGCGGGTCGGGTTGATCGGATAGATCTTGCCCTTGAAGCCGAACTTCTTGAGGTAATGCACCGGCCGGCCGCCGACCTTGTTGGGATTTTCGGAGGCACCGATGATGGCGACCGAGCGGGGATCGAGGGCGGCGCGAAGGCGGCTCATGAGGAAGTCCTTTCGAAATACGGAACGAGGCGGCCGGTGAACGGCCGGTAGCTGGCCATCACCCTGTCGCCGATGACGAGATCGGGAGCGCCGTGGGCCATCATGCGAAAGCCTTCGACGGTGTCGACGAGAACGATGTTGTAGGGCACGTGGGCGCGGGCTTCCGGCGTCGCCGCGCGCAGCACCAGCGAGGTGGCGTAGACGGTGCCCTGCCCGCCGGCGAATTTGTCCATGGGATCCGGCGCGCCGCAGGCGGCGCAGAAGGCACGGCGGAAATATTGCACGGCATTGCAGGCGGCACAGCATTGATAGCTGAGCGCCTCCACGCCGGCGGTCCAGTCGGCGGCGGGCTTGAGCGTGTTCATCGCACCCGCTCCAGAACCATGCTGACATGGGACGACAGCACGCCGCCGTCGCCATGCAGCAGCGCCAGCGAGGCATCGCGCACCTGGCGATTTTCGGCGCGGCCGGTCATCTGCAGGTGGGTTTCCACCAGATGCGCCATGGCGCCGCCGACGCCGCAATGGCCGTAGCTCAACAGCCCGCCATGGGTGTTGAGCGGCATGGCGCCGTATTGGCCGAAATGTCCGGCACGCACCAGTGCCGCCGCTTCGCCGCGGCGGGCGAGGCCGAGGTCTTCCAGCAGCATTGCGAGGGTTATCGTGAAGCTATCGTACACGGCGGCATAACGCACATCGGCGATGGCGATGCCGGTCGCGGATTTGAGGCGGGCGATGGAAATCTCCGCGCCGAATTCGGACAGTTTTGGCGCCGCAGTGACGTGCTGGTGGGTATGGGCCTGGGCCGCGCCGCGGACGCGAATGCCGATGTCGCCGGTCTGCTCGCGGCTGACGACAAAGGCGGCGCCGCCGTCGGACACCGGGCAGCAGTCGAGCAGCTTCAGCGGCGTGGCGATCGGCTTCGATGCCATCACGTCGGCGACGGTGATGGCATCGTGAAACTGCGCGCCGGGATGGCCCAGCGCATGCATGCGCATCAGCACCGCGAATTCGGCGAGGTCTTCCTCGGTGACGCCGTATTCGTGCATGTAGCGATTGGCGACGAGACCGTAATAAGCGGGGATGGTCGGCCCGAGCGGCACCTCGTAGGCGGGGTGACCGACCTGCGCCAGCGCCTGAATGGATGCGTCACGGCTCTGTCCGGTCAGGCGATTTTCGCCGCCGACCACCAGCACATGTTTGGCGACGCCGGCGTCCACCAGCGTATGCGCCAGCATGGCCATCGCCATGCCCGTGGCGCCGCCGACCTGGATGGCGTGGGCATAGGCCGGCCTGATGCCGAAATGCTCGGCGAACACCGTGGCCAGCATGATGTGCGGCATGGTGGTGGAATAGCCGCACAGGAAGCCGTCGATGTCGGATCGCTTCAATCCGGCATCGGCGACGGCCACTTCTGCCGCGGTGCTCATCAGGTCGAGGGTGGAGCAGCCCTCATGCTTGCCGAACGGGGTGAGCCCGACGCCGGTGATGAAGCTCACTGGGTCGCTCCGTCGTTCGCCGCGAGCGCTGTCACACCCCTCCCCCTTGCGGGGAGGGGCCGGGGGTGGGGGTTACCCCAGGCGACATCGCTTGCGGCTACCCCCCTCCCTGACCCTCCCCCGCCTAGCGAAGCTTCGCTTCGCGCGGGGGGGAGGGAACATGCGCGCCGTGCCGCTTCGCTTAGATAAATCGTCCGCATCAATACGACTTCGGCAGCCCGAGCACGCGCTCGGCGATGAACGACAGGATCAGCTCGCGGCTGATCGGCGCGATGCGCGGGATCAGGGATTCCCTGAGGTAGCGCTCGACGTGATACTCCTTGGCGTAACCAAATCCACCGTGGGTCATCACTGCCTGCTCGCAGGCGTGATAGCCGGCCTCTCCGGCGAGATATTTCGCGGCATTGGCGGCGGGGCCGCACGACAGGTTCTGGTCATATTGCCAGCCGGCCGACAGGGTCATCAGCCAGGCCGCTTCCAGCTCCATCCAGTTCTTCGCCAGGGGATGCTGGATCGCCTGGTTCTGGCCGATCGGGCGATTGAACACGATGCGCGACTTCGCGTAGTCGGCGGCGCGCTGAAGTGCCAGTCTGCCGAGACCGACGGCTTCGGCGGCGATCAGGATGCGCTCCGGATTCATGCCGTGCAGGATGTAGTCGAAGCCGCGGCCTTCCTCGCCGATGCGGTCGGCCACCGGGATCTCGAAATCCGCGATGAACAATTCGTTGGAGTCGACAGCCTTGCGGCCCATCTTCTCGATCTCGTGCACGGCAATTCTGCTGCGATCGAAGTCGGTGTAGAACAGGCTGAGGCCGTGGGTCGGTTTTGTCACCTCTTCCAGCGGCGTGGTGCGCGCCAGCAGCAGGATCTTTTCCGCCACCTGGGCGGTGGAGATCCACACCTTCTGGCCGTTGACAACGTACTTGTCGCCGTCGCGCACCGCGCGGGTTTTCAACTGCGTGGTGTTGAGGCCGGTGTTGGGTTCGGTCACCGCGAAGCAGGCTTTCTCAGCGCCGGACACGATCGGCGGCAGCATCCGCGCACATTGTTCCCTGGTGCCGAACACCACCACGGGATTGAGCCCGAACACGTTCATGTGGATCGCGGAGGCGCCGGACATCCCTGCCCCGGATTCCGAAATGGTCCGCATCATGATCGCGGCCTCGGTGATCCCCAGACCGGAGCCGCCATATTCCTCGGGAATGCAGATGCCAAGCCAGCCGGCGTCGGCCATGGCCTTGTGGAATTCGTGCGGGAAGCCGCCGTCCTTGTCCTTCTTCAGCCAGTAGGCATCGTCGAAATCAGCGCAGATCTTTTCGATCGCGTCGCGGATCGACTCCTGATTGTCGTCGAGAGCAAAATCCATCGGTTCAGGCCTGTGCGGGATCGAGGATCGGCATGCGAATGACGCCGTCTGCGGCGAGCTGCGCGATTTCGACAGCCGAATAGCCGGCCTCGGCGAGAACTTCCGCGCTGTGCTCGCCGAGCAAGGGGCCGAGCCGCGGCGTTTCCACGGGGGTCTTCGACCAGGTGGCGGAGACCTTCATGTTGCGGATCGCGCCTTCGGTGGGATGCTCGACGACGGGGAAGAAATCCGTCGCCAGCAGATGCGGATCGGTCAGCATGCTCTCGAGGTCGTGCATCGGCAGCGACGGCACGTCGGCCTCGTCGAGCAGCCTGATCCATTCCGCAGTGGTGCGGGTCTTGAAGATGCTCGACAGTTCGCCCAGCACCACGTCGATATGCGCCGTGCGCTGCGGGAAGCTGGCATAGATCGGATCGGCCAGCAGGTCGTCGCGGCCGACCGCGCGCAGGAAACTGAGCCACTGCTTGTCGTTGTAGACCATGGCGCAGATGTAGCCGTCGCTGGTCTGGTACGGGCGACGGTCCGGCGACAGATGGCGGGCGTAGCCGCCTCTGTCGAGCGGCGGCTCATAGGTGAGGCCGCCGAGATGGTCGCCCATCACGAAGCTGGCCATGGTCTCGAACATCGGAATGTCCAGCCGCTGGCCCTGCCCGGTGCGGTCGCGATGCACCACGCTGGCGAGAATGGCGCCCACGGCAGTGAGGCCGACAATGCGGTCGACCAGTGCGTTGGGCACGTAGCGCGGCGGGCCGTCGCTGACGCGCGCCACCAGATGCGGCAGCGCCGTGGCGCCCTGGATGAGGTCGTCATAGGCGGCCTTGGCCGCATAGGGGCCGTCCTGGCCGAATCCGAACACGCCGGCATAGACCAGCCGGGGATTGATCGCCGCGCAGACCTCGTAGCTCAGATCGAGCCGCGCCATCGCCTGCGGCCGGATATTGTAGACCAGCACGTCGGCGTCCTTGACCAGCCGCAGCAGCGCGTCACGGCCGGCGGGCTTCTTGAGGTCGAGACACAGGCTGCGCTTGCTGCGGTTGGTGTTGAGAAAGAATGGTCCCATGCCGGGATGGCGCATCGGCCCGATCTGCCGGGTGACGTCGCCGTCGGGGGATTCGATCTTGATGACGTCGGCGCCGTAGTCACCGAGCATCTGGGTGGCGTATGGGCCCATCAGCACCGACGTCATGTCGATGACCTTGACCCCTTGCAATGGCCCCATGGTTCCGTCCGCTCCCAGGCAATGTCGCGCGGCGCTCTCGGGGCGCCATCGTGCTGCGGCCTAGTAACGGCATGGGATCGGCAAGATCAAGGCCGGCTGGCGCGGGGCCGCATGCGCGGGGCGCGAGGTGCAAGGCCTTTTCTCACCCTCCCGCGAAGGGAGGGTGAAGGAAGAGCCTACTTGCTCAGCAGCGCATCGCGCGCGGCGGTCAGCTTGTCCAGCTCGGCATTCTGCGCTTCGAGCCGATCAGCGGTGCGTTCCTCGTTCGAGCCGCCCGAGGCGCCGGCGGCCTGCTCGACCAATTGGCGGATATTATCCTGCAGGATGGCGATGCGGTCGTTGAGTTCGGAAAGCGAAAGCGAATTGTCGTTGGCCATAAGGTCGTCTCCTGGGGACTTGATGTGACGCAAGGGTTAGCCGGTTCGAGGCTCCGGACCTATCGATATTTTCCGCCGAGCGGAAGCCATCAGGACGATGGCGGCCGGGGTTGCGCCATGATCTGCCGCAATTCGGTCTTCAGCACCTTGCCGTAGTTGTTCTTCGGCAGTGCCTCCAGATAGACATAGCGCTTCGGCCGTTTGAAGCGGGCGATGTGCGCCAGGCAATGAGCGTCGAGTTTACCGTCGTCGGCGGTCGCGCCAGGCGCCAGCACCACGCAGGCGACGACGATCTCGCCCCATTCGGGATCCTTGACGCCGATCACCGAGACCTCGCGTACATCGGGATGGGTCAGCAATGCCTCCTCGACCTCGCGCGGATAGATGTTGGTACCGCCGGAGATGATCACGTCCTTCGAGCGGTCGGACAATGTCAGGAAACCATCCTCGTCGAGGCGGCCGACGTCGCCGGTGCGCAGCCAGCCGTCCTTCAGCGTCTCGGCATTGGCCTTGTCGTTATTCCAGTAGCCGAGCATCACCGCCGGACCTCTGGCCTCGATCTCGCCAGTCTCGCCGGCCGGCAGCGGCTTGCCGTCGGCGTCGGTGATGCGCACCGACATCACGCTCTGCGCCACGCCGACCGAAGCGAGGCGCTGCAGATAGCGGGGGTGATCGACATCGGCATGCCAGGCGCGCGGCAGCGAGGTGATGGTCATCGGCGACTCGCCCTGCCCGTAGATCTGCACGAAGCGCTGCCCCATGGTGGCGAGCGCGTCGCGGATGTCGGCGAGATACATCGGGCCGCCGCCGTAGACGATGGTGCGAATGCCCTCGCCCTGCTCGCCGCGCTTCCTGGCGGCATCGACCAGCCTGCGCACCATGGTGGGCGCGGCGAACATCGCGACATGGCCGAGCGCCTTGCCGAGGTCGAGCACCTCGTCCGCATCGAAGCCGCCGGATACCGGCACCACATGGCGCGCGGCCATGCGGACATGGATGAAATTGTACAGGCCCGCACCGTGCGAGATCGGCGCGGCGTAGAGCGCGGCGTCCTGGCCCGTGACCGCATCGACGTCGGCGAGATAGCACAGCGACGCCGCCACCAGATTGCCGTGGCTGAGCATCACGCCCTTGGGCCGGCCGGTGGTGCCAGAGGTGTAGAACAGCCAGGCCAGATCGTGATCGTCGCGCGGCAGTGGCGAGGGCATTCCGCCATCGTCGTGATGCAGGGCACGGTAGTCGTCGCCGTCCACCGACAGCATCTGCATGCCGGCCGGCAGGTCTTCCATCACTGCGACGAGCGCTTTGCTGCTGTCGTCATCGACGAAAGCCAGCCTGGCGCCGGCATTGTCACAGATCCACGCGGCCTCGCGGCCATGCAGCTTGGCGTTGATCGGGATCACCGCGGCGCCGATCCACCACACCGCATACATGCATTCGAGATACTGCGTGCAGTTGGTCATGAACAACGCGACGCGGTCGCCGGGCT
>DATCUS010000259.1:0-3493 GCA_036561845.1 Tardiphaga sp. | reverse complement strand
AGGCCGATGGACGGCTCGCCATTGGTGCGGAACATCGGCGACGGCGGATCGACAAAGCCGCGCCGCACGGTGGCGATGTCGGAAAGCCGCAGCATGCGGCCATCGACGACGAAATTGATGTTGGCGATGTCGCGTTCCGAGCCGAACGCGCCCGAGACCTGCAAGGCCAGCTTCTCGTCGCCGGTCTGGATGGTGCCGGAGGGCTGCACGACGTTCTGGCTGCGCAGCGCGGCGATCAGCGCGGAGCGGTTGATGCCGAGGCTGGCGAGTTGCTGCATCGAGAACTCGACGAAGATGCGCTCATTCTGCGCACCCAGAATCTCGATCTTCGAAACGTCGGGCACATTCAGCAGCTTGGAACGCACGCCCTCGACATAATCGCGCAATTCGCGATGCGTGAAGCCGTCGGCGGTGAAGCCGTAGATCAGGCCGAACGTGTCGCCGAACTCGTCATTGAAGCCGGGACCGACAATGCCCTGCGGCAGGCTGGCGCGCATGTCGCCGATGCTTTTGCGGACGTGATACCAAACGTCCGGCACCTCAGCTGCCGTTGTCGCGCCCTTCAGGTTCACGAAGATGGTGGTGATGCCGGGCCGCGTGTAGGAGCGCAGATTGTCGAGGTGCGGCGTCTCCTGCAGCGTGCGCTCGAGCCGCTCGGTCACCTGCTGGAGCGTGTCCTCGATGCTCGCGCCGGGCCACGCGGCCTGCACCACCATGGTCTTGATGATGAAGGACGGGTCTTCGCCGCGCCCGAGCCGGTTGTAGGAGAACAACCCGGCCGCGATCACCACGATCATGAAGAAGATGACGAGCGACCGTTCCTTGATCGCCCACTCCGAGAGATTGAACCGCATCAGGCACCCGATCCGAGCAGACGGACCTGCTGGCCCGGATGCAGCGCCTGGACGCCGGCGGTCACCACCATCTCACCAATGCTGAGGCCAGAGGAAATGCCGACGGTGGCGGGGTTGAAGCGTTGGACCTCGACATTGCGCAGCGACACGGTGAGCGTCGCGGGATCGACGATCCACACCGCCGGCTGGCTGTTGAACGCGGTCAGCGCCGAGGCGGGGATCTCGATCACCGGCGTGTTGTCGAGCTGCACCTGCCCGGTCACGGTGGAGCCGAGCCGCAGCGCGGCGGGCGGATTGTCGAGACCCACGCGCACGCGAAAAGTGCGGGTGACAGGATCGGCCTGCGGCGCGATCTCGCGCACCCGGCCGAGCGCCACCACCGCCGGATCGTCGGTCAGCGACACCCGGATCACCGGATCGGCCGGCACCGAGCGCAGCAGTTGCGCCGGCACATCGAACACCGCGTCGCGCCCGCCCTGCCGGGCGAGCTGGAGGATCATCTGGCCGGCCTGCACCACTTCGCCGGGCTCGGCGCCGCGCGCCGTCACCACGCCGGGAGCGTCGGCCTTCAGCTCGGTATAGCTGACGTTATCTTCGGCGATGCCGAGCTGGGCCTGCGCATCGTCGACCTGCGACTGCGCGGTGCGAAGGCCCTGCTGCGCATCATCATATTGCGCGCGGGTGGTGAAGCCGTTGCCGAGCAGGCGCTCCTGCCGGGCATAATGATTGGTCGCCTGCACCAGCCGACCCTCGGCGGCGGCAAGGCCCGCCTGCGCCGAACGCAGCGTGTTGAGCGCGTTCTGCGGATCAAGCCGCGCGACGACCTGCCCGGCCTTCACCTGATCGCCGACATTGGCGAGGCGCTCCAGCATCCGCCCGGAAACCCGGAAGGCCAGCGCGGCTTCGTCCTTGGCCTGAACGTCACCGGTGAGCGTGACGAGCTCGCCGCCATCGCCCTTCTCCACCGTGATCACCCGAACCGGGCGAACCTGCGGCACCTCATCGTCGCGGTCAGGCTGGCAGGCTCCCAGCAGCAGCGAAAAACACGCGACAACCCCCAAAGCGGACCAGGAAACGCGGCTTGAGGGGCGGGTTTTCCGTGTCATGCGGCGCGACTCGTTCGATGATGATTGGGGCGAATATGGCATCGTTTGCCTCCCGAAGCACCGCAGGCGAGCATCCCGACACCTCCCGATGTCCGATTGCGACCCAAGATCGACCGTTCCATAACTGACCTGAAATCATGACGGCGGGACAGCAAATTGAGTCGACGTGGTTCGGTTCAGGGCTATTTTCTGGAGAGCACCGTGCTGCGGGCGACGGCGTTTTTCGTCGTCTGGCTAGCGCTGACCGATGGGCTCCCGGGCGACATGCCGGTCGGCGTGATTGCCGCCGCCATCGCGACATGGGTGAGCCTGAAACTGCTGCCGCCGACGCCGGCACGGCCCTCGCCGCTGGGCTTGCTCGCACTGGCAGGTCGCTTCCTGTGCGCCTCGCTGACCGCCGGCGTGGATGTCGCCCGCCGGGCGCTCGACCCGCGTCTGCCGATCAAACCCGGCCTCATAACCTACCGCACCGGCCTGCCGCCGGGCCCAGCGCGCGACGCGTTTCGTGCGCTGATGTGCCTGCAGCCTGGCTCGCTGCCGGTCGAATCCGAGGAGGAGGACGGCTTCCTGATCCATTGCCTCGACACCGACATGCCGGCCGCCAAGGTTTTTGCGCGCGAGGAGGTTCTATTCGCGAAGGCGCTAGGGATCGAGGCCCGCAATGGCTGAATTCGTCATCGGAGCCGCCGTCTTCATCGCCCTGACGATGGCGCTTGGGCTGGTGCGCCTGCTGCGCGGCCCGACCATGGCCGATCGCATGATGGCGGCGCAACTGCTTGGCACATCGGGCGCGGCGATCTGCCTTTTGATAAGCTACGCCAGTGAGTTGCCGGCCCTCCTTGATGTCGCCCTGACGCTCGCCCTGCTCGCCGCATTGGCCGCCGCGACCATGAGCCTGAAGGCCGACGCTGCGCAGGCTGAAAAGCCATGAGCTTGGCCCTCAATGCCTTCACCGTGCTGATGGTCGGCGCCGGCGCGTTCTTCTTCCTCGCCGGCACGGTCGGCCTGCTGCGGTTTCCCGATCCGCCGACGCGGCTGCATGCACTGACCAAGGCCGACAATCTCGGCCTCGGCCTCATCGTGCTCGGCCTGTTGCCGCACGCCGGCAGTCTGCTCGGCGGGCTGAAACTCGTGCTGGTATGGGCGCTGGTGCAGATCGGCAGTTCGGCGGCCGGCCAGCTCCTGGCGCGCATTGCCCTGCGGGGGCAGCGATGATCGAGGCGCTCGCGCTGCTGCTCACCGTGCTCGTGCTCACCACCGCCTGCTGGATCGTGACCGCGCGCGACACACGCGCCGTGGTGTTCGGCTTCATCGCCTATGGTCTGCTGCTGTCGCTGGTCTGGGTGCTGCTGGCCTCGGTCGATGTCGCACTGACCGAGGCGGCGATCGGTGGCGGGGCGACCGGCATCCTGCTGCTGCGGGTCGCCTCTCGCCTCAAGAGCGAGGCAAGCCCGGCGCCGGGTCGAGCGATGCGAGTCGCGGTCGGCGCGCTGTGTGCGGTCGTCACCGCCGCGCTGGCCGCCATCGTGCTGA
>DATCUS010000258.1:0-24655 GCA_036561845.1 Tardiphaga sp. | reverse complement strand
GGATCCGCCCGACCGAGCACCAGGTCGGCCTGTCGCGCGCCGAGCGCGCCAGCAACGTCCAGGGCGCCTTTCACGTCGCCGTGGACCGCCGGTCCGAGATCCAGGGCCGCCGCATCATCCTGGTCGACGACGTGCTGACCTCCGGCGCCACGGCCGATGCCTGCGCACGGGCGCTGCTGCGGGCGCGGGCCCGCCAGGTCGACGTGCTGGTGTTTGCGCGGGTTGTGGACGCCCTCAAAGCTCCCATATAATCAGGGCATTATTCACAACAGAGCGTGCGCCATGACCGCTGCCGTCGAAATCTACACCCGTCCGGGCTGCGGCTATTGCAGCGCAGCGATCTCGCTGCTGAACCGCAAGAAAGTGGCCTTCACCCATTACGACGTGGCGACCGATCCCGCGAAGCGCCAGCAGATGTTCGACCGCGCCGGCGAAGGCTCGACGTTCCCGCAGATCTTCATCGACGGCCGCAACATCGGCGGCTGCGACGACCTCTACGCTCTGGACCGCGAGGGCCAGCTTGACGCCATGCTGGCGGGCGAAAAGGCCAGTTCATGACCGATCTCGCCTTCAACGCCGCCATGGTGCAGATGCGCACCGGCCTGCTGCCCGAGCACAGCCTGGTGCAGGGCACCGCGCTGATCCGCGAGGCCGCCGCGGCCGGCGCCGACTATGTGCAGACCCCCGAGGTCAGCAATATGATGCAGCTGAACCGCACCGAGCTGTTCAAGCATCTGGCGACCGAGGAGAACGATGCCTCGCTGAAGGCCTATCGGGCGCTGGCGGCCGAACTGAACATCCACCTGCATGTGGGATCGCTGGCCGTGCTGGCGACGCCGGACCGCGCCGCCAACCGCTCGTTCCTGATCGGGCCCGACGGCAATGTGCTGGCGAGCTACGACAAGATCCACATGTTCGACATCGACCTGCCCAACGGCGAGAGCTACCGCGAATCCGCCAACTACCAGCCCGGCGAGACCGCGGTGATCTCCGACCTGCCGTGGGGCCGCATCGGCCTGACCATCTGCTACGACGTGCGCTTCCCGGCGCTGTACCGCGCGCTGGCCGAGAGCGGCGCGTCGTTCCTGACCGTGCCCTCGGCCTTCACCCAGAAGACCGGCGAGGCACACTGGCACATCTTGCTGCGCGCCCGCGCCATCGAGAACGGCTGCTTCGTGTTTGCCGCGGCTCAAGGCGGCGTGCACGAGAACAAGCGCGCCACCTACGGCCATTCGCTGATCATCGATCCATGGGGCAAGGTGCTGGCCGAAGCCACCGGCGCCGAGCCCAGCATCATCATGGCGCGGATCGATCCGGGCAAAGTGACCGAAGCGCGGGCTTCGGTGCCGTCGCTGCAGCACGGCCGCCGCTTCAGCGTCACCGACCCCAAGGCCGGCCCGGACTATCTTCACCTCGTCCGGGAAGCGACATGATCCGCTACAACCTGCACTGCGACCGCGGCCACGCGTTCGAGAGCTGGTTCCAGAGTTCGTCGGCCTATGATTCGCAGCTCAGGCGCAAGCTGGTGAGCTGCCCGGCCTGCGGCTCGGTCAAGGTCGAGAAGGCCATCATGGCCCCGCAGATCGCCCGCAAGAAGAAGGACGGCGCGCCGGCGCCGCAGCCCGAGGCGACCACCGAGGTCAGCACCGTGCCCTCGACGCCGCTGATGATGGCGCAGGAACGCGAGCTGCGCGCCAAGCTGAAGGAATTGCGCGACCACGTCACGAAAAACGCCGACAATGTCGGCGAGCAGTTTCCCACCGAAGCGCGCAAGATGCATTACGGCGACATCGAGCATCGCCCGATCTATGGCGAGGCCACGCCGGACGAGGCGCGCTCGCTGATCGACGAGGGCATCGAGGTGTCGCCGCTGCCGGTGCTGCCGGAAGACCGGAACTAGAGTCGGATCCACCAAGATTGAAGCATTTCAATCTTGTCCCGGACGCGTCGCGGCATTCTCAGGCGATGCCCTTGCATCGCCGCTATGCCACTCCGCAGAGCCGGGACCGTACCAAAGGCGGAGTTTGCAGCGGTCCCGGCTCTGCAGTGCACCACGCAGCCAAGGGCGGCGCATTGCACTGCGTCCGGGACACGATCTATCGAGATGAGTCCCGCTCCAGGACGTGTACTCATAAAGTGAGTTTTGTGAGCAAACTGACGCATGTCGGGACCTGTCATGGCCTCACGAACCGATAGGCGAAGCGGTCGGTCTCGCCCTTGATCGAGGGATCGAACACCTTGACCGAGTGCGGATCGTCCTTTCTCGCCAGCATGGTGCTTTCCGCGTCCAGTACGAAGCCGGCCGCCTCCACCTCCTTGCGAACGGATGCAGGCTCAATCCGATGCAGCGACTGGGCGTCGCGCGTGCCCGCCCCGACGGCGGCGGCGTGGTCTACAATGATGTAGGACGCACCGGGCTTCAGCCGCTCGTAGACGGCTCGATTGAACTGGGCCGCTGTCGCGCCCCTGGCCTGGATCAGCGCAGTGTGGAGATCGTGGTAGAACAGGTGCAGCCACAGGACATCCGCTGGCTGCGTGACCTCCGCCATCGCCACGATGTCCGCCGAGACGGCTTCGACGTTCGCCCGGCCCGGCTCCTTCGCAAGCGTCCGCATGCGGCCGACCGGATCGTTCTTGAAGTGAGCGACTTCGGCCGGCACGAAGCTATAGACCCGTCCTTCGGGTCCCACGGTGTCGGAGAAGAGACGGGTCCAGTCGCCGTCGCCTGGGTAAACGTCGATCACAATGGAGCCCGCATCGACTCGTGCGAACCGGATCAATTCGGATAGCCTGGATTGGTCGTACATCGGGATCTCCATTACGGTTGGGCATTCGACGAGAGTGCGGCGTGCGGGGCGGCGATCCTTCAGTCGAACTTGACCAGGTCTTTGAAGATCAGCCGACCCCAGCTATTTCCGCGCGCCTGGACTAGCAGCCCACCCTCCGACAGCCCGCCAAGCCTGATCGGCGAGAAACCGAGATTTTCCGCGAGCGTACCAATCTGCGCCGCAGCGTCGTCATCGTCGCTCGCCAGGAACACGACTCTCCTGCCGCCATGGACAGCGGGATCCCGGTCAAGGACGCCAGCGACCAGATGGTTGAAGCCCTTGACCAGCCTTGCGCCAGAGAAAGCCTGTGCGACGAACCTGGAAGAAGGCTGTCCTCCCAGTTGCTCAGGGGGCACGCCGTAGGCATTGGTCACATCGACGATGGTCTTGCCCTGCCAGCCGGGAAGCGCCTTCGCGACATCCGGATGCGACTCGAAACGGACGGCCAAAAAGACGGTGTCCGCCTTGACCGCGTCCACCAGCTTTTTGGGAATGATCGTGGGCCCGATCGCCGCCGCATCGGCTGCAAAGCTTTCCGGGTCGCGCGTGGTAGCAACGGATACTTCGATGCCGTTGCGGGCAAACGCCTTGGCCAGGGCGTGGCCGATCTTGCCGAAGCCGATGATTGCATAGCTCATATTATTTTTCCGACATTGTGTTGATATTGATCCGGCATTCGACGGCGCTGGGGTGTCCGTCTTGCTGCGCCGGTCAGCCTTGCGGCTGTCCGGCGCGAATTCAGATGGCCGAGAAGCCGCCGTCGACGGACAGCTCCAAGCCGTTCACGAAGCTCGAATCGTCCGAAGCCAGAAACAGCGCGGCTGCCGCGATTTCCTCGGGACGACCCATCGTTCCCCGCGGGATCAGGGATTCGAACATCTGCTTCGCCTCCGCGGTGAGAACCTGATCCTGCATCGGCGTGGCAATCGGCCCCGGGTGCAGCACGTTCACCCGGATATTCCTGCCCTTCAGTTCGTTGAGCCACCCGCGTGCGAATGCGTGCAGCGCCGCCTTGCTCGCCGCATACACGCTGTAGCCAGGAAAACCTTTGATCGAAGCAACGGACCCGGTCATGAAGATCGATCCGCCATCGTTGAACAGCGGCAGCGCCTTCTGGACCGTAAACAGCGTGCCGCGCGTGTTCAGGCCGAAGGTCACATCGAAATGCTGCTCGGTGATCTCGCCCAGCGGGACGGCTTCGCCCGTGCCGGCACTTGCGTACAGGATGTCGATCCTGCCCTTTTCCCGCTTGACCGTGTCGAACAGACGGTCGAGGTCGTCGAGATTGGCCGCGTCGCCGCGCACGCCGGTCACGTTGCGGCCGATCAGCCTCACGGCCTCGTCGAGCCCTTCCTGCCTACGGCCCGTGATGAAGACATAGGCGCCTTCTTCAACGAACAGCCTGGCGCTCGCCAGCGCCATGCCGCTCGACCCACCGGTGATGACTGCAACCTTACCGTCTAGCTTACCCATGTCTTCGTCCTTCCAAACCAGGTCCTTGATCGTTCGGGGACGTCCCCGAGAACCTCGACATAGGTCCGCCGGGGTCGGGCGGTGAGTGCGGAATCGCGCACATCGGTGGTGCGAAAACGATCCGGCCAGATCATTCAACGCCGCGATGATCGCGCGCGCTGCGGCTCGGCGTGCTAAAACGGCCTTTGGAAGCCGCGCCGCGCGGCGCGGAAATGCACCATGATCGACTGGGATGACGTTCGCTACTTTCTTGCCGCCGCGCGCGGAGGCTCAGTGCGGGCTGCTGCCGGGCGCCTCGGCGTCAATCACTCGACCGTGCTGCGACGCATCGCCCAGCTCGAGGAACGCCTGGGTGCGCAGATGTTCGAGAAGCTGCCTTCCGGCTACCGTCTGACGGCTGCCGGAGAGGAGGTCCTCGAACTCGCCAACCAGATGGAAGCGTCGTCGCACCAGCTGGAGACGCGCGTCTTCGGGCGCGACCAGAGCGTGCGCGGACTTCTGCGGGTGACGTTGACACCGATCCTGGCGACAGACCTGCTCATGCCGGACTTCGCCGATTTCGCGCGCCTGCATCCGGACATCGAGATGGAAATCCTGTCGTCCGGCGAGCTGGCGAACCTGACCAACCGCGAGGCCGACGTGGCGATCCGCGTCGTCTACGACCGCAAAACCCTGCCGCTCAATCTTCACGGCCTGACGGGACCGGAGCTGTTCGGCGGTGTCTACATGTCCCGCGATCGACTGGCCGCATGGCGTGCTGGCGCGCCTGATCCCATCCGCTGGATCGTCATCAGCATGCATGGCATTCCGGAATGGGCCAGCGAAGGTGAGGTTCGAACCACGGGGGTTCCATTCAGGACCACGGACGCCGCGGCGCAGATCGCTGCTTTACGGCAAGGGCTCGGGATCGCGACACTGCCGTGCTTCGTCGGCGATGCCGACCCGCTGCTGGCGAGGGTGCCGGGCACCGACCTGCACATGTACGGAACGCTCTGGCTTCTCACACAGGGGGAGACACGCAAGACGAAGCGCGTCCGGCTCTTCACCGAGTTCGTATCGCGCAGGCTCGCCGCTTACGCTCCGCTTCTCGCGGGGCTGTCCATATCGCGCGACTGACGCGCGGCGGGCGCCGGCGACGCTTGCCACGGACAAGTGCCTGCAATCGGACATCCCCAACGTCCGGCATGGGTCAAAAAGTGACCCGACATCCCCGAAATCCGCCAGCCGCTGCGTCCCAAACACCGGACATTGTCAGACCGCTCGGCCCCGTCGCTTTCCTGCGATCAGCGGCCATTGACTCTTCGCCACCGCGAGATCGGGCTCAGCTTCCTGAATCTTTCAACCAGGAGGCAATCGTCTGATTGAGATAGTCCGGCACTTCATGCTGAATGAAATGGCCAACTCCAGGCACGATTTTGACCGTGAGATTGTCGGGATTTTCGATCCATGACTTTTCCAGATCAATCGTGCTTAGCAAAGCGTGGCTCTCCTCGATTCCGTGCACATGCAGGACCGGGCATTTGATCACGGCGCCGGTGAGTTTCTTCATGGCTGGATCGAAAAGATTGAGCGCCAGCTGAGAAAACGCGTAGTTGGCTTTGTAATAGTTCATCATGGACAGGATGGAGGATTTCTCGAAAGCCTGGATGTAGCGACTTTTCGCCTGTGGATCGACAACCCAGTATGCCAAATCCTGCGCCGTCAGATTGTCGCCTTTGCCTTGAGCGAAGAACCGTGTGGCGTAGGCGCTGGCCCTGGCCTGCGCGACAGGATGGTTCCAGGGAAGCAATTCCCTCGTGATGGCGCCAGGATGGGGAACGCTGAGGACGACAAGTCTTTCGACCAGATCCGGATTTTGCCCGGTGAACAGCCATGACAGAGCGGCGCCCCAGTCGTGCCCGATCAGGATGACCTTGCGACCGTTTCTCTCTGCGTTGATCACGGCGCGGATGTCAGCAAGGAGAACCGGAAACTTGTAGTTCTCGACACCTTCCGGCCGATCGCTCAAATCGTACCCGCGCAGATCAAGAGCGACCACCTGATAATTCGCTGAAAATGCCTGGATCTGATTTCGCCAGGAATACCAGAAGTCGGGAAATCCGTGCACGAACACCATCAGCGGTTTTTGATTGGATCCCATGGTGACGTAGTGGATCTTCGTTCCTGCATTGTCCGCATATCTGTGCAGAAGGTTCGGATCGCGATCGATATCAACGGCAGGCTCGCTCAAAGCGGCCGGGATTTTATTGTGCCAGACGGCCTCGTCTGAAGACTGCCCGGAAGCAACGCGAGCGAACATCGCAGTGAACATGGCAGCTCCTAGAAGCATCATCGCGCAGGTTCTGGAGGCCATCTCAGAGATCCCGTTCGCTGGAACAATTGCCTAAATCGAAGTTGCTCGAGCTCATTTTAGTGTTTCCTGCGCAGCAATCCGGGAGAGCCGCACATGCCTGCGCACAGCTCCGGGTTACCATTTGATGACGGTGATACGGCGGGACGCGTTTACTATGGTGATCGCCATAGTATGGCAATCACCATAGCCCTGTCAAGCGAGGCGTGGTATGCTCACGGATGCCCCGTAAAACCGACGCCCGCGATCGCGCGATTGCCACTGCCGAGCGACTGTTTCGCATCCAAGGCTACACTGCGACCGGATTGAACCAGATCATTGAAGAAAGCGGCTCGCCCAAGGGATCGTTCTACTTTCACTTTCCGCGCGGCAAGGCACAGCTCGCAGAAGAAGCAATCGATCACTACGTTGCGAGCAGAATGGCTGTCTTGCGGGATATCTCGGCGAAGACGACGGGCGATGCCCTGAGTTTTGTTCGTCAGATTTTCGGCACGTTCGCGGCCGAAATGGTCGCCACTGACTTCCAGTATGGATGTCTCATGCAAAATCTGGCGAATGAGCTGCCCGCGCTCGACGCCGAGCTGACCAAACGGGTCGCGCGCGGATTTGTCGATTCGACCGAGATCGTCGCGGAGCATTTCAGGGGGTGCGGCTTCACGTCCGCGCGCGCATCTTCGACCGCGGCCGCATTGGTCGCTGCCGTCGAAGGCGCACGTACGATCGCCCGCCTGGAACGCACAGCGGCCATATTCGAGGCGCTGGCGGATGTGAGTGTCCAGGGGTGGGCGGTCCCCGAGGGGAGACCCGGCGTCGAGGCCAGCTCCCGGCGGCGCGGACGGTAATTGGGCTACGCGCTTTTGAGTCCCTGGCTCACGCCGCCACCAGCAGCGCCACGCCGATCACGATCAGGACGATGCCCGACAGTTCGCGCAGCGACAGCGGCTGCTTGAAGGAATAATACGCCACCGCCTGCGCGAACAGCACCTCGACCAGCGCCAAAGTGCGCACATTGGCGGCTGCGGTGAGCGCGAAAGCGAGAAACCAGAACTGCGACGCGGCCGCTCCCATGAAGCCGGCCAGCATCGACGGCTTCCACAGCGTCAGGATGTCCTTCAGCACGTTTGGCGCGCGCGCCAGCAGGTAGACCGTCAGCACCAGGGTCTGCACGAACAGCGCCAGCACCAATGTGTAGGACGCCGCGGTGACGAACGACACGCCGGGCACCACGATGATGGCGCCGCGAAATCCCACCGCCGACAGCGCGAAAAAGGCGGCGGCGACCAGGCCCTGCAGCGTCGGCTTGATGCTGCCGAGCTCGCGGGCGGCACCCGGCCGCAGCGCAGTGACGACCACGCCGACGGTGGCGATCAGGATCGCGATCACCTTCAACGCGGTCAGATGATCGCCGAGAAACACAAAGCCGAAGATCGCAGTCTGGATCGCCTCGGTCTTGAGGTAGGCGGTGGTGACCACGAAGGAGCGGTCGTTCATGGCCGCCAGCATCAGGCCGGTGGCGGCGATCTGGCAGAGCGCGCCGAGCAGCAGCCAGGGCCAGAACGCCGCGCCCGGCCACGGGATGGCGTCGCCGGTGGCGACCAGCACGACAGCGAAAAACACGATCGAGAACGGAAACCCGAACAGGAAGCGGATATTGGTGGCGCCCCAGGTGCCGAGCGGCCCGGTCAGCGAGCGCTGCATGGCGTTGCGGGCGACCTGGCCGAGCGCGGCAACGATGGTGAAGGGGATCCACAGGGACGCGATGCTGAACATCCGCGTGGTGTGCATGGCCGGAATCGGGCGGTCAAGCGGCCCGGCGGTATGGCGGCGATGCAGCATCGACCGCGGTGCCTGTTCGGCCCGGCCTGGCCGGACCTGAAACGTTCAGTTCACCGACGAAACAATTTCCCGGCGCGACGAAACAATTTTGGGAATTGACGCCATCGGCCGGAAATCGGCTCCGGATACTGATCGCACAACGGGAAAACCGGGAAGGCGGCAGGAGGCCTCCATGAACCACTCGATTCACAGCGCGGACCGCAGCACCCACCTGAAGATCGTGATCGTTGCCCTCGTGGCCGGCGGCATTGTCGCCAGCTTCGCCTTTGCAGCCCGCAATGGCGCCACCGACGGCGGCACCCAGACCGCCCGCATCATGAAGGCCGGCAAGCCGGTCGTGTTCACCAACTCGGACACCGTCGCCACCCGCTGATGCGGATCGCGCTTCAGGCTCGGTTGGTTTTCCGGCCAACCCGGGAGCCCGGCGCCTCCTTGATGCCCGGACTGATCGCCAGCGAGGCGCCGGCGACGCCCCCCGCCTCATAGGCGGTCATCGACACCATCCGGCTGGAACTGCGCTGCGTCTTCAGTTTCAGGTCGAGCCGCTCGAATTCGGCGTCGACCACCGAGGTTTTCAGCACCACCAGCCCCCGCCCGGTACTCTGGTTCACCGCATCGCGGCTGGCCTTCATGGCGGTCAGCTTGTCGGCGATCGAGGCGACCATGCCCAGCGCAAACGAGGCATTGGCGAGGTGCCGTTCGTTGTGCCGGAAGCCGGCATAGGCGGCCGAGGTCTTGAAGCGGCCAAGCTCGGCGCGAACGGCGGCGTCGATCAGTTCGGTCAGGTAATGCGCCACCTCGATATCCGAGCGCAGGCCGAAGTAGACATAGCTGCTGTCGCCGCCCGGGCTCTTCTCGCGCCAGACCCGGCAGTCGCAGAAGTTGGCGATGGCCCCGATGCAGTCGTCGAGCGGAATGCGCTTCTTGCGGTTGGTCTCGAAGGTGCGCCGCTCGCAGGTGGCGGCGCGGATGTCCACATCCGACAACGACAGGTCGTAGCGATCCAGCAGCTCGGCGACCTTGGCCGCCGCGGACAGCGCCTCATCCTCGGTGCAGCCATTGTCGATGGTCTTGGCACGCAGCGCCTGGATGCGCGTCTTGAGCTTGTCGAGCGCGGCGAGATTGGACGGCTGATCCACTGTGACGATACCCTGAGAAGTCCAGTCGAACTGGCGCTGCCGCGATGGCGCGGCGCAAGAGCGTCGGTACCATCAGTGTCCGGCCAACTCCAGGCAAATTCAGATAACACATTCAATTCAGAGAGTTGGGTATGCGGCCGGCGCAAGCTGCAATGCGACCTCCATGGTCCCGAGACTGTGCTACGATCCGGATGAGTTCCCCCGCAATGATCCCGATCAGGCGGCGACTTGCCGTCCACGGAAAGTTGCCGTCCCGAACCCGCGAAAATGCAATGGCTGAAAATCCAATCCTGCCCGCCGGCGTGGCCCCCGGACAGCGCATGTCCGCCCGCGCGCTTCGCCTCGGTCGGCGCCTCAGGCTGGCAGACCCCGGAATCACAAAGCTCGATCCGGGAGAGGCGGTCACGACATCGCCTCTGGTCTTGCGCGTGGGCAAAGGCGGTTTTGCCGCCCTGTTCTCCTACGGCACCGTCGTGCTCATCGGGGTTTCGCCGGACGAAGAAGGCGCATTCCTGCAAAAGCTCGGCGAGCACGTCGAGGGCCCGCTGGATTCGCCGGCCATCCACGCCTCGGAGATCGAGATCGGGGCCGACGAAATGATTTCGGGTGACCTCATCACGGTCCGGGAGATGTCGCCGCCACACATGGCCGTCGTTGCCGACGCGCTTGCCAAGAATGTCGCGCTGGCATTTGAGGACGAGGAGGTCCGGAAGGTGCTCGATGCACTCGAGCCTTTCGCCAGCGACCTCTCCAGGTCCGGCCGGCTGCCGCGCAACAGGCAACGCATGCTGCAGACCGTCGGCCATGCGCTGCTGATCCATCACCGCCTGTTCGAGCGGGTCGAGATCGAAGATGT
The DNA here is from genome assembly GCA_036561845.1 of Tardiphaga sp. GTDB lineage: Bacteria > Pseudomonadota > Alphaproteobacteria > Rhizobiales > Xanthobacteraceae > Tardiphaga. Next base: position 14,173 of record DATCUS010000258.1, on the reverse strand, counting down.
CCCGGCGCTGCTGCCAAACGATGCCGGGATCCAGCATCTGCACGAGGTGCTGGCCGATGCCTATCATTTCAAGAAGCGAGCCAAGGCGCTGTCGCGCAAGCTCGAAGCCATCGAGGTAATGACGAGCGCGCTCACCGAGATGCTCGACGCGCAGCGCGGGATCCGGCTGGAGACGATGATCGTGCTCCTGATCGTGTTTGAAATCTCCATCACCTGCTACGACCTTTTCCTGCGCGGCGGCTGAGGGGAGCTCGCCGCTTGCAGCCGCGCAGCACAGGATTCTCCGGCGCAAAGCCGGGATGAATGAATCGGGACGCCGTCGCGCCGCCGCACATGAACCGTTGGCCTGAATTGGCAAGACCGGGGCGTCGGATGTGAGGAGGATCAAGGCAGGCCCATCGAAGGTGGAGCAGGATCGCTTTTCTTCGAATGAACCGAGGCTGTTTCGATGACTGGCTTTCGCGCTTTGACCGCCCCCACGCCATTCCTCTTCTTCACCGGCAAGGGTGGTGTCGGCAAGACATCTCTGGCCTGCGCAACGGCCATCGCTCTCGCCGACCGCGGACGACGCGTCCTTCTGGTCAGCACCGATCCGGCATCGAACCTCGACGAGATGCTCGACGTGCGCCTGACCAACCATCCAACGCCGGTGCCCAACGTGGACGGGCTTTCGGCCATGAACATCGACCCGGAAGCGGCCGCGGAGAGCTATCGAAGCCGTGTGCTCGAACAGCTCGGACCCACGGCGACGCCGGATGAGAGATCGACGGTGCGTGAGCAGCTCTCCGGCGCCTGCACCACCGAGATCGCCGCTTTCGACGAGTTCGTCGGACTTCTCGACGGCGATATCGCCGGTTTCGACCATATCATTTTCGACACGGCTCCGACCGGCCACACGCTGCGGCTGCTCAGCCTGCCAAAAGCATGGACGGGCTTTCTGAAGGACAACGACCGGGGCGCATCCTGTCTGGGTCCGCATTCCGGCCTGAAGATGCAGGAGGAGCGCTTCCGCAAGTCCCTTCAGGCGCTCGGCGACGCCAGCCGCACCACCATCATTCTGGTCACCCGGGCCGACCGCGGCGCGATCCGCGAAGCGGCCAGAACCTCCGGCGAACTCGATGCGCTCAATCTGTCGAATCAACTGCTTGCCGTAAACGGACGCTTCCACGCCTCCGACCTGACCGATGCCGTTGCGGCGGCACTGGAGCGGGACCAGGACGAGGCCCTCGCCGCGATGCCGGCGTCGCTCGCAAGGCTGCCGCGGGACGAAATTCCGTTGCTCGGCTTCGATCTCGTCGGCCTCTCGGCTCTCAGGGCACTCTTGTCACCCTCCAGTCCGGCCTCGGTCGCAGCCGACGAGCCGGACGCTCCGGTCGAACTGCCGGGCCTTGATCGGCTGGTCGACGAGATCGCGCTGGGCCAGCGCGGCCTGATCATGGTCATGGGCAAGGGCGGGGTCGGAAAGACGACGATTGCCGCCGCCATTGCAGTGGGACTGGCGAAGCGAGGTCATGCCGTGCATCTCAGCACGACCGATCCGGCAGCTCACGTCGCTTTTGTCGTGGACGGGGCCATGGCCGGCCTCACGGTCGATCGGATCGACCCGGTGGTCGAGACCGAACGCTATGTCGCCAAAATACTGGCGACCCGCGGTCGCGACCTCGACGAGCAGGGCAAGGCGCTGCTGCAGGAGGACCTTGCTTCGCCATGCACTGAGGAGGTGGCGGTGTTTCACGCCTTCTCGCGCATTGTCGGGGAGGCCCGTGCCGCCTTCGTGGTGCTCGATACGGCGCCGACGGGCCACACCCTGCTGCTGCTGGATGCGACCGGCGCGTATCACCGGGAGGTGACGCGTCAACTCGAGCCAGGCGCGCCCGGACGCATCGTCACCCCGCTGATGCGATTGCAGGACCCTAACTACACCCGCGTGATCCTGGTCACCCTGCCGGAGACAACGCCGGTGTCCGAGGCCGCAGCCCTTCAGGATGACTTGCGGCGCGCCGGCATCGAGCCGTTCGCCTGGGTCATCAACAAGAGCCTTACGGCCTCGGGCACCCACGATCCATTACTACGATTGCGGCTCGTGCGAGAAAGAGCGCAGATCGCTCGCGTTCGGAACGGGCTCGCAAAGCGGGCGTTCATGATCGGATGGCGAACCAGACCGCCCATCGGCGTGGATGAGCTTCGGGCGCTGTCGTGAGCGTTTGAGCCCGACGGGCATCGCCCGGCGGGTAACAGATCGCGTTGCACTCACAGTGTCTTCAGGTACTCGATCAGATCGTAGCGCTCGTCCTCGTTCAGCGCGCGGCCGATGATGCCGGTCTTGCCCGGCCCCGGCGTTCCCTCCAGCGAGTGCCCGAGCACGCTGTTGCCGTGAATCTCCTTTCCGTCGGATGTCTTCGTGGCAAAGCGGGTTTCGCCCTTCCTGCAACTCGCCGTGTCGCCGGCGGCCACGCGAAAACCGACCTGTTGCGGATCGAAGTCGCGGTCGCCGATGCAGAATTCCGTCGGCCGTTCCGCCGCCGGCTTGAGCAGCCAGTACAGCGAGGGAACCGACCCGTTGTGGAGGTAGGGCGCGGTGGCCCAGACGCCATTCAGCGGACGCGCCCGGTAGTGCGGCTTCGACACCGGATTGGGGCAGTTCTTGAGCGGCCCCCATAGTTCGGAGAGTTGCGGCTCCACGACCTTGTGATCCTCGATCCATTTGTCACTGAGCTTGTTCACCGCGATCATCAGGGCGATCGCGAAGGGCATCTCGGTGGTGGAGGTCGAGGTCACGCCTGCACATCCCCAACGGGCGCCGAGGTCGCGCGCCGGCTGCATGTCGAGGAAGCCCGGGACCTTTACCTGCCGGGTCAGCAGCACGTCGGCCTGGGCGCCGTCGGTCCCCATCCCGGGCTTCATCACCGGCTTCAGCACCCTGGTCACCGGCTGGGGAGCGGTACCGACGGTCAGCCAGTGGTCCGGCGACCACAAGCTCTTGTCCGGGAATTGCGCATCGAAGGCGGAATCGTTGACCGGCCCGAGATGGCACTCCGCGCAGATCTCGGCATAGAGCGCGCGGCCCCTGGCCACCTTCGCCGGGTCGATCTTCCAGGCGGGATCGTCAGGGAACAGCTGCGCCGGCCACTTCGGCGCCGCCAGCCCGTTGAAGCCTTTTGGCGATTGTGCGAACGGATCGGAGCCGCGCAGCATCGCCTCGATGCGCACCAGATTCTCGAGCGCGACGGACGAGCGGAACAGGTCGTCGCGCGGCGCGTTCGGCGAAAAATTGACCAGCGCGGTGACGCCCATGGCCTCGCCGGCATTGCGGATCAGCGGCTGTTCGATCGAGCCGTCATATTGCGCCCACAGCAGCCACGGCACGGTCCAGACCGGCGGGAAGCTTACCGGCGCATCGTTGGCGTGGATGTTCTTCTCGTAGCCCTGCAGTCCGTTCTGGATCAGGTTGGTGAAGAACACCTGATTGCCGATGCGGTTCAGGGCATCGAGCCGCCCGTTGCCTTCCTCGGTGTTCTCCTGGTTCTTCTCCTTGAGCGTCTTCTCCGTCAGCTTGACCTGCCCCAACAGGTCGTCGCCGATCGACTTCAGATCCTTCTCGAGCTTGTTGCGCTCTTCCTTGCCGGCGTCCGGACCGAGAACCCGGTCGGCGAAGCGCTTGAAACGGCCGGGAATGTTCAGCGTGTAGGCAATCGACAGGCCGGTCACGAGTTCGAGCTTGCGCAGGTCGACCATGGCCGGGCCACCGTCGAACCGCACGCTGACGCCGTTGTAGCGAATCGAGCCGGCGTGACAGGCGGCGCAGGTCAGCCCGATCCGATCGGGATCGCGAAAGCCGGTGGTCGGGTTGGTGCCGCCGACCATCCGCGCGAAGCCGACCGGCAGACCGTCGAGGTTGTCGGCGGGCAACGGCTTCAGGCCGGCAACGGTTTCTGGCGCCGGTTTGGCATCGGACGAGGCGGGATAGCCAAATCGGCGCAAGGTCGCTTCGTCGACGCGGACCGATTTCGGACTCGGCATGAAACCGAAGCGTTCGAGATAGCCGCTGTCCGCGACCAGCCCCGGCCGGGCGAGCAGATGAAGCACCGGCTGTTCCAGCGCAATGAACCAGTTGTAGGGCACCGGAAACGTCGCAGTGCCCTGGCTGGCATGGTGAAACCAGTGGCGGTCTTCGGTGGTCCAGTTCTGGTCGAGCCAGAACGCCGCCTTGATCGGAACGCGATCCGGCAGCGGCGGCGGCAACAGTTGCGCGAGCTTGGCCGGCAGGATCGCCCGCACCTGGTCGGGAAATGCCGCGACGGCAACGATCAGGGCGCCGGCAAGCGCGACCAGCACGACCGCAGCAGTGACCAGCTTGCGGACCACACCCGCCCCTTGTCTGGCCGGCAGTGCCGACAGCCGCGCCGCGATCCGGGCGGGCAGCCGCGTGTCGACGAACAAGGTCCTGACTTCCGCGACGCTGAGATAGCGCCCCGCCCCCTCGCCCTTGCCCATGATGTCGAGCAGCACCGGCCATTCGCCCTTCATCAGCAGGCGGTCGATCAGGCGCCGCGAGCCCTTGGCGCGCGCGAAGTTGGCGTCCATGTAGGCGGTGATCTCCTCAGCGGTCAGGCCGCGCTCGACCCCGCCCGCGGGATCCGGACGGTCCTTGCCGAACTCGGCGAGGCGCTCAAGTTCTGCCTCGCTGACATGGGCGTTGGCGTCAAGGATGCGCGAACCGCTGCCGTGCTTGTCCAGCGGACCGTCGCGCAATTCGTCCAGCCGGGCGCCGGACCACATGCTGCGCAACAGGCGGAGCGGGCCGAGTCCGTTGGCGATCAGGGCGACGGGGTAGGTCTTCACACCTGCCAGCCATTTTTTCAGGCCGGTTGCGCCGGTCGCGGCCTCGACCGTGCTGCACAAGCGCGACAGCGGCACCACATGGCCATCGACGACGCCGGCTGCGACGACCGCCCGCAGGAACGGGCACGGATTGTCGGGCGAAACCGCCGGTCCCGGGGCGGATACTTCGCTTGCAGCGGTACCGATACGATCGTCGTGCATGGACCTCAATCCTTCAAGGCGTCGAAACTGGCCGAACGGCGAACGCGACCCGCGACGTTCGGATCTGAATGGCGGGTGCTGCGCGATGAATCGCGATGCGTCTTCCGGGCTTTGTCTTTGCTACGATGTGCATTGTTCAAATGAAGCGCCCCGAAGACGGTTCGCGCCCCACCCAACCTGAGGTTGCGACGATCTTCGCGGAAATCCCATCCAAGTCAACTGAAGGCCGCTGTGCGTTCATCGCGGTTCGCCGGCGCAGGACCAGCGTTTCGCGCACTGATGTCGCCGCCGGCGCCGGTGGGTCTTGCGCTCAACGACGGCGGTCGCGGCGCGACCGCGCCTACGACCCTGACGCGCGCTTGGAAGCGGAGTCGACGAGAGACAGCTTGGTCAACGGCACGCCGGCCTTCAGCAGCCCGTCACGATAATGGGCGGTGTCAGCGGGATTCTTCCAGCGGAAATTCCTGAGATGCCGTTCAACGGTGAAGCCCGGGAAGCAGACCTGCAGACGTTCGGCGGCCTTTGCCGCCTCCTCCATCCGCCCGGATTGCGCCAGAGCCGCGGCGCGCACGCCGAGCACCTGCAGATGATTGGGGTTGAGATACAGCGCCTCGCGCGCCCAGGACAAAGCAGCGTCATATTGTCCCAGCAGGTAATGGCTGAACGCATTCAGCGCCGGCCATTGATAGCGCGGGTCGCTGTTGCCGCGCTGCACGGCCATGGAAAACAGCTCGATCGCCTGCCGATGCTCGCCCATCATGAAATGGCATATGCCAAGAATGCCGCGGGCGCCCATGTCGTAAGGGTTCAGCTCCACCGCTTTCTTTCCGGCATTGAGGGCGGTGTCGTAGTTGCCCTGCATCGCATGCATGTAGGCGAGCAGGCCGAACGCGAATGACGAGCGGGGATCGAGGCGAACGCTGCTCTCCGCGAGATCCATGGCCTCGGTCCATAATCCGCTCGTGCTCCTGATCCATCCGAACTGCACGCCCTGCACCAGGATCGTGGCCAGATAGGCGCGCGCGATGGACAGCCCGGGATCGAGCGCGATGGCCTCCCTGAACAGGCCGATCGACGCCTCATAATCCCCCTTGGTCTGCTGGTAGTAGTGCGACAGGCCTTTCAGAAAGCGATCCCACGCGGTCAGATCGGTCGACGACGACCGGGTCGGCGCGGATGCCTCGGCGCGATAGATCTCCGGTGCCAGTGCGGCCGACAGGTCGGTGGTGATTTCATCCTGCATCGCAAAGAGATCGCCGATGTCGCGGTCGTATCGACCGGTCCACAACTGCTCGCCGTTCTCCGGTGCGATCAGTTCGGCGGTGACGCGGACCTTGGTTCCGGCGCGCCGCACCGAGCCCTGGATCAGATAGGTCGCGTCGATTTCCCGCGCGATCAGCCGCGCGCTGAGGCTCCTGCCCTTGAAGGCAAACGTCGAGTTGCGGCTGAGCACCCGATAGAACGACTGCAGCGAAAGCGCATGGATCAGGTCCTCGGTGAGTCCGTCCGAAAAATACTCGTCTGCGCCGTCGCTGAGGTTGACGAAGGGCAGTACGCCGACGATCGCGGTGCGATATTGGGCCGGCAGGTTCGAGGCGTCCTTCGGCTCCCGATAGCGCGCCTCGGAGCCGTCCGGCGCCCAGGTCCAGACCCCGACCGGCTCGGTGATGTTCTTGAAGCGATGCGTGCCGGCATCGACCAGGCTGGCGGCGAGGTGCTTGCTGGCCTCGTGATAGGCTTTTCCCGAGACTGCCACGCCGCCGGGTACGGCAACCGACTCAAGGCGGGCGGCGATATTCACGCCGTCGCCGAAGACCTGGTCATCCTCGACCACCACGTCGCCCATGTGGACGCCGAGGCGGAAGTGCATGGCGCGGTCTTCGGGGAGATGGTGGTTGCGCTCGGCCATCAGCGTCTGCATGGCAATGGCCGACTCGATCGCGCCGACGATGCTTGGAAATTCGAGCAGGAAACCGTCGCCGGCGGTGTTCACGATCCGGCCGCCGTGATTGAGGATGACCGGATAGAAAGCGGCTTTGTGAGCCTTCAGGGCGGCGAGTGTGCCGGCATCGTCGGCGCCCATCATGCGGGAGTAACCCGCAACGTCAGCGCAAACGATGGCCGCTAGCCGTCTCTCCATCTCCCGTGCTCCTGAACCTGCGGATACCACGGTACGTGGTTGGCAGGTCGAATTCCAATGGTTTCGAGGTGCCCCGTCCCGGCGCGCAAACTAACGCCTGACACAGCGCCGGTGCAATCCGCCCATGCTGCCATGAACGTGGTGGATCGGCGCCTCAATAGGAGTGGCCGATGGCGGGATCAAGGAGTGACGCGGGCGACCGCCCTTTGCGCTGGATATCCGGTTGCTCGGATCGAGTGTACGGATCGAGAACCACGCCAGAAAATTGGCCCGTACGGATCGCGAGGATGCTTGCGACACCCGGGAATTCTGCCAGCTCTGCACGGTGTCCGCCGGCTCGCGGCCGCGCGCGGTCCGGTGCCGTGAGGCCTGACCGAAAGAAGTATTAACGGGTGCGGGTGCATTCCATTGTTCTGGAGCAGTGCCAATGAGGATTTGACCATGATGCGCCGATCGCTCGCCGTACTCGCCGTCCTGTCATCCACGATCAGCATTGCCCATGCGCAAGGGTTGCCGGCCTATATGGCGCCGATCGCCGGCCGCACCACGACGAGCCCGGCGGAGATCGCCACCGCCAACATGCTGGCGCTCAACACTGGCATGTTCGAGCTCTACGGCAACGCCGGCAAGATCTTCCAGAAGAATATCCTGGGCCAGCACCCGGTGATTCTCGGCATGTTCTCCGGGGCCGGCGGACGCTTCACGCTGTTTCGGCCGGGCCAGCCGCCGCTCGAGGCGCCGCCGGTGCCGGTGGTCTATCAGCTGCTGAAGTCGACCGGCCATTCCGCCATGGCGCTGGCCGAGGTGGTCGGTCCGTATCTCGACAATCCCGCCGACACCTCCTGGCGTGCGCCGATGCAGGCCTATCGCAGCCGCATGCAGGCGGCCATCGAGACCCTCGACGCCACGCCGATGCAGGCCGAGTGGCGCGGCACCGTGCGCAGCATCCTCACCGCCAACCTCGCTTTCATGGACGACTGCATCGCCAAGAACGTGGTGTCGTTCGCAGCCCTCGAGGCGTTCGGCAAGAAGCAGGCGCCGGATCTTGCGAAGGTGGTGAGCTGGGCGGCGCAGACCCAGGTCGGTCACTGGATGGACGTGCTGGCCGGCTGGAAGGCCATGCTGGGCGCCGACTGGGACAAGACCTACGCGGCCTCCAACACCATCTATGTGGCGCGGCAGAACAACGTGCTGTTCAGCGTGCTGGCGCAATTCTTCCCGCCCGAGGCGATCAACGACCGTTTGCTGCTGATCGAGACCATCTCCTTCACCACCACCCAGACCGAGATGCTGGAATCGCTGACCCGCATCATCGCCGACCGTTCGGTCGGCTCATTGTTCTTCGGCAACTATCATCTGATGGACTACGAGCTGATGGGAGGCGACGCGCGCCTGGCGATCATCGCCGAGACCGCCAAGCGCAATATCAAGCCCAACCTGCCGCCGGCGGTGCCGTTCGGCTCGCATCAGTGGCCGGCGCTGATCACCGAAGGACCGGGACCCGCGAGCATCGCGGATCTGAAGTAGTCAAGCGCCGGTCGACCTAGGACATCTTGAAGAATCGGAGGTCGCGCGCAAAATGGGGCACAGGCTGACAGTAAGATCGCTCATCCAGATGCAACGCAGTTTGCGCCTTGTCGCTGAGCCGCTCGAAGCGCCGCGCTTTATACGACCAGTTAAAGAACGATTTCCCGGCAGACTCTTCCATCACAAGCAAAGCGTGCAATCTCCAGAAGTAACCGCCGGCGTTTGGAGAGTGCATGGATAGTCCAGTGAGATCGCGGCGACTTTGGACTCGCCGACCGACGACGTTCAAGCAATAGGGCTGATCACCGGCTTCGCCTTCGGCCGCGGCGACCACGCGCGCCGGGACGGTTTCGGACCAAACCATAACTCCGACGCCCCATCCGCCGAGGAGGGCAATCGTCAGCCCCGGAAACAACCATGCGCCACCTGCGAACGCGCGATCGGTCTGCGGAGAACGCGCAATCGAGACCAGGAGAACCAGCAGCTCGACGAACAACAGCCCAAACAAGAAGGCCAGGATAGCGTGCTCAAGGCCATCGATAGGGGATGAATGGCCGGGTTCTGCGGTGAGGGCCATGATCACAAGGTAAGAGCAGTAGATCGCCGCGTGCACCTTGACCGCGGCAATCAATTCTCTGACGGGGTAGAGCAACACAACCAGCAGAAGCAATATCCACCCGATGACCAGAAGTATCAAGCCGGTGGTTGCAAATGCGCGTACTGCGCTGTCAAGCGCAGGATACAGCGCAAAATAGGCGAAGGTGGCAACAGCCGCGCCAGCACCGATGCCGATCAGGCGCATCCAGAGAGAGTATCCTGCGGGCACTTCCGAAACGCCCGCCGATGAACCTGCGAGGTTGCTCGCCGACACGCGTTACGCCCCCTCCGCCACCACCATGTAGTTGACGTCCATGTCGGACGACAGGCTCCAGCGATCGCCGAGCGGACTGTAGACCACGCCGGTCTGTTCGGTGATGGCGAGCTTGTTGCGTGCCAGGTGGTGGGTGAGTTCTTCGGGGGTGACGAACTTGTCCCACTGATGGGTGCCGCGCGGCAGCCAGCGCAGCACGTATTCGGCGGCGACGATGCCGAGCGCAAAGCTCTTCCAGTTGCGGTTCAGAGTGGAGACCACCATCAGCCCGCCGGGCTTCAGCATCAGCGCGCAGCGGTCGAGGAAGGCGCCGACGTCGACCACGTGCTCGATCACTTCCATCGCCAGCACGATATCGAAGCGCTCCCGCGGATCCATCTCCTCCACCGTGGTGCAGCGATAGTCGATCGACAGCTCCGCTTTGTCCGCATGCAGCCTGGCCACCGCGATATTGGTGGCCGAGGGATCGATGCCGATGACCTGGGCGCCGAGCCGGGTGAACGGCTCGCACAACAGGCCGGCGCCGCAGCCGATATCGAGCATGCGCAGGCCCGCCAGGCAGTTCAGGCTTTTGACGTTGCGTTCGAACTTGCGGCAGGCGGCGTCGCGGATGTAGCTCAGCCGCAACGGGTTGATCTTGTGCAACGGCGCCATCTTGCCGTTCGGATTCCACCATTCGTCGGACAGTTTCGAGAATTTTGCGACTTCGGAGGCATCGACGGAGGATGCCGAGGCGTCCTGGAAGTTTGATTGCGGAGCCATGGTGTCAGCCGTGTCCTATCGGGCAGTGATATTGCTGCGGAATGCGAGTGGCGACGCGATGGTCTCGATTTTCTGTTCGTCGTCACCCATGTTTTCGATGAGGACGTCGCCGTAGTTCAGGATACGTCCCATGATGCTTTGATCGACGCTGACGCTGGCAACCTTGTCGACGCTGATCTCGAAGGTCTTGCGGGTGATGAAGCCCGTCTTGTGAACGACCCGCAGGTTGGTAACGTCGGTCTCAGTGGTCCAGCGACGGAACCAGGCGCGCATCGACCAGTACAGCGCCACGCATGCCGCCACGGCGGCGGAGGCGAGGCACAGCAGGACCAGGTTCTCGTTAAGCGTGAAGCGCGTGAACACCAGAAGGGCAGCGGCCACGATCCAGGCGGCGATAGCGGGCGCATAGACGACCCAGTGCAAGTTGCTCGAATACAGCACCTTCTCGCCCGGCTGCAGAATATCGTCGATATAGCGCCCCATTAGCGATCCATTTGCCCTGTCCCGGTGCGTTCCACGGTATCTTGGAACCCGGGTTGCTTGCCCCCGGCGGCGCCTTTATGTATACGCGCCTTTTCGCCACCGCGTCTGCGTGGGCGGTATCTTTACCCGCAGTTCTCAGGGAATGCACCACTCGTCATGGGTCGCCTCGTCATGAAGTTCGGCGGCACGTCCGTCGCCAATATCGACCGCATCCGCAACGTCGCCCGTCACGTCAAGCGCGAGGTCGACGCCGGCCACGACGTCGCCGTGGTGGTGTCGGCCATGTCCGGCAAGACCAACGAGCTGGTGGCCTGGTGCAGCGAGGTCTCGCCGCTGCACGATGCCCGCGAATACGACGCCATCGTCGCCTCCGGCGAGCAGGTCACCGCCGGCCTGCTGGCCATCGCGCTGCAGACCATCGGCATCCAGGCGCGCTCCTGGCAGGGCTGGCAGATCCCGATCAAGACCTCGGACGCCCACGCTTCGGCGCGGATCCTGGAGATCGACGGCTCCGAGCTGATCGACCGCTTCAAGGAGCGCAAGGAAGTCGCCGTGATCGCCGGGTTCCAGGGCATCAATCCGGACACCAACCGCATCACCACGCTGGGACGCGGCGGCTCCGACACCTCGGCGGTGGCGATCGCCGTGGCCATCAAGGCGGACCGCTGCGACATCTACACCGACGTCGACGGGGTCTACACCACCGACCCGCGCGTGGTGCCGAAGGCCCAGCGCCTCAACAAGGTGGCGTTCGAGGAAATGCTGGAACTGGCGTCGCAGGGCGCCAAGGTGCTGCAGGTCCGCTCCGTCGAAGTCGGCATGGTCCACAACATGCCGATCTTCGTGCGCTCAAGTTTCGACAAACCCGAAGACATCGATCCCCACGGTACGCCGCCGGGCACGCTGATCTGCAGCGAGGAACAAATCATGGAAAGCCACGTCGTCACAGGCATCGCCTTCTCCAAGGACGAGGCCCAGATTTCCGTCCGCCAGATCGAGGACAAGCCCGGGGTGGCCGCCTCGATCTTCGTGCCGCTGGCCGAGGCCAACATCAACGTCGACATGATCGTGCAGAACGTCTCCGAAGACGGCAAGACCACCGACCTGACCTTCACGGTGCCGGCCTCCGACTATGCCCGCGCCAAGGAGACCATCACCTCGGCCAAGGCCACGATCGGCTATGCCCGCATCGACAGCGCCACCGACGTCGCCAAGGTCTCGGTGATCGGCTCGGGCATGCGCAGCCACGCCGGCGTCGCCGCCCAGGCCTTCGCCGCTTTGTCCGAGCGCCAGATCAACATCCGCGCCATCACCACCTCCGAAATCAAGTTTTCGGTGCTGATCGACGCCGCCTACACCGAACTGGCGGTGCGGACGCTGCACACGCTCTACGGGCTGGACAAAGCGTAGAAGATTTTTCTTTAAATTATCGACGTTTTGAGCCGAACGGTGTGTTTCTGCCTGTGGCAGGCGTTTTGCTTGGCAAAACTGGCTTCAATTCGCTATACGGCCAGAGCGGGCGGTCGTTGCGGTTGAGTGGCGCGGTTGCGCACAATCTGAGTCGGTCTGGGCCTTCATGTCCATTGCGGCATGATGTCTAAAATTCTATTGTTTTCTAGGACTTAGTGCTGGCGCCCGAAGATTTCGGCGCGCCGGCCTCGCGGGGGAGGGTGTCAGCACATGCGGAGCGCGTCGGGTGGCCCCCGCGTCTTGCTGAGACGGCTCCGCGAAGTGATGGCGGAGCAGGTCAGCGCTCAGGAACGCCTCGACAAGATCGTGGTGCTGATCGCCGCCAACATGGTGGCGGAGGTGTGCTCGACCTATGTGCTGCGGGTCGACAACACCCTCGAGCTTTACGCCACCGAGGGCCTCAACCGTGACGCGGTCCACCAGACCGTGCTGAGCGCCCATGAAGGCCTGGTCGGCCTGGTCTCCTCGGAGGCCACCCCGCTCAATCTCAACGACGCGCAAAGCCATCCGGCGTTCTCGTTCCGCCCGGAAACCGGCGAAGAAATCTACCACTCCTTCCTTGGCGTGCCGATCCTGCGCGCCGGCAACACGCTGGGCGTGCTGGTGGTGCAGAACCGCGCCAAGCGGACCTATGTCGAGGAAGAGGTCGAGGCGCTGCAGACCACCGCCATGGTGCTGGCGGAGATGATTGCCTCCGGCGAGCTGTCGGCGCTGGCCCAGCCCGGCGCCGAGCCCGCCGCCCGGCATTCGCTGCACAAGACCGGTGCCATCCTGTCCGACGGCATCGCGCTCGGCCATGTGGTGCTGCACGAGCCGCGCGTGGTCATCACCAACTACATCGCCGAGGACCTGCCCAAGGAAATCAAGCGGCTCGATACCGCGCTGGCCAAGCTGCGCGCCGACCTCGACCGCATGCTGGAACGCGGCGACGTCGCCGAGGGCGGCGAGCATCGCGATGTGCTGGAAGCCTACCGGATGTTCGCCAACGACCACGGCTGGTCGCACCGGCTGCACGAGGCGGTGGCCACCGGCCTCACCGCCGAAGCGGCCGTCGAGCGCGTGCAGTCCGACACCCGCGCGCGGATGCTGCGCTCCACCGACCCCTATCTGCGCGACCGATTGCATGACCTCGAGGATCTCGGCCATCGTCTGATGCGCCAGCTGGTGGGACAGGATCACGCGCCGTCGCGCGAACAGATGCCCGACAACGCCATCCTGATCGCGCGCTCGATGGGTCCCGCCGCCCTGCTCGACTACGACCGCAAGAAGCTGCGCGGCCTGGTGCTGGAGGAAGGCACCGCCAATTCCCACGTTTCCATCGTGGCACGCGCGCTCGGCATTCCGGCGATCGGCGAAGTGGCCAATGCGCCGGGCATCGCCGATCCCGGCGACGCCATCATCGTCGACGGCACCTCGGGCTCGATCTACATCCGGCCGTCCGCGGAAATCGAATCGGCCTATGCCGAACGGGTGCGCTTCCGCGCCCGCCGCCAGGCGCAGTATTCGGCGCTGCGCGACCGGCCCTGCGTCACCAAGGACGGCCAGAAGGTCGACCTGATGATCAATGCCGGCCTGATCATCGACCTGCCACATATCGACGACACCGGCAGCGCCGGCATCGGCCTGTTCCGCACCGAACTGCAGTTCATGGTCGGCGAGAGCCTGCCACGCTCCAGCGACCAGCTGGCCCTGTACCGCGCGGTGCTCGACGCTGCCGGCCCCAAGCCGGTGACCTTCCGCACCCTCGATATTGGCGGCGACAAGGCGCTGCCCTATATGGAAACCATCACCGAGGAGAATCCGGCGCTGGGCTGGCGCGCGATCCGGCTCGGCCTCGACCGGCCCGGCCTGCTGCGCGGCCAGATCCGGGCGCTGCT
>DATCUS010000257.1:0-6862 GCA_036561845.1 Tardiphaga sp. | reverse complement strand
ACGCCCTTCGGGCTACGGCGTGACATCCTTCGCTCGCTTCGCCCGATAGTCTGACGTGGCTTGCCGAGCCGAAGCTCGCGAAGCGAGGGGTAGTTTGGCTGAACATTTCCCGTCCGCCTACGCCCTTCGGGCTACGGCGTGACATCCTTCGCTCGCTTCGCCCGATAGTCTGACGTGGCTTGCCGAGCCGAAGCTCGCGAAGCGAGCGAAGGATGGTGGAGCCAGGCGGGATCGAACCGCCGACCTCTTGCATGCCATGCAAGCGCTCTCCCAGCTGAGCTATGGCCCCTTAACCGGCGCGGGCTTCTGGAAAGTCCCGCGCGGCGAACCCAGATCACAGATCCGGGACGATCTCAAGTCTCTTCGTCACCCGAAACGTCGCCGATGATGTCGGTGACGTCTTCGTCGCCTTCTTCTTCGTCGGCGATGAAGGTCGAATCATCATCGTCGTCGTCGTCGATGGTCTCGTCTACCTCGATATCGTCCTCGGATTCCAGTACCGCGGCCTTCTTGCCGGTATTTTCCTCGGCATCGGCTTCCTCGAGCGGCACCAACTCTTCCTCGGCCTCGGCGACTTCCGGCGCTTCGGCGGCAGATGCAGCGGCGGAGGCCGCAGCGGCACGCGAGGCTGCGTCGGCGCGGGTCCGCGGCGGCGGGATCGGCGCAATCGGCACCACCTCACCGGTATAGGGCGAGATCACCGGGGTTTTGCCCAGGTCGTAGAACTTCTTGCCCGTCGTGGGGCAAATGCGTTTGGTTCCGAGATCGGATTTGGCCACGTGAGGAGTCCTGGAAATTTTTTGAAAAACGGTGCTTCACTTGGCTAGTTGCCACGCTGCTGTCAATAGCGCTGTGCGCGAGAGCGGCTCTTGCGTGACGAGGCTGGGTCCATATGGTACGAGCCGCGCGCGCAAAGGAACACAATCTTGACTCAATCGCACAACTCTGCCGGTCAGCCGACGCCTCTTCAATCGCGCAAGAGTGCGGCGCTGTCAGGGCGTGTGCGCGTGCCCGGCGATAAATCGATCTCGCACCGTGCCCTGATTCTGGGCGCGCTGGCTGTCGGTGAAACCCGCATTACCGGCTTGCTGGAGGGCGAGGACGTTCTCAACACCGCCAAGGCAATGCAGGCGCTTGGTGCGCAGGTGGACCGTACCGGGGATTTTGCCTGGTCCGTGCGCGGTGTCGGCGTCGCCGGCTTCGCCGCGCCGCGGGCGCCGCTGGACTTCGGCAATTCCGGCACCGGCTGCCGGCTGGTGATGGGCGCCGTCGCCGGTTGTCCGATCACGGCGACCTTCGACGGCGACGCCTCGCTGCGCAGCCGGCCGATGCGGCGGATCGTTGACCCCCTCGAACTGATGGGTGCCCGCGTCCTCGCGAGCCAGGACGGCGGTCGCTTGCCGCTGACCCTGCAAGGCGCCCGCAACCCGCTGCCGATTCTGTACCGCACGCCGGTGGCGTCGGCGCAGATCAAGTCGGCGGTGCTGCTGGCCGGCCTGTCGGCCCCAGGGGTCACGACGGTGATCGAGGCCGAGGCCAGCCGCGACCACACCGAACTGATGCTGAAGCATTTTGGCGCGCAGATCGTCTCCGAAAAGGACGGCGCCCACGGCCGCAGGATTACGCTCACCGGCCAGCCGGAGCTGCGCGGCGCGGAGGTGGTGGTGCCGGCCGATCCGTCCTCCGCCGCATTCCCGATCGTCGCAGCGCTGATCGTGCCGGGGTCCGACATCGTGCTGACCGACGTGATGACCAATCCGCTGCGCACCGGGCTGTTCACCACTTTGCGCGAAATGGGCGCCTCGATCGAGGAAAGCGAGGTCCGCACTGATGCCGGGGAGCCGATGGCCCGGTTCCGCATCCGCGGCTCCGCCTTGCGCGGCGTTGAGGTGCCGCCGGAGCGGGCGCCGTCGATGATCGACGAATATCTGGTGCTGGCGGTGGCCGCGGCCTTTGCCGAAGGCACCACCATCATGCGTGGCCTCAAGGAATTGCGGGTCAAGGAATCCGACCGGCTGGAGGCCACCGCGGCGATGCTGCGGGTCAATGGCGTCAAGGTCGAGGTCTCCGGCGACGACCTGATCGTCGAGGGCATCGGCCATGTGCCAGGCGGCGGCGTGGTCGCCACCCACATGGACCACCGTATCGCCATGTCGGCGCTGGTGATGGGGCTGGCGGCGGACCGGCCGGTGACCGTCGACGACACCGCCTTCATCGCCACCAGCTTTCCGGACTTCATTCCGATGATGCGTGGGTTGGGCGCGGAGTTTGTCTGAGCCGATCCGGCGTGGATATTTGGCAGTTCGGATGCTAAGCCCGCGCGGAACTGAACGCTGACGAGTAGCCGTATACGCATGATCATCGCCATCGACGGACCGGCCGCTTCCGGAAAAGGCACGCTCGGCAAACGACTTGCGCGCCATTACGGATTTCGCCACCTCGACACGGGCGTCATCTACCGGGCTGTTGCCAAGGCGATGCTGGATGCCGGCGCCGACCTCAATGATGAAATGCTGGCGGTTTCGGCCGCTTTGGAGCTCGATCCGGAGAAATTCGGCAATCCGGCGCTGAAAACCCAGGCGGTCGGCGCCGCCGCCTCGGTGGTCTCGGCGATTCCCCAGGTCCGCAAGGTGCTGCTGAACTTCCAGCGCCGTTTTGCCGAGGATCCGCCGGGGGCGGTGCTGGACGGCCGCGACATCGGAACCGTGATCTGCCCCGATGCCGACGTGAAGATCTTCGTGGTCGCCGACCCCGTGGTGCGGGCCCGCCGCCGCACCCTGGAGGCCAAGGCGCGCGGGGAAGAGGCTGACGAGGCCGCCGTGCTGGAGGACATCCTGCGCCGCGACGAGCGCGACCAGAACCGCGCCATTGCCCCGCTCAGGCCCGCTGCAGATGCGTACTTGCTGGATAACTCCAATTTGGATATAGAAGGCGGCGTCCGGGCCGCCATCGACATTGTCGAGGCCGTCCGAGCGGGCCGGCAGCGGGTTTGAACCCCTGCCGTCATTGGAGGAAAGCCCGCTCCAGGTCTTGAGATCGATTGGCTCGATTCAGGGTTCGGACACAATCAACGTTCCATTCGTGCAGGCATGCTGCCGGCCCGTTCCCGTTTTTGCGGGGCGGTCGTTAGAGGTTGCGGACCCCTGACACTTCACGTTTGAGACGCCCTTTCACCCGAATGGCCGGCAATACCCGCATCTGGAGAACAAATGGCTTCGACCGATACTTATAATCCTTCACGCGACGATTTCGCCGCGATGCTCGACGAGTCTTTCGCAGGTGGCAACCTGCAGGAAAGCTCCGTCATCAAGGGCATTGTCGTTGCGATCGAAAAGGACATGGCCGTCATCGACGTCGGCCTGAAGACGGAAGGCCGCGTGGCGCTGCGCGAATTCGCCGTGCCCGGCCGCGAAAGCGAACTCAAGGTTGGCGACGAGGTCGAGGTGTTTCTTGACCGGATCGAAAATGCGCTCGGCGAAGCCGTGCTGTCCCGTGACAAGGCGCGTCGCGAGGAAAGCTGGGGCAAGCTCGAGAAGGCCTTCAACAACAACGAGAAGGTTCACGGCGTCATCTTCAACCAGGTCAAGGGTGGCTTCACCGTCGATCTCGACGGCGCGGTTGCCTTCCTGCCGCGCTCCCAGGTCGACATTCGCCCGATCCGCGACGTCGCGCCGCTGATGAACAACTCGCAGCCGTTCCAGATCCTCAAGATGGATCGCCGCCGCGGCAACATCGTCGTGTCGCGCCGCACCGTGCTGGAAGAGACCCGCGCCGAACAGCGTCAGGAACTGGTTCAGAACCTCGAAGAGGGCCAGGTCATTGACGGCGTCGTCAAGAACATCACCGATTACGGTGCGTTCGTGGATCTCGGCGGCATCGACGGCCTGCTGCACGTCACCGACATCGCATGGCGTCGCGTGAACCACCCGACCGAAGTGCTGACCATCGGCCAGACCGTCAAGGTCAAGATCATCAAGATCAACCACGAGACCCACCGTATCTCGCTCGGCATGAAGCAGTTGCTGGACGATCCGTGGCAGGGCATCGAGGCGAAGTACCCGCTCAATGCGCGCTTCACCGGTCGCGTCACCAACATCACGGACTACGGCGCATTCGTCGAGCTGGAGCCGGGCATCGAAGGCCTGATCCACGTTTCGGAGATGTCGTGGACCAAGAAGAACATGCACCCCGGCAAGATCGTTTCGACCTCGCAGGAAGTCGAAGTGCAGGTTCTCGAAGTCGATTCCGTCAAGCGCCGCATTTCGCTCGGTCTCAAGCAGACCATGCGCAATCCGTGGGAAGTGTTCGTCGAGAAGTATCCGGTCGGCGCCACTGTCGAAGGCGAAGTCAAGAACAAGACCGAATTCGGTCTGTTCCTCGGCCTCGACGGCGAAGTGGACGGCATGGTCCATCTCTCCGACCTCGACTGGAAGCTTCCGGGCGAGCAGGTCATCGACAACTTCAAGAAGGGCGACATGGTCAAGGCCATCGTCCTCGATGTGGATGTCGAGAAGGAGCGCATCTCGCTCGGCGTCAAGCAGCTCGAAGGCGATCCCTTCGCCGAGCCGGGCGACGTCAAGAAGGGCGCCGTGGTCACCTGCGTCGTGCTCGAAGTCAAGGAATCCGGTATCGACGTTCAGATCGTCGACACCGACTTCACGACCTTCATCAAGCGTTCGGAACTGGCGCGTGAGCGCACCGATCAGCGCGCCGAGCGTTTCGCCGTCGGCGAAAAGGTCGATGCACGGGTGATCCAGTTCGACAAGAAGGCCCGCAAGGTCCAGGTGTCGATCAAGGCACTCGAAGTCGCGGAAGAGAAGGAAGCCATCGAGCAGTACGGGTCTTCGAACTCGGGCGCGACCTTGGGCGACATTCTCGGCACCGCGCTCAAGCAGCGCACCGACAAGTAAGCCAAGCTTCGGCTTCAGCCACCACATCAGGGCCCCGGTGCAAACCGGGGCCCTTTTGTATGCGGGTACTTCGTTTTGACCTTGTTTTCTTCATATTGGGTCGCAATTGATGTAATTCAGTCACGCCAAATCAACGCTGTTCGAGCACACACTGCGAGCCGTGACCAAACGCCGACCAAATGCTTCCCGGAGACCCAAGATGTCGCTTGATTCCGATGTGATCGTCGATCGCCGCCGCATGCGGCGCAAGCTGACCTTCTGGCGCGTTAGCGCGGTCCTGGTGGCCATCGTCGCCGTGGTCGGCGTCGGACTCATCGTCAACCGTTCGGGAACCGCGCTGACGGCTGTCGGCTCGATCGCCCGAATCCATATCGACGGCCTGATCCGCAGCGACAACGACCGCATCGAGGCGCTGGAGCGGCTGGAGAAGTCCGGCGCCGCGGCAGTCGTGGTCCACATCAATTCGCCGGGCGGGACCACCGCCGGCTCCGAGCAGCTCTACGACGCGCTGACGCGCCTGAAGGCGAAGAAGCCGATGGTGGTGGTAGTTGAGGGCCTGGCGGCGTCGGGAGGCTATATTGCCGCATTGGCCTCGGACCATATCGTCGCCCAGCAGAGTTCGCTGGTCGGCTCGATCGGTGTGCTGTTCCAGTTTCCGAATTTCGGCGAGCTGATGAAGACCGTCGGTGTCAAGGTCGAGGAAGTGAAGTCGTCGCCGCTGAAGGCGGCGCCCAACGGCTTCGAGCCCACCAGCCCGGAGGCGCGCGCCGCGCTGGAATCGCTGGTGAAGGATTCCTACGCCTGGTTTCGCGGCCTGGTGCAGAGCCGGCGCAACATGGATGACGCGCTGCTCGACAAGGTCGCCGATGGGCGGGTGTTCACCGGACGCCAGGCCGTCAATCTCAAGCTGATCGATCAACTCGGCGACGAGAAGACCGCGGTCGCATGGCTGGTGTCCGAGAAGAAGGTCAAGAGCGGCCTGCCGGTGCGCGATTTCAAGCTGGCGCCGAAATTCGGCGACCTGACGTTCCTGCGCGCTGCGGCTTCCATCACCCTGGACGCGGTTGGTCTTGGCGCCGTGGCGCGGCAGGTCGAGCAGGGCGGACTCGCCCAGGCGGTCGAGCACCTCAGTCTCGACGGCATGCTTGCGCTCTGGCGGCCGGCGACTGCAAACTGAAGGGGACGGTCCGGCGTCGTCACCCGTTCCCGCATTGCGGGGCGACGCCGGAATATCTTTTTCAGCCGTTTGTCACCTGTTTTCGAACCCCTCCGATTTCATTTAGCGTCTTGACAGCTCAAGGCATTTTCACGGAAATGGTCGCTCCCACTTCAGGGTCCCAGTCTCGATGATAAAATCCGAACTCGTTCAGCGTATCGCCGAGCACAACCCGCATCTGTATCAGCGGGATGTGGAGAACATCGTGAATGCGATCCTCGACGAGATCGTCGCGGCGCTGGCGCGCGGCGACCGGGTGGAACTGCGCGGCTTCGGCGCCTTCTCTGTGAAGCACCGCCCGGCCCGCGCCGGTCGCAATCCGCGCACCGGCGCCCATGTGCCGGTGGACCAGAAGAGTGTGCCGTTCTTCAAGACCGGCAAGGAAATGCGCGAGCGGCTGAATCGCGACGCCGGGGCTCCCGAAGCGAGCGCGTGAAGCTGATCCGTCGCGCCATTGCGAGAGAGGCCGATGCGTAAATTTTTCACAGCCTTGGTGCTGATCCCGCTCGGTGTGCTGTTCATCGTGTTTGCGGTGGCCAACCGTCATCTGGTGACGGTGTCCTTCGATCCCTTCAATTCGACAGATCCGTCCATCGGACTCACCATGCCGCTGTTTGTTGCCATTATCTCGGTGGCGATCCTCGGCGTGGTAGCCGGCGGCATGGCGACCTGGTTCGGGCAGCGTCACTGGCGCCGTGCGGCGCGGCTGCACGAGGCCGACGCCCGGCAGGCGCGG
>DATCUS010000256.1:0-1591 GCA_036561845.1 Tardiphaga sp. | reverse complement strand
CTGCGAGGTGCGCATCGTCGGTCCCGACCACAAGCCGGTCGCGACCGGCGAGGTCGGCGAGGTCGCGGTGCGCGGCGACAATGTCATGATGGGCTACTGGGAGCGGCCGGAGGAGACCGCGAAGGCGGTGATCGACGGCTGGATGCACACCGGCGACGGCGGCTACATGGACGAGGAAGGCTACGTCTACCTCGTCGACCGCATGAAGGACATGATCATCTCGGGCGGCGAGAACGTCTATTCCATCGAGGTCGAGAACGTGGTGGCGCAGCATCCGGCGGTGGCGCAATGCGCGGTGATCGGCATTCCCGACCCGCAATGGGGCGAGACCGTGCATGCCATCGTCATCGCCAAGGCCGGCGCGCAGCTCAACGCCGCCGAACTGGTGGCATTCTGCAAGGACCGCATCGCCGGCTACAAGTGTCCGCGCAGTGTCGACGTGCGCGCCGAGCCGTTCCCGCTGTCCGGCGCCGGCAAGGTCTTGAAGCGCGAGTTGCGGCGGCCGTTCTGGGAGAGCGGCGCCGCGGCGGTGCAGGCCAGAGCTGGGTAGCCTACCCGAGCCCGCCACCCCCACCACCGTCATCCTGAGGTGCCGTCGCGTAAGCGACGGCCTCCAGCGAAACGGCGGAGCCGTTTCGTGGGGATGCGGCTGTTGCGTTGGCTGCTACTTACGGCACGCCGGTCAGCTCGAACACCTCGCCGTCATAGCCGGCCTCGGCGGGAATCCGCAGCGTGCGCCGGTCGCCATCGCGGCTGACCACCGGCATGACGGTGACGATGGTGCTGGCATGCGCATCGTCCAGCGCCGACTGTACGTTGGGTTGCTTGCCGAGCTTGATCAGGCTGCGGGTGGTTGGAAACGGGAGCGTGAAGCGACCGCTGTCGCCGCCGTCGAGCGCCTCGCGCGGCGACAGCCAGATCGAGTCGGTGGATTCCTTGCCGTCATGCATGCCGAGCTGCTCGGGCGGCGCGGCGGCAAGGAAGAACCAGGTGTCGAACCGCTTCTTCATGCCCTCCGGCGTGATCCAATGCGCATAGGGCACCAGCAGGTCGAGCGCCAGCACGAGGCCATTGTCGGCGAGAATCTGCGCAAAGCTGATCTTGCCCGCATTCAGCGCGTCGCGATGGGCGTCGGCGATCTCCGCTGCCCGCGCCGCCGGGATCAGGTCGTCGGATCCGCGCAACCGTGCCAGCAGGATACGGCTTTCCTCGAAGGTCTCGCGGATCGCGGCGATGCGGAAGCTCAACGTCGTGGCGTCGAGGCCGTCGCTGCCGACATAAAGCTCGGACCTGGCGATCAGGTCGTGATCGCCGGCATCCACGCTGCCGCCGGGAAACACCAGCGCGCCGGAGGCAAACTCGATCTGGTAGTGCCGCACCATCATGAAGACTTCGATGGCGTCCGCCGCGCCTTCCCGAAGCAACAGGATGGTCGACGCGGGACGCGCAACGCCGGGTTCGCTGGCCATTCGAGATTCACTCCCTGATCGGCATTCTTGATGATGCCAACTAGTCTGGAATGCTGCGACCTTACCTCTCCCCGCTTGCGGGGAGAGGTCGGAGCCGAGCGGCAGCGAGGCTTCGGGTGAGG
>DATCUS010000255.1:0-2956 GCA_036561845.1 Tardiphaga sp. | reverse complement strand
CCCGGAAGAACGGTCCCTCAGCCCTAAATCCCGCGGTGGCGCGCCCGCAGGCGCCGCGATCCGCTTCGCCGTTGCGACGGCATAGCGGATCGCGCCCCAACCACCACCCCGCGCCTGCCGGCGCGCCGCTCCCCTCATGTCTGGAGGGGAGATCTGCTCACACCTCGGACGCATCATGCGCCGCGAGAACGAGAGCACTTGGCTGTTTGACATTCTGAAGAGGAAAAGGCGTGGCGGCCCCGCCGAGGCGCAGCGTGCGTGCAGGGACAATGGTCGAAACCAGAGCGCTGGTGCGCGCGCAATGCTCTCGTCACCCCGCAAATTGGGCGTTAACGTCGCCCGGAGCTCACGAATCGCGTCGCCAGCAAAGGTTTTTCAAGTCCATGACCACCCGTCTGCACCGCGGCGACCTGCCGGATCTCAGCCGCTATACCGATTCGGTGGCCATCGACACCGAGACCATGGGGCTCAATCCGCACCGCGACCGGCTCTGCGTGGTGCAGCTGTCGCCCGGCGATGGCAGCGCCGATGTGGTGCAGATCCCGGTCGGCCATACCGATGCGCCGAACCTGAAGAAGCTGCTGGCCGATCCGAAGATCGTCAAGATCTTCCACTTCGCGCGCTTCGACCTCGCCGCTCTGTACAACGCCCTCGGCGTGATGCCGCAGCCGGTCTATTGCACCAAGATCGCATCCCGGCTGGCGCGCACCTATACCGATCGCCACGGCCTCAAGGACCTCGTCCGCGAGCTGATGAATGTCGACCTGTCGAAGCAGCAGCAGTCGAGCGACTGGGGATCGCAGAACCTCAGCGACGCGCAAGTGTCCTATGCCGCCTCCGACGTGTTGCACCTGCACGGGCTGCGCGACCGGCTCAACGTGATGCTGGCCCGCGAGAACCGCGCCGAACTGGCGCAGGCCTGTTTCGATTTCCTGCCGATCCGGGCGAAGCTCGACCTCTCCGGATGGGAAAACGAGGACATTTTCGCGCATTCTTAAGCCGGATGTCCGACAAGGACTGACGTCCGAAGCGACGTTCTGAAGCGCCGCCATGCCCCGTTTCGGTCACAGTCGTCGTCCCAGTGGGGGCGGGGCTGCAAGATCGGGCATTTCAGGGTAGATTGCCCGGGTCAGTCCGGCTTTGGAGCAGCGGTGAGTTCGGTAAGGGTCCCCAGCTATCAGGCCGGAATGGACGTGCGGTTTGCCGCCGCGGCACGTCACAGCCGGCTGGTGCATATCCTGCGCCTGGCGGTGCCCGGCGTGGTGCTGCTGGCGATGGCGGCGATTGTCGGCGTGTCGGTGTTCAATCCGTTCCGGATCCTGGCCAAGCTGCCGATCGACATGGGCAATCTCGTGGTATCGGGCACCAAGATCACCATGGAGACGCCGCATCTGTCGGGTTTCTCGCCGGACGGGCGGCCGTACGAGTTGTGGGCCAAGACCGCGACCCAGGACCTGACCGATCCGGATCACGTCGAACTGGCGACCCTGCGGGCCAAGGTCGTGATGGAAGACAAGTCGACCACGACGATGGATGCGCGCACCGGCCTGTTCAACAGCAAGACGCAGATCCTCGAGCTGCACGAGGATGTCTTCCTGCAGTCGTCCACCGGTTACGAGGCGCGCATGACCCAGGCGGTGATCGACATCGGCAAGGGCACGGTGGCGTCCGATGAGGAGGTCGATGTGAAACTGCTCAACGGAACGCTGGTCGGCCAGCGGCTGCGGATCACCGAGCATGGCGAGGTGGTGCGGTTCGAGGGTGGCGTGGTGATGAACATGATGATGGATCCTCCGACGCCCGCCGAGACCGCGCCGGCCAGACCCGCGCCGGAGCTTGCGCCGCAGCCGGAATCGTATACCCAGCCGGCCAAGGCGCGGCCCTCCAAAGACAAGCGCGCGAACGCAAAATGAAATTGACGATGAATTTGATCAGCCGCAGCATTGGGTCGCGCCACGTTCTGGCGACCGCCATGATCGTCCTCGGGACCGCCATCGCCGGCGATGGTCTGGCCCAGAGCGCGGTGCAGGGCGTTCCCAATGCCATGCAGGGGTTTTCGCAGAACCGCGACCAGCCGATCCAGATCGAGGCGGCGTCGCTGGAGATGCGCGACAAGAAGAAGGAAGCGACCTTCTCCGGTGACGTGAAGGTCGTGCAGGGCGACACCACCATGAAATCGAAAAGCCTCGTGGTGTTCTACGATGGCGGCAACGCGGCACCCGCCGGCACCGCGGCACCGGCCAAGTCCGCGGCGAAAGCGCCGATCAAGGCGGCCGCTCCGGGCCCCGGCGGCAGTTCGTCGATCCGCCGCCTGGAAGCCCGCGGCAATGTCGTGGTCACCCAGAAGGACCAGGTGGTGACCGGCGAGACCGCCGTGTTCGATACAAGGAGCAATCTGATCACCATGTCCGGCGGTGTGGTGCTGACCCAGGCCAAGAACGTGCTGAAGGGCGATCGGCTGATGGTCGACATGACAACCGGCGTGTCGCGGGTCGAATCCGACAGCGGCCGGGTGCAGGGCCTGTTCCAGTCCTCCGGGCAAGGCGCCCCGGCGATCCCGGCGCCCGGCGCTGCAAAGCCGAAATAGCCGGGCCCGGGATGGGGTCCAAGGTTGCCGGTCGGCCTCCGACCCGCTATCGGCTGTGGTCGCACGCGTCGAAGCCGCACCGATATGGCGGCTTAACGACACCTTGGCGTTTTTCTGACAAGGTCCATCTCCACAGACATGCTGACGCAGCAGATCGAAATACCGCGCTGTTTGGCGGATGACCCGAAAAGGCTGAGCAAGGCGGAATGGTTGATCTCCTCGGCATGTTTCGTCGGCGCGCCCCGAAACGCGGTCCGCAAGGATTTGCGCGGTCGCACGCCGACATCACGGCGCTTGGCGACAGCATGGGCGACATGCTGAAAAGCCCTGTCCGTGATGCGCCGCCGCTGGCGCGCGAGACGCCGCGCG
>DATCUS010000254.1:0-3710 GCA_036561845.1 Tardiphaga sp. | reverse complement strand
CCTTCGTGCTGGCCGGCATCGTGCTCGACGCCGGCTCGCAGGCGCATCTGGTCACCGGCCAGCGCGCCATCTTCGCGCTGGCGCCGGACATCCGCAGCCGGCTCAACGCGCTGTATCTCGGCCTGTTCTTCTTCGGCGGCGCGGTCGGCTCGGCCGTGTCGGGCAGCGCGGTGTCGCATGGCGGCGCGACCACGGTGAGCCTGATCGGGCTCGGTTTCACCGCGCTCGCGGCGCTGCTCTATGCGACGGAGTTCTTGCCGAAGCGGGCCTAGTCTGGCGGGAGGTCGGCTTGCCGCCGTCGCGGCCCGGCCATGCGGCGAGGACCGCAGCGACGATCGGCAGCAGCTCCGCCGCTTTCGCACCGTCCAGCGCCTGCACCGAGATGCCCTGCATGGCGGCCGTCACCAGCCGCGCCAGCGCAGCGGCGTCGGTGGCGCGCGGCAGCACGCCGTCATCGATGTCGCGCTGAATGCGCTTTTGCAAGGCGTGGCGGAGCGATGCCCGCAGCGCCTTCAATTCGGCCGCCAGCTCCGCATGATCCGGCGACGCCATCAGCATGCCGCTGGACACCATGCAGCCCAACGGTTTGCCGGGCATGGTCACGGCGGCGATGCCACGCTCGAGCATCTGGCGGGCCGCGTCATAGCTTGACGCCGCCGCGCCGACCTCGTCGGCCTTCATCCCGCCGCTGGAGCCATAGCGGCGCAACACCTCGCGGTAGAGATCGGCCTTGCTGCCGAACGCATGATAGAGGCTGGGCGCCGCGATCCCCATCGCCGAGGTCAGATCGGCGAGGCTGACGCCCTCATAGCCATGCCGCCAGAACAGCTCGAGCGCCGTCTCGAGCGCCTCGTCGCGATCGAAGGTCGGCTGCCGGCCGCGCGGGCGCGGCGATGCTGCAGCGGTTGTCCTGGAGGAGTGAGCCATGCCCGCCAAACTAAGCTGTTGACGTTCAACCGCAAGCGGTTATTTTTTAGTGATCGATAAACAATAGGACAGAACGATGGGTTCGCAGATTCGGATCGACCGACGCAGCTTGCTGCTCGGCGTGGCAGGAACGGCAATGGCAAGCGCGATGCACAGCCCGGCAATGGCGGCGGCACCCGTGCCGACGCGCGCGGGATTCGCCGTCCAGTCAAGCGACGGCACGATGCTGGCGGCAGACGCGCAGGGCGATCCGCAGGCACCGGAGATCCTGTTCATCCACGGGCTGCGACAAAGCCGCCTGAGCTGGGACAAGCAGTTCGCAGATCCGGCATTGGCGGGCTTTCGCATGGTCCGCTTCGATCTGCGCGGCCACGGCGATTCCGACAAGCCAAGCGCGCCCGACGCCTATGCCAGCGCCGAACGCTGGGCCGACGATGTCGCCGCGGTGATCGCCGCCGCGACGCTGCGTCGCCCCGTGCTGGTGGGCTGGTCGCTCGGCGGCTACGTCGCCGGCGCGTATCTGCGCTCCCATGGCGGCGGGCAACTGGCCGGCATCAACCTCGTCGATGCCGTCACCAAGCTGTCGCCGGATCTGCTGACGCCGCTGGCCGGAAAGTTTGCCGGCACCACGACGTCGCACGATCTGGCGGAACGGACCGCCGAGACCGTGGAATTTCTCCGCGCCTGTTTCCACCAGCCGCCCACGGGCATCGCCTGGCAGCGCATGCTGGTGATCAACGGCATGACGGCGCGCGCGGTCGCCAAGGGCTTCGTCAAGACGACGACGCCCGATCTTGAGCCGGTTTTCAAGGCCTATGCCGGGCCGCTCCTGCTGACCCACGGCCAACATGACCGGCTGGTCCGGCTGGCCATGTCGCAGCGGATCAAGGATCTCCATGCCGGCAGCCGGCTGTCGGTCTATCCGGACAGCGGGCACAGCCCGTTCTATGAAGAACCGACCCGCTTCGGGCGCGAACTCGCCGCCTTCGTCAGCGCTGCGACAAAGGCCTGAGCACAGCATGGCAGACGCAACGCCGTTCTTTCCCGGCTTCCGTCGCCTCGATATCGATGCCGGCGGCGTTCGCTTCGCCGGCGTCACCGGCGGCAACGGCCCGCCGCTGCTGTTGCTGCACGGCTACCCCGAGACGCATATCGCGTGGCGCAAGGTCGCCGCGGCGCTTGCGCAGCGCCACAGCCTGATCATCCCCGATCTGCCGGGCTACGGCGCAAGCAGGCCTCACGCGACGGTGCCGCGCTGGACCAAGCGTCGGGTCGGCGCGGCGCTGGTGGCGTTGATGCAGGCGCTCGGGCACGCACGCTTCGCGCTCGCCGGGCACGACCGCGGCGCGCGCGCCGGATATCGAATGGTGCTCGATCATCCCGGCGTGGTCACCCGGTTTGCATCGCTGGCCGTCGCGCCGACGCTCGATGCGATGCGCGCGGTCGACTATCGCTTCGCCCGCCATGCCTATCACTGGTTCCTGCTGGCGCAGGACGAGGACCTGCCCGAACGCCTGCTCGCGGCCGCGCCGGATGCGATCATCGACCGGGCTTTCGAAGGGATGGAGGCGGCGAGCGATAGCGTGATCGAGGTGCCGGCCAGGGCAGCGTATCGCGCCGCGTTCCGCGACCCGCGCGTTCAGCACGCCATCTGCGAGGACTATCGCGCCGCCCTGGATGAGGACCTCGCGCATGACGAGGCGGATCGTGCCGCGGGACGCCGGCTCGATTGCCCGGTGCTGGCGCTGTGGCCACGGTCCGCGGAGGCCGTCGGTCGCCCGCGGCTCGACGAGATCTGGAAAGGCTGGGCCGACGATATCGAGGGAATTTCCACCAGCGGTGGCCATCTGTTGCCCGAAGATTCTCCCGACGAAGTCACCGCCGCGCTCGGCCCGTTCTTCGCGCCTTAGCGAAGCACCATATTGCCGCACGCCTCGACACAGCAGCGCGAGCGTCCCGCCCGGTTCGATCTGCCCGTCTCACGTCCCGACATAGGCCGCCAGTTCGTCGGGCGTCCCCATGGGAAAGGCGGACTTCAAATAGTCGAGGAAGGCGGAGACGCGCGCGCTCAGCAATCGGCGGGAGGGATACAGCGTCCACAGAGCGATGTCCGGTCCGTCCACATCGCCCCAATGCACCAGCGTTCCGGCGGCGAGATCGTGACTGACAAGCGAGATCGGCAGGCGTCCGGCGCCGACGCCCGCACGCACGGCATCGCGGACCATGACGAGCGAGGACAGCCGCAGGACCGGATCGACCGCGATGCGTGATGGTCCGGCCGGCGCCCTGACGTCCCAGGCTGCCACCGGATCGCCGGCCCCCCTCACGACGGCAGGGACAGCGCGATCATCCGCCGGCCGGACGAGGCCCGGGCTCGCCACCACCACCAGCCGATCGCGCAGAAAGATGCGTCCGACAAGGCTTTCATCCGGATCGGGATTGACCCGGATCGCCAGGTCATAGCCTTCCTCGACCATGTCGACGGTGCGGTCTTCGGTCGTGACCTCGAGCCGGACCTCCGGGTATTTCAGCGAGAACCCGGCCGCGAGCCTGCCCATCGCGGTCTGGGAGAACAGCAGGGGCGCGCTGATCCGCAATGTGCCACGCGGCCGGTCGCCGCCCGAAGCGATCGCCGCGGCCGTCTCCTCGATCTCGGTCAGCAAGGCCCCGGTTCGCGCGAACAGCGCCCGCCCTTCTTCGGTCAGCTTCAATGCGCGCGCGCCGCGCTCGAACAGACGCAGCTTGAGGGCCGCCTCCAGTTCCGAAACGCGCCGGGACAGGGT
>DATCUS010000253.1:0-5514 GCA_036561845.1 Tardiphaga sp. | reverse complement strand
GCAAAACCCGCCACATCCGCGGTGGAGGTGTCCGGCCGCAGCAGGATCACCGGCTCGCCGGCGTCGGCCAGCCGCTGGGCGCTGGTGGAGTCGAAGGCGGCGCGGCCGACCGCGATGCCGCCTGACGCGCCGATCCCGGCGACCACCGGATCGGAGGCTTCCGTCAGCCTGGTCTGGTTCAATGCCGCGAGATCGATGCCGTCGATCCGCTGCAGCGCCTGCTTCGGCGTGATCAGTCCGTCATGGACGAGGTCGATGGCGATGCGCAGCGCGGCGCGTGGCGTGCGCTTGGCGGTGCGCGTCTGCAGGATCCACAATTTGCCGTCCTCAATGGTGAATTCGATATCCTGGACGTCGCCGAATTCCTGTTCGAGCTGTCTGAGGATGTCGCCGAGTTCGGCGGCGATCGCCGGCAGCGCGCGGGCGATGGTCTGCTCGCTGTCCGGCGTGCGGCGGCCGGACACCACGTCCTCGCCCTGGGCGTCGAGCACCAGATCGATCATCGGCTTCGCCAGGCCGGTGGAGGGATCGCGCGAAAACGCCACGC
Source organism: Tardiphaga sp. (assembly GCA_036561845.1). Lineage (GTDB taxonomy): Bacteria > Pseudomonadota > Alphaproteobacteria > Rhizobiales > Xanthobacteraceae > Tardiphaga. Next base: position 4,967 of record DATCUS010000253.1, on the reverse strand, counting down.
CGGCGCCGGAAGTGAGGCCGCCATTGCCGAACACCATGGCCTGCACGGTCACCGCGGTGCCTTCGAGGTCGTCGAGCTGCTGCAGCTTGCGGTAGGTCTGCGCCCGCTCGCTGACCCAGGAGCGGTAGACGGCGCGCGCGGCGCTATCGAGCTGCGCCGTTGCATCCTCCAGCCAGCCGTCATCGTCGTCGTCGATCAGGACGCATTGCTCGCCGGCCAGCCGTTCCAGCGCCTCGCTGTCGAGATCGCGGTCGCTCGAGGCCTGCTCCGCCTCGATCAACTCCGTCAGCCGTGCGTTCAATGGCGCGGGATCGCGGCCGAGCACGGTCTCGGCATAGCTCTCGATGAAGCGGCGGCGGCAATCCCAGGCCAGCCGCGGCCGCCCGGTGGTGCGGATCAGGCCGTGCACGGCCGCAAGAGTGCAGCCGACGTCGAGCACGGTCTCCAGCATGCCGGGCATCGAGCGCGCCGCGCCCGAGCGCACCGACACCAGCAACGGATTGCGGCGATCGCCGAAGCGCTTGCCGGTCGCCGCTTCGAGGAATGCGATGCCGTCCTTCAGCCCGTGGCGCAGATCGCGTTCGGCGCGCGGATCGCCCGATAGGATGGCGGCGCACAATTTCACCGGCAGGACGAAGGCCGGCGGCACCGGCAGGCCCAGCGCCGCCATGCGCGCCAGGTTGGCAGCCTTGTTGCCGATACTGTCCGCCGAATGCTGTTTGGCGGAGCCGTCGCCGATGCGCACGATATGCATGGTCTGTTCCTCGATTACGCCAGCAAGTCGGAAATGATGTAGCGGCGCAGCAGATGGCCGAAGCCGGCCAGCCGGTCGGTGGTGCGCTCGATGGCCCGCGCCAGCTCCAGCACCGACAATGAGGTCGCGACGTCGAAGCCGCCGGCAAACACCTGGGTCGTTACCTCGCGTTCGCGCAGGTCGGCGGCGTGCTCGGCGTCGATCAGGCGCACCACGCAGGCCAGCGCATCCTCGGAATCGACGCGCTGGCCGTCGGGGACCTCGGCGGCCGCGGCGAGGCCCGAAGCGGCGGCCTGCAGCGCCGTGACGGTGGTGGCGCACAGACCCGTGAGCGCGTCCAGCAGCGCCGGGTCGACGTTGGCCGGCAGGAGGGAGGCGATGAACGCCGCCTGCTCCAGCTCGTCGACCGCCTGTTCGACGCTGTCCATCATCTGCTCGATGACCGGACGGGCATTGAGGCGGGCGACTTCCTTGCGGGCCTCGATGGCGATGCGGTCCGCCTTCTGCTCGATGCGGCTGGCGCGGTCGGCGAGCGCCTTGCCGTCGACGCTCCGTCCGGCCTGCCGTGCGGCGAGATGATGAGCGAGCCCCGCGGCGATGTCGTGGGCCAGCCCGGCCTGCCGCATGATGATCGCGAGCAGGGTGCTGTCGACGCGCTCCAGATGGCGGACCAGCTCGGCCTCGATCTGGTCGCGCACCAGCCGCACCGAACGGCCCGCGCTCAGCGCCTCGGTCGACACCCGCATGGCGGTCTTGAGGAAATCCACTGCGGCGTCGCGGCCCAGCGCCTGGTCGAGCCGTTCGCCGAAGCCGATTCGGGTCGGCGCCGCGTTGCGCACCGCGGCGCCGATCAACTCGTCGCCGCCCAGTTCGAGGAAGGCGCGGTGGCCGATGCGATGGCGTGCGGCCCAGCCGAGCAGTTCGGCGGCGTCGTTCTTGGCGACCCAGCTGCGCAACAGTTTGCGCGCCTTGTTCCAGTCGATCAGGAACACCAATGCAGCGCCGATGGCGGCAAGGAATTCATCGCGTTCTTCGGCACTGTCGGTCTGATAATCGCCGGTGACCAGATAGAATGTGCCGTCGTCGCCGAGGCCGTCGGCGGCATGGCGATCCAGCCCGCTCCATGTCGCCGGAAACTTCTCGAACAAGGCGACGAAGAACCTGGCGCGGGCGCGATGGACGTCGGTGTAGGTGACGGTGACCGCGTTGGCCTTGACGGCGATCACCACCACATGGGCGTCGGTGGTGCCGATATCGTTCTGGATTAGCAGCCGGCCGCCGGAGCGGGTCGCCATGGTGTCGAGGCCGGGATGGTTGAACTTCAGCGCGCGGGTCTGGCCGAGCCCGCGCATGAAACTTTCCACCGGCGCATGGTCTTCGGACTGCAGACCGAACACATGGGCGCCGTTGATGACCTCTTCGGCGCAACCCGCGGCCAGCCGGTTGAGCGCCTTGTGCAGGTCCATCACCATCCGGTGCAGGCTGTCCGCGCCGTTCTCGGTCATCCCGGTCAATCTCGCGATCCGCGCCGCCTCGATGTCGGCAGCGGCATCCAGCACGCCCGCCGCGAGCATCGCGGACAGCCTGGTGTCGAAGGCTTCGCCTTCTCGCGGGGCGCCGGCCTTGACGGCGCGGATCATCGCGGTGACGTCGTCGACGATGTCCTTCATCAGCCTGGCGAGATTGGGCGCCGCGATGCGCCCTTCCGCGGCCATGTGGGCGCCGCCGATCAGCGTGGCGATAGCGGCGGGCGCGATGGACGCCGCGCGGCATTCGGCCTGCAGATCAGGAATCGCCTGTCCCGGCGCGCGCGCATGCTGGGCGGCGGCCTGCAATGCGCTCATCCGCACCTTGATGCGGTCGTTGGCGGCGAGACCCTCCGCCACCAGCGATGGCAGCAGCATGTCGGTCTGGCCAAGCTGTTCGATGATCTGGGATTTCATGGGCCACGCATACCGGTTGAAACGGACGTGGCACCTATATGGCGCGGCTTCGCGACACTTTGATTGCGGTGGATCAGTCATCGAACTGTCATGAGAATGCCGGCACAGCGGGCGCATCGTCGCGCCGGGCGGATTCGATCACGAACGCGGTTATGTTCTTGATTTGTTCCTGATCCGCGCTATGGTGTTGGCATGAGTCGCAACATCGCTGCCCTCAAGCACCCGCCGGTCCCGGCGCCCTCCGAACCGGCGGGTGTGCCTTCCCCGTTTCCCGAAATCGCGGTGGCGATCGAGAAGCAGCGTCGGCGCGGCCGCGGCGCCCAGTCCAACGACTCTGGCCGCTTCGAGGCCGAGGCCCGGGTCGCCTTCGACGACGGCTGGCAGAGCCTCGACGAACTGCCGCCGTTCAAGACCACGGTGACCATCGACACCGCGCGAAAAGTCATCACCCGCAACGACTCGCCGGACATCGGCTTCGACCGTTCCATCAATCCCTATCGCGGCTGCGAGCACGGCTGCGTCTATTGCTTCGCGCGGCCGACCCACGCCTTCCTCGGCCTGTCGCCGGGGCTGGATTTCGAGTCGAAACTGTTCGCCAAGCCGGACGCGCCGGCGCTGCTGGAGAAGGAACTGGCCGCGGCCGACTACGAGCCGAAGATGATCGCCATCGGCACCAACACCGATCCGTACCAGCCGATCGAGCGCGACAGCAAGATCATGCGCGGCATTCTCGAAGTGCTGGAGCGCGCCTCGCATCCGGTCGGCATCGTGACGAAATCGGCGCTGGTCACCCGCGACATCGATATTCTCGCGAGGATGGCCAAGCGCAATCTCGCCAAGGTGGCGATCTCCGTGACCACGCTGGATCCGAAGCTCGCCCGCACCATGGAGCCGCGGGCCTCGACGCCGGCGAAGCGGCTGGAGGCGCTGCGGCAACTGTCGGAGGCGGGGATTCCCACCACGGTGATGGTGGCGCCGATCATTCCGGCGCTGAACGATGCCGAGATCGAGCGCATCCTCGATGCCGCGGCTCATGCCGGGGTCAAGGAAGCCAGCTATGTGCTGCTGCGGCTGCCGCTCGAGGTGCGCGACCTGTTCCGCGAATGGCTGATGGCCAATTATCCCGACCGCTATCGCCACGTCTTCACCCTGATCCGCGACATGCGCGGCGGCCGCGACTACGATTCGCAGTGGGGCACGCGGATGAAGGGCACCGGGCCGATGGCCTGGATGATCGGCCGCCGCTTCGAGATCGCCTGCGCCAAGCTCGGCCTCAACAAGCGTCGTTCGAAGCTGACGACGGACCATTTTGCCAAGCCCGCGGGTGGCGGGCGGCAGCTGAGTTTGTTCTGAACGCGTTATCGGATTCCCTCCCCCTTGCGGGGAGGGTCGGCCGAACGAGCCAATGCGTAGCATTGGCGAGTGGAGGCCGGGGTGGGGGTGCCACGAACGTTGGCGCTTGTAGACCCCCACCCCCGACCCCTCCCCGCAAGGGGGGAGGGGAGAAGCATGGCGCTTCCCTGTGATACCAGGTTGCGTTAGTCGTCATCCATGACTGGCCCATCGCAAGCGACTATCATCCTCACCACGCCGCGTTTGCTGCTGCGTCCGGCTTGTGAAGACGACATTCCGATCCTGCACCGAAGGATTTTCTCCGATAATGTCGTAATGCGTCACGTGTTTTCCGGCAGCGTGATGTCGCCCGCAGAATCCGAACGTTTCGTGCGCGACCACTTCACTTTCGGCGATCGCCGGGCCGGGCTGGCGACGTTGATCGAACGCGCCAGCGGCGAGGTGATCGGTTTCGCCGGGCTCAACCCCTGCGCTGCTCTCGGGCAGGACGACTTCGAGATCGGTTTCGTGCTGGCGCGTTCTGCATGGGGGCAGGGCTTCGCCACCGAGATCGGCAAGGCGCAGTTGCGCTTCGGCCTCGAGGACCTGGGCTGCGCGCGGCTGCTGGCACTGGCTGATCCGCACAATATTGCGTCCGGTTATGCGCTGGAAAAGCTCGGAATGCGCCGGGAAACCGAGGTCGCCATCGCCGGGCGCAGCCCGCGCGCCGTGTTTGTGCTGACGGCCGAGGACTGGCGCCGGCGTGGATAGCGGGCAAAGCCCGAGTTCCCGGTTGCGTCGGGCGCGGCGCGACAGCACGATCCCCGCATGATTCGCGAGACCCCCAAAGCCCCGGCGAAGCCGCGCCCCGCCGTCATCGCCGCAAAACCGCCGAGCTTCAGGCGCGAGCGCGCGCTGCTGAAGCAGGGCGTGTGGCC
>DATCUS010000252.1:0-15299 GCA_036561845.1 Tardiphaga sp. | reverse complement strand
CAGCGACGCCGCGATGGCATCGCCCGCGACCGCGTAGCCGACAAGCTGCGCGCGGGACGCGCCGGGCAAGGCGATGCAACACACTGATGCCAGCAGCAGAGGCGCGATCCCCGGCGCTCTAGCCAAAGGCTTCGGCCGTGATGGTGGCGAACCAGGCATCGGCAAAGGTGGCCTCCTGCGCGCGCACCGCGGCCGGCGCATCGAGCGGGCTGACGCCGCCGGCGCCCTCCACATCCGCGAACAGGCCGTTCTTCGGCTGGTACACGCCGGCGATGGAGATTCCGTAATCGGGCGCCACCAGGCTGTAGCAGGTGTTGATCAGCTTGGGTTGCGGCGGCGCGTTGCCTGACAGCAGGGTGACGACCGCGCCGGCGCAGGCCTTGGCCTGGGCATTGGCTGAAAATGCCGATTTGGGCATCGCGCCGGCGATGCAGGCGTCGCCGATGACGTGGATGTTCGGCACCAGCCGCGATTCGAAGCTGACCGGATCGATGCTGCACCAGCCGGTCTTGTCGACGGCGCCGGCCAGCACGGCGATCGCGCCGGCTTTCTGCGCCGGGATCACATTGGCAACCTGCGCTGTGTGTTTGCCGAAATCGGTGGTCAGCGTGTTGGTGGCCGGATCGACCGACGTCACCTTGCCGCCCTGGGACAGTGCCACCCATTCCACCATGCCGGGATACAGCTCCGCCCAGGCGTTCTGGAACAGTTTTTGTTTCGAGAAGGCATCCTTGGCATCGAGGATGATCAGCTTGGAGCGCGGCTTCTTCGTCTTCAGATACCAGGCGATCAGGCTGGCGCGCTCATAGGGGCCGGGCGGACAGCGGAACGGATTGGCCGGTGCCGCGATCACCACCAGACCGCCATCGTCCATCGCCTCGAGCTGGCGGCGCAGCAGCGTGGTCTGCTCGCCGGCCTTCCAGGCATGCGGCATCTTTTCTGCCGCGTTCCGATCGTAGCCTTCCAGCGCGTCGAAGCGCAGGTCGATGCCCGGCGCCAGCACCAGCCGGTCATAGGTCAGCGACGTGCCGTCGGCGAGTTTGACGCTGCGCGCCTGCGCGTCGATCCCCGCGGCCATCTGCGGAACGACGGTGATGCCTTCGGCTGCGAACTTCCCGTAACCGAATTGCTGCGCTTCCAGGGGCCGCATTCCGATGATCACAGCGTTGCTGAATGGGCACGAGGTGTAGGTGGCGTTGGGCTCGACCAGCGTAACCTGGATATTGGGATCGAGCTGCCGCAGCGCGCGGGCGCAGCTGGCGCCGCCGAAGCCGCCGCCGATCACCACGACCTTTGCCGCGCCCTGCGCCAGGGCCGGGCGCGCAAATCCCAGCGCTGCCGCGCCCATTGCCGCGCCAAAAAACTCCCGCCGGTTCGGATGACGCAAGCGGCTCATCTTGTGTCCTGTTGTGCTGCGAGCCATGCCGCAATCGGGCGTACCTCGTCGTCGGAAAATCCCTTGGCGATGCGATTCATTACCGTGGCCGGCTTCGAGCCGTCGCGAAATGCCGCCATGGCAGCGACGATCTCCGCGGCGTCGCGGCCACGCAGATGCGGCACCGGCGAGGTTGCGTCGCTCATCGTGGTGTGGCAACCGGAGCACGAAGCCGCGCCCGGCGGCGGCAGCGATGCTGCGCGCGACGGCGCGGCCGCAATCGCAAACAGGGCCATCGCCAATCCAACGGAACTGCGAAGCTCGTTCATTGCTGCCATCCAGTGGAGGAGCCGATCGCCGCTGCTTGCATCAGGCAAAGCTGATGTCGTGGTTGCGCAGCGGCACCGAGCGGATGCGTTTGCCGGTGGCGGCGAAATAGGCGTTGAGCACCGCGGGCGCTGCGACGCAGATGGTCGGCTCGCCGACCCCGCCCCAGAACCCGCCGCTCGGCATGATGATCGACTCCACTTTCGGCATTTCGCTGATCCGCATCGAATTGTAGGTGTCGAAGTTGTTCTCCTCGATGCGTCCGTCCTTCACCGTGAGCCCGCCATAGAACAGCGCGGAGAGACCGTAGACGAAGGAACCGGCGATCTGCCGCTCGATCTGCGCGGGGTTGACGGCGTAGCCGGGATCGGTGGCGGCAACGATGCGATGCACCTTGATCTTGTTGCCATCGGTCACGGAAATCTCGGTGGCGCCGGCCACGTAGCTGCCATAGCCCATGTGCTGGGCGATGCCGCGGAACACGCCCTTGGGCGGCGGCGTGGTCCAGCCGATCTTCTCGGCGACGGCATTGAGCACTGCGAGGTGCTTGGGGTGCTTGCCCATCAGCTTGCGGCGGAAGTCGAGCGGATCCTGCCCGGCCGACAGCGCCAGCTCGTCCATGAAACATTCCAGGTAGATCGCATTGTGGTTGACGTTGACACCACGCCAGAAGCCCGGCGGCACGTGCGGGTTGCGCATGGAGTGCTCGACCAGCAGGTTGGGCAGGCTGTAGCCGATCGCCGCCTCGCCCTGCGGCGCCAGGCCCTGGAACGCCGCCGGATCCATGCCGTTGACCAGCGCATCGGGGCGCACGCTGAACAGGATCGACTGGCCGGACAGCCGGACCTGCAGCGCGGTCAGATTGTTGTCGGCGTCGAACGCGCCGGTCAGCTTGCACTGGGTGATCGGATGATACCTGCCGTGCTGCATGTCCTCTTCGCGCGACCAGATCAGCTTGATCGGCGTGCCCGGCATCTGCCTGGCGATTGTCACCGCCTGCCGCACATAATCGGTCATGCCGCGGCGACCGAAGCCGCCGCCGAGCATCAGCTTGTGCACGTCGCATTTGTCGGCCGGCAGGCCGGAGGCCTCCAGCACGGCGGCGAAGGCGGCTTCGCCGTTCTGGGTGCCGGTCCACACCTCGCATTTGTCCGCCGTGTAGAGCGCGGTGGCGTTCATCGGCTCCATGGTGGCGTGGTTCTGATAGGGATAGGAATAGACCGCCTCGACCTTGCGCGCGGCGCCGGCGACTGCGGCCTTGGCGTCGCCGTTCTGGTTGCCGATGAAGGCGGGCTGTGCCGGGTCGAGGCCTTCCTCGAGCCACTTGGCGATGGAGGCGCTCGACACCTTGGCATTGTCGCCTTCGTCCCAGACGATGGGCAATGCGTCGAGCGCGACCTTGGCGTGCCACCATGTGTCGGCGACCACGGCGACCGCGCTGTCGCCCACCTTCACCACCTTCTTGACGCCCTTCATGGCGACGACCTTGGAGTCGTCAAAGCTCTTCAGCCTGCCGCCAAACACCGGGCAATCCTTGATCGCAGCGTTGAGCATGCCGGGCAGGGTCACATCGACGCCATAGATCATCTTGCCGGTGGTCTTGTCGGCGGTGTCGAGCCGCTTGACGCCCTTGCCGACGATCCGCCAGTCCTTGGGCTCCTTCAGCTTGACATCGGCGGGTGGCGAAAGCTTCGCCGCGGCCTCGACCACCTTGCCGTAGGTGGTGGTGCGGCCCGACGGCTTGTGGGTGATGACGCTGCTGGCGGCGCTGCATTCGCCGACCGGCACGTTCCATTCATTGGCGGCGGCCTGCACCAGCATCATGCGCGCGGTGGCGCCGCCCTTGCGGACATAGTCCTGCGAGGTGCGGATGCCGCGGCTGCCGCCGGTGGAGAAATCGCCCCAGGCGCGCTTGCGGGCGACGCTCTGGCCCGGCGTCGGATATTCCGTGGTGACTTTGGACCAGTCGCATTCGAGTTCCTCGGCGACCAGCTGCGCGAGGCCGGTCAGGGTGCCCTGGCCCATTTCCGAACGCGCGATACGGATCACCACGGTGTCGTCCGGGCGGATCACCACCCAGGCGTTGACTTCCGGCGATCCGTCGGCGGCGCGCACCACGCCGGGGCCGCCGAACGGCAGGTCGAGCCCGAGCGCGAGGCCGCTGCCCACGGCGGCAGACCCGATGACGAAGGAGCGGCGGCTGAGGACAGGCATATGGGTCATGTCATGCTCCTCAGGCGCTGGCGGCGGCGTGGATCGCTTCGCGCACCTGCTGGAAGGTGCCGCAGCGGCAGATATTGGTGATGGCCTCGTCGATGTCGGCGTCGGACGGCTTCGGCTTGTCGCGCAGCAGCGCGGTGACCGCCATGATCATGCCGCTCTGGCAATAGCCGCATTGCGGGACGTCGTTGTCGATCCATGCCTGCTGCACCTTGTGCAACATGCCGCCGGCCGCCAGTCCCTCGATGGTGGTGATCTGCTTGCCGACGGCCTCGCCGACGGTGACGCCGCACGAGCGTGTCGCCGCACCGTCGAGATGCACGGTGCAGGCACCGCATTGTGCAATGCCGCAACCATATTTGGTGCCGGTCAGGCCGGCATTCTCGCGGATCGCCCACAGCAAGGGCGTGTCGGCCTCGGCATCGATCTCGAACGCCTTGCCGTTGATAGTGAGGCTGGCCATGTTCCGTCCCCTTGCCGGGATTGTCGCTCCCATGAGCCGGCAGGGTGGCGCGAAAACTGGAATAGTTCAAATAAACAATTTGCGTTCGGGACGTGAGCGCAAACGATCTTGCTTGCGGCAAGGTTTTCCGGCGGCCGCGACTCAGCCTCCGTCGTGTTCCAGCCGTCCGCCGCCGAACATGGTCGGGACATAGCGCGGTACGCCAAGCGCGGACATGAAGCGCTGCTTGGTCCGCACCGGATCGAACGCAATGGGCGGTCGCACCACCGCGACGTCAGGCTCGGTGGACAACACGAAAAAGCGCGCGCCCGCGCCCGGCGTTGCCTTGCCCATTGCCGAGGCAAATGCCTCCGGCGTGGCCACGTTCTCAGCAGCCGGGATTCCCGCCGAGCGGGCGAGTTGCGCGAGATCGAGACAGGCATTGGGCAGCGCCTGTCCGCCCGATGCGGCATGTACGCCATTCTGAATCAGCAGCACTGTGAGATTGGTCGGTGCCAGGGCGCCGACGGTGACCAGTGCGCCCATATGCATCATCAGCGCGCCGTCGCCCTCGACCACGAACACGGGGCGCGTCGGTTGCGCGATGGCCAGTCCCAGCGCAAGCGGCAGCGCGAGTCCCATGGCGTCCTCGAAGTAGAAATTCTGCGGCACGTCATGCATGGCCGCCCACAGATAGGAAGCGTTGCCGAGCGCAGTCACCACCAGCGTGTCGATCGGCAGTTTGTCGGCAAGGACCTTGTAATAGTCCGCGCGTGTCGGCCGGGCATTCACCATTGGACATCTCCCTGCGCCAGCAGCAAGGCAAAGGGGCACGACGCTTCCTCGGCGTAGGTGGCGGCCTCCTCGATCTGCACACCGATCGGGCGGTTGCGATCGGCCCGCGCATAGGACAGGCCGATGCCCTTCATGACCGGCTCGGTCACCCGTCCCTTGGGGATGTGATAGAAAACGGGATCTTCAACGGTTCCGCGATACGACACCAGCATCAACAACGGAAACTGGTAGCGCTGCGCCAGCGACACCATGCCGGCGCCCATGCTGAGCAGCCCGGCATTTTGCACGAACATCACCGTACGCTGGCCGCCGAGCCTCGTGCCGCAGGCAATCGCCAGGGCCTCTTCCTCATGCGTTGCGCGGACGAGTTGCATGTCGGTGCCGTTCTCGATCTGCACCAGGATCTCGCCGAGCCAGCTGTCCGGCACGGCAATTGCAACACCGAAGCCGAGGCGCTTCAGCGTGGCAAGGATTTCCGAGGGCCGATGCGATTTTGTTTCTTGCTCACCAGACGTCTCCATCAATCAACCATCTCCGCCGGCCGCACAGGTTGCTGCCGATTCAAACTACTCCGAAAGCGCGAAACCGAAAACGTCGCGTAGCAATTCACTGGTGCAATTCATGCGCCAACAGAGGAAGCGAAACATGAAACGGTTGTTGTTCGCCTTGTTCGTCCTCGTCATGGCGATGCCCGCGCAGGCGCAGGACAAGCTCGTCATCAGCATCTGGGGCGGCAGCTGGCGCGACCTCGTCGCCGATACGGTCGCCAGGAAATTCACCAGGGACACCGGCGTGCCGGTGGAGTTCATCACCGGCGGGACCATCGACCGGCTCAACAAGGCGAAGCTCTCCAAGGACGCTCCCGAGAGTGACCTGACCTTCACCACCTCGCATGTCGGCTGGATCTACGCCAATGACGGGCTGTTCGAACAGCTCGACGCCTCGAAGATTCCCAATGCTGCCAACCTCGCCGACGAAGCCCGCATCAGCCCGTTCCATCTCGGTGCCTGGGCCTATGTCTATACCATCGGCTATCGTGCCGACCTGGTGCCCGGCATGAAGTTCGAAAGCTGGGAAGATCTCTGGAAGCCCGAGATGAAGGGCAAGCTTGCGGCGCCGGATTTCGATCCGAGCCACATCATCGCGGTCTCCGCTATCCTCGCCGGCAGCGACGCCGCACATTGGGAGAAGGGCCAGGGCAAGCTGAAGGCGCTGAAGCCGAACTTCAAGGCCTTCTATACCAACGACGCCAACAGCCAGCAGCTACTGGCCTCGGGCGAGACGCCGGTGCAGGTCGTGCTGTCCATGAATGCCTATTACATGATCTCCCAGGGTGTCCCGATCACCCTGGCGATGCCGAAGGAGGGCGCCGTCCTCGGCGTCGACACCGTGGCCATCATGAAGGGTTCGAAGAAGGCGGATCTGGCCTACAAGTTCATCAACACGCTCTATGATCCCGAAATCCAGGCGGAGATTGCCAGGATCAAGAAGGGCAGCCCCGCGGTGCTCAACGCCAGGATCGATCCGGAAATTGCCAAACTGCCCGGCGTCTTCACCACGGCGGCGCAGTGGAAGCAGCAGATCAACATCGATGCGAAGATGCGCGCCGAGAAGACCGCGGAGTGGCGCAAATGGTTCGCCGAAAACATCATGAATTGATGCCGCGCGACCGCGACGTCTCGCCGTGAACCCGCAGCCGTTCCTACGCACCTTCACGATGCCCGCCGCGCTGTGCGCGGTGGGCTTCGTCGCGGCCATGGCCGCCGTGCTGCAGTTCAGCCTGCGGGCCTATGTGCCGGGCTCGCTCGATCCGGGCGGGTTTACCTTCGCCAATTTTACCGACCTGCTGAAGCCGCTTTATGCGCAGGTCTTTCTCAACACGGTGTGGATCTGCTTCCTCACCGCATTGGCGACGCTGATCGTCGGCTATCCGCTGGCCTATGCGCTGGTGCGCACCCACAATGCGGCACTGAAATCGGTCCTGCTGGTCATCGTGGTCACGCCGCTGTTCCTCGGCGAGGTGGTGCGGACCTATTCCTGGATCATCGTGCTCGGCAACAGCGGCTTCATCAATTCCGTGCTGCTCGGACTGGGCCTGGTGAAGCAGCCGGTGCAGTTCATGTTCACCACTTTCGGCGTGGTGGTGGCGCTGGTCCACGTCACCATGCCGGTCATGGTCATCATGCTCGCCGCAGGCCTGTCGCATATCGATCGCGATTACCAGAAGGCCGCCGAAAGCCTCGGCGCCGGACCGATCCGGACATTCCTGACCGTGACGCTGCCATTGTCGATGCCCGGCGTCGTGGCCGGCGTCACCACCGCCTTCGCCTGGACCTTCAGCGCCTTCGCCACGCCGCAGCTGATCGGCGGCGGTCGCGTCAACATGGTCTCGAACCTGGTCTACCAGCTCGGCTTCGCCAGCTTCAATTTCCCCTTCGCCGCCAGCCTCTGCGTCGCCGGGCTGGCGCTGACCGTCGTCGTGCTGTCCATGCTGCGGCTGGCGGCGCGGCCGCTCGACACCATCAGGCCGCACTGATGCCGCGCTCCACCTATCAGCGTCTGCTTGGATGGGCCGGCAAGCTCGCGGTGCTGCTGATCGTCGGCTTCCTGATCCTGCCGGCCGTCGTGGTCACCATCGCCGCCTTCAATGACAGAGCGATCCTGTCATTCCCGCCGCAGGCGTGGTCGCTGCGCTGGTTCGCCAAGGCGATTGCATATCAGGACTTCCGCGACGGCTTCCGCAACGGGGTGATCGTCACCGCGTGGAGCTCGACCATCGCGCTGGTGGTCGGTGCGATGTTCGCCTTCGCTCTGGATCGCTACAAGTTTCGCTTCAGGAAGCTCATCGAGGGCATCCTGGTCTCGCCGCTGGTGATCCCGCATTTCACCGTCGGGCTCGGCTTCCTGATCCTCGCTGCGCAGATCGGCTGGACGCGCTCCTATGGCCTGGTCGTGATCTGCCATGTGGTGCTGGTGCTGCCCTTCGTGCTGCGCAGCGTCTACGTGTCCTTGCGCAATCTCGATCGCAGCCTCGAACTGGCTGCCGCCAGCCTCGGGGCGTCGCCCGCAAGGGTGCTGGTCACCGTGACGCTGCCGTTGCTGCTGCCCGGCCTGGTCAGCGGCTGGCTGTTCGCCGCCATCCTGTCCTTCAATGAATTCACGGCCTCGCTGTTCGTCACCGCGCAACGCACGCAGACGCTGCCGGTGGCAATGTACAATTACGTCCGCGAATTCGCCGATCCGTCCATGGCCGCGCTGTCGGTGATGTATATCGCCGGGACTGCCTGCCTGATCGTCTTCGCGAATGCTTTCCTCGGTCTTGGCAAGGTGCTGAATATTGAAGGAGGTCGCTGACATGCCTGATGGCAACGACGCCGCCGTCCGCTTCGAATCCGTGACCAAGCGGTTCGGCAAGTCCACTGCGCTCGACGGCGTGTCGCTGTCGGTCCAGCGGGGCGAGTTCATGACCCTGCTCGGCCCGTCGGGCTGCGGCAAGACCACGCTGCTCAATCTCGCCGCGGGTTTCTTCGGGCCCGACGCCGGCGCCATCGTCATCGACGGCGCACGCGTCAATGACCTGCCGACCTACAAGCGCGGAATCGGCATGATGTTTCAGAACTACGCGCTGTTCCCGCACATGTCGGTGGCCAACAATGTCGCCTATGGCCTGAAGGTCCGCGGCGTCGCCAGGCCGGAGCGCAGCCGGCGCGTCGACCACGTCCTGGCGCTGGTCAAGCTCACCGGATTTGAGGACCGCAAGCCGCGCGAATTGTCGGGGGGACAGCAGCAGCGCGTGGCGCTGGCGCGCGCGTTGGTCATCAATCCCACCGTGCTGCTGCTCGACGAGCCGTTCTCGGCACTGGACAAGAACCTGCGCGCCTCGATGCAGGTGGAGCTGCGCGAGATCCAGCGCAAGCTGAAGGTCACCACCATCTTCGTCACCCATGACCAGAGCGAGGCGCTGAGCCTGTCCGACCGCATCGCGGTGATGTCGGCCGGCCATATCCGCCAGCTCGGAACGCCCGAGGAGATCTATCGCCGGCCTGCCGACCGTTTCGTCGCGTCCTTTGTCGGCGACGCCAATGTGCTGCGTGGCCGGCTGGAGAGCCGCGACGAAACGATCGCCGTGGTGGCCATCGGCGCGGCGCGCGTGACGGTATCGGCCGCGCCCCTCGGTGATGTCGCGCCGGGCGCGGCGGTCGACTTGTTCGTGCGGCCCGAGCAGCTCCGCGTCCTCGCGGCGAGCGAGCCGTGCGCAACAGGCAGTACCGTGGCGGGCCACGTCTATCAGGGCGGCCATGTTGATATTCATCTGGACTGCGCCGATGCCGCCCCGGCCCGGCTGCTGGTGCGTTCGAGCGGGCTCGACGCCATGACGCGCTGGCCCGTCGGTACCGCTGTCGGTATTGCCGTCGCCGACGAAAGCGTGGCGTTCGCGGCGCTCTAGCGCTCGCTTTTCGGCAGCGACCACGGCGCGAACCGGCGCTGCACGATCACACACAGGCGGAACATCGCAAGGCTCAGTGCCACCAGCACGATCAGGCCGGCAAAGGCCTGGGGAACCTTGAAGAACGAGGTCGAGAACATGATGAAGAAGCCGAGCCCGCGCTCGGCCGCCACGAATTCCGCGACTACCGCGCCGACCACGGACAAAGTGGTGGCGATCTTCAGTGCGCTAAAGATATAGGGCAGCGCGAAGGGCAGGCGGATATGCAGCACCTCGCGGGCGCGGCCGGCCTTGAGCGAGCGCGACAGTTCGATCAGTTCCTCGGGCGTCGCCAGCAGGCCGGTTACCGTGGAGACGACGATCGGAAAGAACGCAATCATGAAAGTGATGAGCACCCGCGGCAGGTCGGCGGCGCCGAGCGTGGTGACGATGATCGGCGCCACCGCCACCACCGGCGTCGACTGCACGATGATCAGGATCGGATACAGCGTGCGCGACAGGAAGCGCGAATTGGCCAGCGCGATGGCAAGCGGGATAGAGACCACCACGGCCAGCACGAAGCCCATCGCCGCGACCCGCAGCGTCGCCCAGATATGGCCCAGCCACAGCGTCCATTCGATATTGGCCCCGGCGATGACGATGGCGCTCGGCGACGGCAACAGGAACGACGGGATGGCGAAGAAGCGGCAGGAGCCTTCCCACAGCAGCAGCAGGGCGATGAAGGTCAGCGCCGGCGCGAAGCGGTTGAGCAGCACGAGGGTGCGGGAGACTCGCGGGCTCATGGTCATGCCACCGGCCGGGTAAAGAGCTGCCCGCGGATGTAGTTGGCCATCTCGGTGAAGGCCGGATCGGACAGCGACGCCAGCGACCGCGGCCGGGCCAGCGGCACGTCGAGGATCTCGCGGACCCGGCCCGGGCGGGCGCTCATCACCACGATGCGGTCGGCGAGCAGCAGCGCCTCGGGGATCGAATGGGTGATGAACAGCACCGTTTTCGGCCGCTCGGTCCAGATCCGCAGCAGCTCGAAGCTCATCTCCTCGCGGGTCAGCGCGTCGAGCGCCGAGAACGGCTCGTCCATCAGCAGGATGTCCGGGTCGAGCAGCAGTGCGCGGGCGATGGCGACGCGCTGCTGCATGCCGCCGGAGAGTTCGTCGATCTGCTTGCCGGCGAAATCGGACAGGCCGACCAACGCCAGCAGCTCCTGCGCACGGACGCGCTCCTCCGCGGTGACGCGGCCGTATTTGTGGCGCATCGGGAAGGTGACGTTGTCGAGCACGTTGAACCATGGCAGCAGCGTCGGCTTCTGGAACACGATGCCGATGTCGTCGCGCGGTTCGGTGACCTGCAGGCCGTAGATTTCCAGCGTGCCGCCGGTCGGCTTGATCAGGCCGGCGATTAGCCGCAGCAGGGTCGACTTGCCGCAGCCGGACGGGCCGAGCACCGCGATGAATTCATGGCGCCCGATGTCGAAGGTGATGCCGTCGAGCGCAGTCACGGATGAGCCGTCATCCTTGCCGAAGGTTTGCTTGAGGTCGGCGAAGTGGATGACGGGCTGCGAGGTCAAGTTCGGGGTCCGGGCAAATGGTGGCGGGCAAACGGGGCGGACGCCGGATCGCTCCGGCGCCCGTGCACGATCACTTGGGCAGCAACGAGCGGTCGACCGCGGTCTCCGGGTCGAGCTTTTCGATCGGCATGTTCTGCGACTTGGCGGTCCACTCCCAGGTCTTGGCGAGCAGCGCCTTCTCGAAGGCGCCAGCGCCGTCGGTCTTGGCGATGGCGTTGTCCATCAGCGGGATCGAGGCCGCGAACTGCTTGTCGGCAACGGCCGCATCGATGTCACCCACCGATGCCTTCACCGAGGCGCCGGCCAGCTTCGGATCGGCGATGGCCATCTGGTTGCCGGCCAGGAACGCCTTCAGCGTACGCCGCGCCACGTCCGGTCGCTCGGCCAGGAATTTCTCCGACGCGAACACCGACAGGCCGTAGCCGGTAAAGCCGTAATCGGACCACGAGATCACCTTGAGCTTCTTCTTGACCTCGCCGAGCGGGCCTTCGAAGCCGGGCGCCACCGTCACCCAGTTGATGGTGGCGTCGACCTTGCCGGTGGCCAGCATCGGCGCCAGCGCGCCGGGATCGACCTTCAGCAGTTCGACCTTGGCGGGATCGATGCCATTGGCCTGCAGCAGCAGCGGCCACACCACGTTGGAGGAGGAGAAGGTGGCGGTGGCGATCTTCTTGCCGGCGATATCCTTCAGCGAAGTGATGCCCGAGCCTTCCGTGGTGAAGATGGCGTCCGGCTCGATAGTATAGAGCGAGGCGACCGCCTTGACCGGGACCTTGCTCTCCGCCCTGGCCTGCAGCAATGCGGCAAGGCCGCCGGTGCCCATGTCGCCGGCGCCGGTGCCGAGCTTGGTCACCACGTCGGAGGAGCCGCGGCCGGACTGGATCGTCACCTCGAGGCCCTCGGCGGCAAACAGGCCCTTGGCCTGCGCCACATAGACGGCGGCCTTGTCGCCGGCCGGCAGCCAGTCGAGCAGGAAGGTGACCTTGTCGGCGGCGAAGGCGGGCGCCGACATCGCCACCACAAGTCCGGTGGCAGCCAGATAGCGTGTCAGCAGAGAACGGATCATTCCAGGTACTCCTTGTTGTCAGGCTTCGTCTTGCACGAGTTGGACCAGATTGCGGAACCGCCACGACGGCGCGGGTGACGCCGTAGCCATCGGATTGTCGGGCTTTGCGAGATCATCGCCGCGATCGCAGCCACGGAAATACGCACGCTGCCAGTTTTTCCGGCATCGACAGTTGCGGTGCATGCCCGCTGTCGAGGCTGACCACCGCCGCACCGGGCACCATGGCCTGCATGCGGCGCTGCGCAGCCAATACCACCGAGCGATCCCGCAGCGCTTCGACATAGAGCCGGGGAACGGTGCCGAAGCGTTGCGACGTCAGCCGCGGACTGATTGCGCGCCCGCCTTCCGGCTGCGGCGTCAGCCGGGCGCTGGCTGCCTCGGCATCCGCCGGCGCGCAGTCGTGATAGAAGATCTGCCGCGCCGCGTCAGGAGGCACCGTCGATGTCAGCCCGTCGGCAGACCACACGAGGTGTGGACGGATTCCCGCCGCGGCCGGATCGGCGGCCAGCAGCGGGCCGACCACGTCGCCGAAGCTGCCACCGTCCGGCAGCATCATGCCGGCCACATAGACCACGCCGCTGACGCGGTCGTGACAACGCTCCGCGGCTTCCGAGGCGATCACCCCGCCGCCGGAATGCGCCACCAGCACGACCGGGTCGTCGTCGGAACGAATCCTGTCGGCGACGTGAGCGGCATAGGCATCGAGCGAGACGTCCGCCGCCGGTGAATCGCCGCCGTTGCCGGGAAGGTCGATCGCCTCGGCGCGGAGGCCGGCCTGCGCCAGCGCCGGCATGAAGCGGGACCACGCCCAGCTGCCCTGCCAGGCGCCGTGGATCAGGATCAGTCTCACGTCGCGGGCGCGTAGGTGCGGGCGTACATGGTGCGCAGATGCGCCTCGACGGTGGTGGGCGGATATTTCGACGCTTCGCCGGCGGCGAGGCAAGTCGGAATGCAGGCCACTTCGTGGTCGTAGTTGCCGACATAGAAGAACGGTACCGAATAGCGCTCGCGCCCGGAGGTGTTGATCACGCGGTGCAGGGTGGAGCGGTAGAGATCGTTGGTCCAGCGCGCGATCATGTCGCCGAGATTGACGATGAAGGTGCCGGGCACCGGCTCGGCGTGCACCCAGCCCTGGCTTTCCTGATCCCAGACCTGCAACCCGCCGACATTGTCCTGGCGCAGCAGCGTCAGCCCGCCGAAGTCGGTGTGGGCGCCGGCGCCGCGCTGTTCGGGCGCGTCGCCCGACTGTTGCGGCGGATAGTGCAGCAGCCGCAGCGTGGCCATCGGATCCGCGCAGAAGTCCTTGAAGTAGTCCTCGTCGAGGTCGAGCGACAATGCGATGCCGCGCATCAGGCGCTCGCCGAGACCGAGCAAGGCCGTGAAATAGTCGGTCATGGTGTCGTGAAAGCCGGGTCCGGCACCGGCCGGCCACTGGTTCGGGCCGTGGTTGAACTTGCCGGCCAGGACGCGCGGGTCATCGGCGGCATGTTCGGGGCCGATATAGAAGCCTTCCTTGAGGTCGGGCGGCGCGCCGGCCTCCAGGGTCTGGGCCTTGAGCGGCTCATAGCCGCGATTGGCCTTCGAATGCGCCTTGTCGAGCGCCAGCTTGTCGGCCGCCGGCCGCGCGAAGAATGTTTCCGCTTCCGCGAACACCTTCTCCACCAGCGTCTCGGGGACGCCGTGGTTCTTCACATAGAAGAAGCCCTTGTCGAGACAGGCGCGCCGGAGCTCCTGGGCCACGGCGCGGCGATCGGCGGGAACCGGGCTGGACAGGCGGGCGATATCGATGATCGGCAGCGCCGACGCCGCGACGTGAACTGCTTTTAGGGTGGCGGGCATGGTCAATCCCTCTGCGAGAGCCTGACGGTCGCACGGGATGCTTGTCCTCAATAGAGCAGAGTTTCGAGCACGCTGATGCCGAAACGGCATCAGTCGGTGCCGAGCGCCGCGTTTTCTTCCGCTTCCCGCCGGTTCAACTCGTCGGCCAATATCTGCACGAAACGATCAACCGCGGTCGGCAGGGCCCGGCCGGCCCGGACATAGACGCCGAGATCGCTCCAGATCGGGCCGTGGGCCTCCAGCGGAACATGGACCAGCCGGCCGGACGCCATGGCGCTGGCAAGGCCAATCCGGGTTTGGAAGGCGACGCCGACCCCGCGCAACGCCAGTTCGCGCATCAGCTCGACCGAACCCGACATGACGGCCGGCTCAAGCGCGCGGGATATGCGCGCGATCTCCGGCGCCAGCAGCTGGTTGATCGACAGATCGGGCGTGGCCAGGATGATCGGCGAATTGAGGCACGCTGCCAGCGATGTCTTGGATTTGGCGGCGATCGGATGATCCGGCCGGACTACCGCGCCGAGTCGGAAGCGATTGAGCGCGACCTGGTGCAGGTCGCTGTTGCGCGGCAGCGCGAAGGCCAGTCCGATGTCGCACAGGCCCTCGGCGATCACGGACGGGATGGCGAAGGAGCCCATCGTTTCGACGGTCACGGTGACGCGCGGCGCGCGTTCGCGCATGCGCTGGATCGCATCGGGCAGGATCTCGCCGCACACGCCTTCGACGGCGGCGATGCGGATCTGTCCGGCGTGGCCGCCCTTGAGCGCGCCGATGTCGGTGCGCACCCGCTCGAGGTCCTGCAGCACGGCGATGACGTGACGCGCCATCGCCTCGCCGCTCGCCGTCAGCTTCAATCCCGTGGCGGTGCGGTCGAACAGGGCCGCGCCGACTTCCTTTTCCAGCTTCAGGATCTGCCGGTTCACCGCGGACGACGCCACGTTCAACCGGCGGGCCGCTTCGCGGATCGACCCGGCGCGCCGCACGGCCTCGAAATAATGGATCGCGGCCGAGTGGATGCGCATGGTCTACCCGGCCGCTGCCGTGACCAGCGCGATCAGCTCGGTGCCGTAGCGCTCCAGCTTCTTGTCTCCGATGCCCGGGATGCCGCGCAGTTGCGCCAATGATGTCGGGCGGGCGGTGGCGATGCCGTCGAGGGTGGCGTCGTGCAGGATGACATAGGCGGGCACGCTGGTCTTCTTGGCGAGCTCAGAGCGCCAGGCGCGC
>DATCUS010000251.1:0-6717 GCA_036561845.1 Tardiphaga sp. | reverse complement strand
AAGGACAAACTCGCGCCGCTGATCCATCACCGACACCTCTCGCCATGGCATGGAACGCCTCCTGAAAAGGGCATTCCAGCCAGTATGGATGTGTCAGCTATGTCTCCGAACACCCGTCAGGGATCTGTCCGGGCTGAACACGTCCATGGGTGCAGCCAGGCGATCTGGCTCGGCGACGGCGGCCCTGCGCTGGTTCGAAACTATGATTTCCGCTCGATGTGGTCTCCGATCGCTTCGAATTGACCGCATGGTCCGGGCACCGGGTCATCGCCAAGGCGCAGCGCCCGTGGGGCGGTTGCCTCGACGGCATGAACGAGGATGGGTTGGTCGCCAGCCTGACCGACGGCGGCAGCCGCGCGCAGGGGCTCGGATTCTCGGTGATCTTGATACTGCGTTACGTGCTGGAAACCTGTTCGGGCGTCGACCAGGCCATCGCGGCGCTCAGCCGAATTCCGATTGCGCTGTCGCAAAACGTCACCTTGCTGGATCGGACAGGTCAATTTGCGACCGTGTTCCTTGGACCTGATCGCGAGCCGGCCGTCTCGCGGATACGGGCTTGCACAAACCATCAGGAGGCTCCGTCAGGACTCACTTCGGCGGCGCTGGCGCGTTCGGTCGAGCGGCAGCAAGGCATCCTTGCCGCTCTTGAAGAGCGCACCATGACCCTGGAACGCCTCACCGCAAAATTCTTCGAGCCGCCGCTTTACTCCCGCCGGGAGGGATTCACGACGGTCTACACCGCCATCTACCTGCCGGCCGAGGGACGCGTCGACTACCTTTGGCCGGGCCAGCGCTGGAGTCAGAGCTTCGACCGCTTCGTGACGACGGAATACACGCACGACTACGGAGAGCTATTGCCCTGACTCCGCTCATGTCCCTTGTTACCGCTTGTGAGATGCCGCCCCGGATCTGATGATGTCCGTTCGCTGCGGCTGACCGGGAGTCATCCTCCGATGGTGCAAACGGCGCGATCGACCCGTGTCCGCCATTGTTCAACCTCCGGTTTGCTGGCAGAATTTTGCAGGGTCAGATCGGCTTCGGACGCCACCGGCGCCGGCGCGCACGCGGCCGCGCAAACGGCACCGGGCGCATGTAAGGAGGCGCTATGCGCTGGCATGGGCTGATCGGACTCTTCGGACTCTTCTTCGCCGTGGCCGCGAATGTCCCCGCTGCCGCCGCGGGCCTCAAGCTCCTCCAGATTCCAGCGGATGCAGCGGGGCCGGCGATCACGGTCGCCGCCTGGTATCCGAGCGCTGATCCGCCGTTGCCGGTCACGTTTGGGCCATTCACGGTGCGCGCGGCCCGGGACGGCATGGTGAGTGGCCACGGACTGCCGCTCGTCGTCCTGTCGCACGGGCGGGGCGGCTCGTTCGTGGGTCACCACGATACGGCCGAGCGTTTGGCGGATGCCGGCTTCGTGGTGGCGGCGCTCAACCATCCTGGCGACACCTCGCTCGACAAGAGCCGGATTGGCGAAATGTCGGTCTACATCGAACGCCCCTTGGACGTGAAGCGGGTGATTGACTACATGACCGGAGCCTCGCCGTTGGCGGCGGCGATCGATACCGACCGCATCGGCCTCTACGGCTTCTCGCGCGGCGGCTATACCGGGCTCGTCGCCATCGGCGCTAATCCCGACTTTGCACGCGCCATACCACTTTGCGAGGGCCGGACGGACAAGGTCTGCGACCAGATCCGCGCGCAGGAATTTCCCAAAGAACCGCTCACGCACGACCGCAGGATCAAGGCCGCTGCGATTGCCGATCCGCTGTCGGTGTTCTTCTCGGCCGACAGCTTCTCCGGCGTCACGATCCCCGTCCAGCTGTGGGGCTCGGAAACCGGCGGTGACGGTGTTGAACCAAAAACGGTTGAGGCGGTCGACGCGTGGCTCAAGGCGCCGCATACGTTCACGAAGGTTGCGCAGGCGCAGCACTTTTCGTTCTTCACGGTCTGCCCGGCCAGTATAGCCGAGCGGGAGTCGCTGATCTGCAAGGATCCGCCGGGATTCGACCGGGCCGACTTCCACCGGCGGCTCAACGACGAACTCACAGCGTTCTTCCGCGCACATCTCTAGGCCGGTTCGTCGCCCCTAGAACGCCGCCTCGGTTTCCAGTCGCGCTGCCGCGCGCTGCACCGCCTCGGTGCGGCGTTGCTTGGCGCCGGCCATCCTGGCGGTCACCAGCGCCAGAACCTCCGGGGGCGCGGCGTCCGGCGATCCCGCGCTGAACGGCGGCGCCGGGTTGTATTCCATCGCCAGCTGGATCGCCTCGGCGGTGGTTCGGTCGGCCAGAATCGAAACCAGAGTCAGTGCAAAATCGATACCGGCCGTGACCCCGCCGCCGCTGATGCGGTTGCGGTCGATGCAGACCCGCGTCGCCGTGGGAATGGCGCCGAATGCCGCCAGAAACTCCAGCGCCGACCAGTGCGTGGTGGACCTGTAGCCCTGCAGCAGGCCGGCCGCGCCGAGCACCAGCGCGCCGGTGCACACCGAGGTGATGTAGCGCGCGCCGGCCGCCTGGCGGCGCAGGAAGGCCAGCGTTTCCGCGTCATTGGCCATGTCGTCGCTGCCGGCCCCGCCGGGCACGCAGATCACGTCGAGCTGCGGACAGTCCTCGAAGGTGACGGTCGGCAGCAGCGTCAGCACCGAGTCGCTGGGGACCGGTTCGATGCGCTTCCAGATCAGGTGCACGGTGGCGCCAGGCAGCCGGGCGAACACCTGCAGCGGGCCGGTGAGATCGAGCTGGGTCACCTGTGGAAACACCAGCAGGCCGATGTGGAGGGTGGACATGGCGAGGCTCCGGGCGGTTGTTGACGGTGCCAGCCTGGCATGGTCCTCTCCTGGCCGAAATGTCTAAGTTCCCTCATAAACGGACATACCGGCATGATCGGCATTGTGGTGTTTCCCGGGTTCCAGCTGCTCGATGCCGCAGGCCCGATCTCGGCGTTCGAGATTGCCGGCCGCCTCAGCGGCGCGCCGGCGGTGATCAGGGTGCTGGCGGAGACGCCGGGCGAGGTGCGCAGTTCGTCGGGCGTCGCCCTGATGTCGCGCGGCCTCCGCGCGTCCGGGGCGCTGCGCACACTGATCGTGGTCGGCGGCGCCGGCGTTCGCGTCGCGGCGAGGTCGCGACGCCTGCAGGGTTTTATCCGCGCCGCGGCGAAGCGCGGCTGCCGCGTGGCCAGCGTCTGTTCGGGCGCCTATGTGCTGGCGGAAGCGGGTCTGCTCGACGGCCGCCGCGCCACCACGCACTGGCGGCACACCGCGCATTTCTGCGCGACCTATCCAAAGGTGCGGCTGGAGCCCGACCGGATCTATACACGCGACAGCGAGATCTGGACGTCGGCCGGCATCAGTGCCGGCATCGACCTGGCGCTGGCGATGGTGGTGGAGGATCTCGGTGAGGAGGTGGCGCAGGCGACCGCGCGGCAGCTGGTGCTGTATCAGCGGCGCAGCGGCGGTCAGTCGCAGTTCTCCGCGCTGCTCGAGTTGAAGACTCCGTCCGGCCGCTTCGCCCCGTTGCTGGCCTGGGCGCGCGAGCATCTGGCGCAGCCGCTCACGGTCGAGCGGCTGGCGGAGCAGGCCGGCATGAGCGCGCGACATTTTTCCCGCGCCTTCATCGCCGAGACCGGCACCACCCCCGCCAAGGCGGTGGAGCGGCTGCGCACCGAGGTGGCGCGCGAGCGCGTGCAGTCGTCCAGCGAGGCGATCGAAGGGGTGGCGCGCGCCACCGGCTTCGGTGATCCGGAACGCATGCGCCGCGCCTTCATCCGCAGCTTCGGTCAGCCGCCGCAGGCGCTGCGGCGGTCGGCGCGGATCAACTGAGGCACGGATCAACTGAGGCACGGATCAACTGAGGCGCGGGGCGGCGGGTGGCGTGCGCTGTGCCAAAGTCCGTTGGAAGGCGGCGGTGGGCGCCGCCGTTCAGGCCTCGCGCCGGCGCTGGCCGAAATAGCCGATCAGCGGCGCGGCAAAAGCCAGTGACCAGAAGAAGGGGGCCGATGCCGGGGCGATCACGGCGGTGGCGGTGCCGAGCAGAAAAACCACCACGGGGAAAATCGCAGCCGCCAGGCTATCGAAGTGGCGTCGCCCGCGCAGCGCCAGCAGCCACAGCACCGCGTTGAGTGCGGCGATCACGGTGAGATGCAGTCCGTAGAGGACGGCGATCTCGGGGCTGGCGCGGTAGCTGCCATAGAGGCCGTTGGTCGCCGGCAGCACGATGATCGACAGCAGGAACAGCAGATTGAGGAACACCACGCCGCGGCCGCCCTCCGGCGCTGCCGCCAGGCGGCGCTGATGGCTGAACCAGAACACGCCGGCGATGATGAAGCTGAGCATCAGCGGCACGAGGTGCGGCGCGTAAGCGCGGGTGAGTTCGGTCCAGTCCGGGGCCGCGCTCAGCCCGGATGCCTTCGGCAGATTGTAGGCGAGCAGCGTCATGGCGACGCCGAAGATGGTGTTGCTCAACGCCTCCAGCCGGCGCATTTCGAACACGTCATTTGGCGCCGGCATGGTTCCTCGAATCCCTGGGGGTGCAGCCTAGCCCAGCACCTTCAGCCATGCGCCGATATCGTGCAGCGCGTCGTTGGCCCGCGGCAGGATCTTGCCCATGGTAATGAAGCCGTGAAACTGGCCGGGATAGCTTTTGGTACTGACGGCGACGCCGGCGTCCCGGAGACGTTCGGCATATTCCTCGCCTTCGTCGCGCAACGGATCGGCGCCGGCGGTGATCACATAGGCCGGCGGCAGACCGGCGAGATCGTCGACACGGGCCGGCGACGCCCGCCAGTTGTCGACGTCGTCCGCGCCGTTGAGATAGTGGTCGCGGAACCAGCGGATCACATTGTGCGTCAGCAGGCAGTCGGTCTCCGGCTCGCTGTGCGAGGGATGGGTCATGCGGAAGTCGGTGGCCGGATAGATCAGGACCTGGCCGGCGAGCTTCGGCCCGTGTTCGCGCGCGTCGATGGCGACGATGGCGGCGAGGTTGCCGCCGGCGCTGTCGCCGCCCACCGCGATGCGCGACGCGTCGATGTTGAGCGCCACCGCGTTGTCGGCGATCCAGCGCGTCGCGGCGAGGGCGTCGTCGATGGCGGCGGGAAACTTGTGTTCGGGAGCGAGGCGATAGTCCACCGAGATCACGATCATCTCGCCTTCCACGGCCAGCGTGCGGCAGACCACGTCGTGGGAATCGAGATCGCCGATCACCCAGCCGCCGCCATGAAAGAACACCAGGCACGGCGCCATGCCGTCGGCCTTGCGCAGGATGTGCGGCGTATAGATTCGGACCGGAATGGCGCCGGCCGGCCCCGGCACGGTCATGGCATGCACGGAAGCGAGCGGCGGCGGCGCGGGATTGGCGACCTCGCGGGCTTTCAGGTACCACTCCCGCGCCTCGGCGGGCGACAGGGTTTCGTAGGGCGGGCGGCCGGCCTCGCGAAAGGCGGCGAGCACGGCGGCGGCATCGGGATCGAGAACGACGGGCATGGACTGACCTGTACTGCTATCTGGGCCTGCTACGAGGCGGTGCGGCCGCCATCGACCGTGTAGGCGGCGCCGGTGACGTAGCTTGCGTCATCGGAGGCCAGGAAAGCAACGACCGGCGCCACCTCGGCGGCGAGGCCAAGCCGCCGCGCCGCCACGCGGTCCACCACGCGCTCCACCGGTATCGACGCGCCGCCGCCGCGACCGTCGACGATGGCGCTGAGCATGCGGCTGTCGATCAGGCCGGGGCAGATGCAGTTCACCCGAACCTTGGTGCCGGTGCATTCGAGGGCTGCGTTCTTGGTCATGCCGATCACCGCATGCTTGCTGGCGGTGTAGGCGATGATGTCGGGCGAGCCGATGATGCCCGCGATCGAGGCGGTGTTGATGATCGAGCCGGAGTTCTGCTTGAGCATCACCGGCAGCACATGTTTCATGCCGAGGAACACGCCGACGACGTTGACCTCGAGCACCCGGCGGAAATTCTCCACCGACGTCTGAACGATCGGCGCGATCTCGCCCTCGATCCCCGCATTGTTGAAGAACACGTCGATGCGGCTGAACTTGGCCATGGCGTGCTTCACATAGCCGGCGACGTCCTCCTCGCGGGTGACGTCGGCGACGACGGCCAGCGTCTCGGCATGGGCCGGCAGCCCCAGCACCGCATGCTTGAGCTTGTCGGCATCGCGGTCGACGGCGACGATGCAGGCGCCGCGCCGCGCCAGCAGCCTGATGGTTTCGGTGCCGATGACGCCTGCGGCACCGGTGACCAGCGCGATCCTGCCGTCCAGACGAATGCTGTCGACCATGTCCTTGCTTCTCCCTGCGCGTCCGGTTTCTCCGGATCGACGGGGCGGCGTCGCATGGTTGCGCGCCGGTGCCCTGGGACGGACTATTCCATGGCGGTGGCGGCGTGGCCAGTCGCCCGCTACAGACGCCATGCCCTTTCGCCGCCGCAATCGCCGTGTTAACCGGAGCCATTGCGAGCGGCCGCAGCAGTACGCTGCAGTTAAAATGTCGCGCCCCTGATTCGTCGATTGAAGCCGCACCCGATGTTCCGAACCCTGACCCTCGCCGGTTTTGCGGCCCTGATGGCCGCCTCCACCCTGTCGTTCGCGCCGCCGGCGCAGGCGCAGCTCGGCACGCTGTTCGGCGATCCCTCTCCGCGGCCGCCCGGCAACGTGCCGCGCGGCAATCCGCCGCCGCAATTCGACGACGAGGAAGAAGTGCCCGAACTGCCG
>DATCUS010000250.1:0-6260 GCA_036561845.1 Tardiphaga sp. | reverse complement strand
AGGGGCGCGCCGCCGCCGAGCGCCGCGCGACGATGGAAAGCATTGCCGACGACTTCGAGCGCAGCGTCAACGGCATCGTCCGCTCGGTCTCCACCGCGGCAGCCGGCATGCAGACCACCGCGCAATCGATGACGTCGACGGCGAGCGACGCCAGTTCGCGCGCCGCCACGGTCGGCTCCGCATCGCAGCGCTCGTCGGACGATGTGGGGACGGTCGCCTCCGCTGCCGAGGAGCTGTCCGCGTCGGTCAGCGAGGTGTTGCGCCAGGTGGCGCAGTCGACCGAGGTCGCCAGCCGCGCTGTCAGCGACGCCGAGCGCACCAATGCCACCGTGCAACTGCTGTCGCGCGGCGCCGAGAAGATCGGCGAGGTGGTCCAGTTGATCCACAATATCGCGTCGCAGACCAACCTGCTGGCGCTCAACGCCACCATCGAGGCGGCACGCGCCGGCGAATCCGGCCGTGGCTTCGCGGTCGTGGCCAGCGAAGTAAAGGCGCTGGCAAGCCAGACCGCCAAGGCGACCGAGGAGATCTCCGCCCAGGTGTCGGCCATGCAGGCGTCCACCAGCGAGGCCGTGGCGTCGATCACGGGCATCACCGGCACGATCGGCGAGATGAGCGAGATCACCAGCCGCATCTCCGGCGCGGTCGAGGAGCAGGGCAAGGCGACGCGGGAGATTGCGCAGAGCATCCAGTCGGTCGCAGCCGGCGCCAGCGAGATTAGCAACAATATCGGCGGTGTCAGCTCGGCCGCCGAAGCCACCGGCGCCGCGGCGTCGCAGGTGCTGGCCAACGCCCGCGAGTTGGACAGCCAATCCGGCATGTTGCGCGATGCGGTCAACGACTTTCTCACCAAGGTCCGCGCGGCGTAGCGCCGATCTTTCTTCCCTCCTCCTTGTGGGGGAGGGTGGACGCGCGACAGCGCGGCCGGGTGAGGGGTAGCGGCAAACTCCGAACCCGGAATTACCCCTCATCCGACGCGGACGGAGCCTGTCATCGGGTGGCGCTTTGCGCCGACCCGTTGGTCCGCGCCACCTTCTCCCACCTAGCGAAGCGAAACTTCGCGCGGGGGAGAAGGAAGAAGGCATCGCGTCCAAACAAAAAGCCCTCCCGGCCGGGAGGGCTTTTCTCATTCAGGTAGCTGCGAACAACGAAGCTTACTTCGCCTTCAGGAAATCGCCGACTTCCAGCAGCACGAACTCGTTGTCGTCCGCCTTGTTGGGCTCGCGGCTCGACGAGAACGGCAGGTTGTTGTCGTTGCCGACGATGATATGGGTGGCGTCCACCATGTCGACGTTCTCGATGGTGAAGAACGGGAACGTCAGCACGCCGTCGTTGAGCGGTTTGAGCGACTTCTTGTCGGGGTCCTGGATCTTCATCAGGTCGATGAAGCCGATCTTGCGCACGGGTTTTCCGACATTGGCGTCGTTGAGTTCGATCTTGAACACGCGCTTGAACTTGGCGAGATCCGGGAAGCAGTCGGTGCCGCGCTTGCCGTCGGCGCAGGCCTTGTCCTTGGTGCCTTCGCCGTTGTCGCGCTCGATGATCAGGCCATGATCGGCGTCGATCATGTTGAAGTCGCCGATGGCATTGCCGTTCTGCTCGAACACATACTGCCAGTAGCGGCCGGTGAACTTCTCCGCCTTGACGTCGAATTCCAGGATCCGCGAGGCTTCCTTGCCGTCGACCTTTTCCCAATCCTTCTTCTCGGCATCCCAGATCGGTCCTTCCAGCAGGCCGTACAGGAACTTGCCGTCCTTCGACGATGCAAAGCCCTCATAACCCTTGGAGCGGCGCAGGTTGACGGTGGTGTAGGTCGCGCCCGGCGCGCCCGGCGACTGCACCGACCAGTGGTCCGGCGAACGCACCGGCTTGCCATCGGCGACGGTCTCGAACACCGCAAGCACCTTGCCTGTCTTGTCGGTCTTCAGAATGTAGGGGCCGAACTCGTCGCCGATCCAGAAGTTGTCGCCGATCGGCTGGAAGCCTTCGGTGTCGAAATCGGCGCCGGTGAGGTAGCGCTTGGCGGTGTCTTCGTGGACGATGCGGAATGGCACCTTCTTGTCGGGATCGTGCAGGAATACGGTCTCCTGGCGCTCGACCTTGCCGTTCTTCCAGTCGATCTTGTGACGGTTGAGGTACAGCATCGAGTCGGCGGAATTGTAGCGCGAGCCGGAGCCGTTGTCGGTCAGCACCCAGAACGAGCCGTCGGGCATCATCTTGATGCCGGAATGGCCCTGCAGCGGTTGGCCCTTGAACGGCAGCGAGATCCCGGTGTCGCGCTCATAGGACTTGCCCATCACGGTGCCCTGCGCCTCGACGCGCTTGCCGGTGGTGTACTTGCCGGCGTTCTTCAGGTCGGCGGGCGCGTCGGCCGGCGCCTCGATCATGGTCAGTGCGGGCAGCACGGCATGGCCCGCCAGCTTCGCAGGAAACTCCCCTTCGCTTTGCGCGAAGGCAGCGGATGACAACAGCATCATCGACGCAACGGAACAGAACAGTGACTTGCGCATGGTGGTTCTCCTTGTGGTGACCATGCGGGCGTTGTGGGGCGCGAGCGTTACGTCGCGCTGACAGATTGGTGACGGCGGGATGACGGCGGGGGACAAGGCTGCGGCAAGGTGCCGCCGGAAACGCTTGCGTTCCCCGGATGCTGCGGACTGGCCCGCGCTTGCGGGCTGGTGCGTTGCTGATCCGGGGCCGAGTTTGTTGCAGCAAAGCTGGGTCCCGGAGCTGCGAAGCAGCGTGAAGAACGCTGCATCGCGTCGGGGACACCCGGTCCGCGATTGGTGCGGCTTACTGCTTCTCGATGCCGGCTTCCCTGATCAGCTTCTCCCACACGACGAGCTGTTCCTTCAGGAAGGCATCGAATTCTTCCGGCGGCCCGGAGAACGCTTCCATGCCGCGGTCGGCGAGATCCTTCTTGGTCTCCGGCCGGTCGACGATCTTGCGGATCTCGGTGTTGAGTTTCAGCACGATGTCCTTCGGCATGTTGGCCGGGCCGAGATAGCCCTGCCAGGAGGTGATATCGAAGCCCTTGACGCCGGCTTCGTCCATGGTCGGCAGATCGGGCAACAGTTTCGAGCGATACTTGGTGGTCACCGCCAGCGCCTTCAGCGCCTTGCCGTTGACGTGCGGCAGCCCGGTCGGCACGTCGACGAACATCATGCTGACGCGGCCGGCGATCACGTCGGTCAAGGCCGGTGGCGAACTCTTGTAGGGCACGTGCAGCAGGTCGAGTTTGGCCAGGTTGGCGAAGGTGGCGCCGGACACGATCGCCGACGAGCTGCCTGACGCATAGGAGTACTTGCCCGGCTCCTTCTTGGCCAGCGCGATCAGTTCGCCCACCGAGTTGGCGGGAATGTCGGGATTGATCACCAGCATGAAGGGCAGGTCGCCGGTGCGGGCGATCGGGGTGAAGTCCTTGATCGGATCGTAGTTCATAGTCTTGAGCAGGTAGGGATTGGCCGAATGCGAGGTGTTGGTGGTGACGAACAGCGTGTAGCCGTCCGGCGCCGCGCGGGCGACGAAGGTCGCCGCGATTGAACCGTTGGCGCCGGGCTTGTTGTCGATCACGATGCTGACGCCGAGCGCCTGGGCCAGCTGCTGCGAGATGAGGCGCGTCGTGGTGTCGGTGCCGCTGCCGGCGGCGAACGGCAGCACCAGCGTGATGGTGCGGTTGGGGTAGGTGCTTTGCGCCACCGCGCTGCCTGCGATGCCGATGGCAGCCACGACCACCGCCGCGCGCAACACTCCACGAATTCCCTGAATTCCGATCATCCCGTTCGCTCTCCCTGTATCCGGCCTTGGTGGCCGGCATTGTTGCCGGCAAACTAGCCGACGATGGCGTGGCGTCAAAGTCGAAACGCGGCACGCTTATGCCGCGCGGCGGAACATGCTGCATGCGACGGCGGCGATGCCGCTCGGCCACCGGCGATCGCGATCATCCACACGCGGTCGACGCCACGCCGAGCGACCTGCAAGGGAGATCACGGCCGCATGTTGCCTGGCGAGGCCATGGTCCTGCGTGCCGCGCCGCGGCGACGTTTTTGACAAAGCTGGCGCCAGTCGTTATAGATATTAGAATAGTTCTAAGAATATAAGGCATTGAAAATGAAGGCATTTTCCGACTTAACGGAGCGCGAGGTGCTCGCGGTCGCGATCTCCGGCGAGGAGGAAGACAGTCGCATCTATTCCAGCTTCGCCGAGGATCTGCTCGAGCGTTATCCCGATTCGGCGAAGATCTTCAGCGAGATGGCCGAGCAGGAGAAGGGCCACCGGCACATGCTGCTGGAAATGTACGAAGAACGGTTCGGGCCGAACCTGCCGCCGATCCGTCGCGGCGACGTCAAGGGTTTCATTCGCCGTCGCCCGATCTGGCTGACCCGCAACCTCTCGCTCGATGTCATCCGCAAGGAAGCGGAGACCATGGAATTCGAGGCCGAGCGCTTCTACGCCAGGGCCGCCGAGCAGAGTACCGACGTCCGCGTCCGCAAGCTGCTCGGCGATCTCGCGGAGATGGAAAAGGGCCACGAGCAACTTGCCGCGCGGCTGTCGGAGACGTTTCTCACCCCGGGCGTGCGCAGCGCCGAGGATCACACAAGGCGACGGATGTTCGTGCTGCAATATGTGCAGCCCGGGCTCGCCGGCCTGATGGACGGCTCGGTATCGACGCTGGCGCCGCTGTTCGCCGCGGCCTTCGCCACCCATCACAACTGGCAGACCTTTCTGGTCGGCCTCGCCGCCTCGATCGGCGCCGGCATCAGCATGGGCTTTGCCGAAGCTCTGTCCGACGACGGCTCGATGACCGGGCGCGGTTCGCCGTGGCTGCGCGGCGGCATCTGCGGCCTGATGACCACCATCGGCGGCCTCGGCCATACCATGCCCTATCTGGTCCCGGACTCCTGGGCCAATGCGTTCTGGATCGCCACGGCGATCGCCGGCGTGGTGGTGTTCTTCGAACTGTGGGCGATCGCCTGGATCCGCGCGCGCTACATGGATACGCCGTTCATGCAGGCGGTGTTCCAGATCGTGCTCGGTGGCGTCATCGTGCTGGCGGTGGGAATCTTGATCGGCGGCGCGTAGCCACCACCGGTTGCGTCCCTGCGGTCCTACGTGGTGCCAAATCAACCCGAAATTAACCGAGTGCCACCTACAGCTTTATCTGCCGTCGTCGCATCACCAACATTGCATTCAAAGAAAATGCAGGCCGGCGTTCGAATGGACGCAAGCGCAGATTCTCCTTTGTTGGCGGGCATGCGCGAGCACGACCATTCGCGCGCCTGATCAGACCGTTTCGGGGCCACCATGAATCTTCGAATCCGCACGCTGCTGCCGCTGGTCGTCTGCGCGCTCGCTTTGATCGCGGTCGGGCTTGCCGGGCTTGGCGTCCGCGACGCGCTGCGGCGCGGCGCGCAGTCGGAGGCCTTTCTCGAGGTCAACCAGATCGCGCGGGCGCTGCTGCGCAGCTCCGGGCAATGGGCCACTGAGCGCGGCATCACCAATGCCACGCTGAAGGCGCCGGAAGCGGCGGGTGCGGCGCGGCTCGGCGAGATCAAAGCGCTGCGTGAGGCCGGCGACCAGTCCTTCCGCCAGGCGCTCGAACTGTTGCGCGCGCAAGCGCAGACAAAAGCTACCGCGGCGGTGATCGCCGACGCCGAACAGATGCATCGGGCGTTGCAGGCCGTGCGCGGTAAGATCGATCAGGAGCTCGGAAAGCCGGTGACGGCGCGGGCGACCGAGGTGGTGCAGGGTGCCTTCGCCCAGCTCACCCTGGCGATCGAGACCGCGGCAAAGCTGCGGCAGACGCTCGAAACGCTCAGCTCCCCACCCTCTGCGGCGCTGGCGCAGCTGGTGATGCTGCGCCATCTCACCGCAGACATGGCCGAGCATGCCGGCCGCGAACGCGGCTATCTCGGCGGCATCATCAGCGCGCGCGCCAAACTCGGCAGCGAGCAGTTGCGCAACCTGTCGATGTTCCGCGGCCATATCGATCTGGCCTGGTCGATGGTGGCAGCTTTGAAACAGCGTGCCGACGCGCCTGCCGCGGTCGTTGATGCGATCGACGGCGTCGCGAAAGAATACTACGGCGTCTATGACGCGGCGCGCGAGCAGATCTTCGCCGCCGGCGACCGCGGCGACTATGCCGTTAGCGCCGACGATTACTTCAAGCGCGCCACGGTCGCGGTCGGCCAGATCCTGCGGCTCGCCGAGGCGATCGGCGGCGCGGCCGATGCGGAGGCGGCCAACGATGCCGCGCGCAG
>DATCUS010000249.1:0-26845 GCA_036561845.1 Tardiphaga sp. | reverse complement strand
GAAGCTGCCGCCGATGGCGTCAGGCGCGAGCGGACTGGCGACCGGCCGAATCAGGGCCGCCGCGACCGCGGCAACAACGAGAATCGCCGCCCGCGCGGCGATGCGCCCACCGCCAATGCCGGCGCACCTGCGGAAGGTGCGCCCAATCGCGGTCCGCGCGACAACGACAACAAGGGCCGGCCGCCGCGCGAGCGTTTCGGCGACAAGGGCCCGGGCGACAAGAAATTCGGCGACCGGGGCAAGGGCAAGTTCAAGGGCGGTGACCGCGACAAGGGCGGCCGCGATGGCCGTCCCGACCGCGGCGACCGCAGCGGCGGTGCGACCCGGCCTTACGCCAGCAGCGCCCCGCCGCGCGAGCGCGACCGGCCGATCGATCCCAATTCTCCCTTTGCCAAGCTGGCGGCGCTCAAAGAGCAGATGATCGCCCGCAAGGATTGATGCTCCTCATGGTGAGGAGCGCGCTCTTGCGCGCGTCTCGAACCATGAGATGTGTCGCTCATCCTTCGAGATGCGGCCAAGTGGCCGCTCCTCAGGATGAGGGTTGAGTTTGCGTATTCGACTGTTGAGGGGTGGTGATTGGAGCGCCAGCGTCTCGATAAATGGCTGTGGCATGCGCGGGTGGTGAAAGCCCGCACCAGCGCTGCTGCGCTGGTCGAAGCCGGCCATGTCCGCATCAACGGCACAAGGGAGACCGCCCCGGGCCATCCGGTCAAGCTGGGCGATGTGGTCACCGTAGGGCTGGACCGCACTGTCCGCGTGCTCAGGGTCGCCGGCTTCGCCGAGCGGCGCGGCGATGCCACGCTGGCGCGAGCGCTGTATGCCGATCTGCAACAGCGGTCCGAATAGTCATTTATGCTGGCGAAACGGCACCTTGGGCAACTTATTGCCTCGCGGCGAAAACGCCTTCACCGAACCGCGCGGCATCCCTTGCGGCTGAGGGGTGGGTGCGCTACGCAAACATTCAAAATTGAACGTTCCGGAGCCCTGGATGACTTACGTCGTCACTGAAGCCTGCATCAAGTGCAAGTACACCGACTGTGTGGAAGTCTGCCCCGTAGATTGCTTCTACGAGGGCGAGAACATGCTGGTGATTCATCCGGACGAGTGTATCGATTGCGGCGTCTGCGAACCGGAATGTCCGGCCGACGCGATCAAGCCGGATACCGAGCCGGGCCTCGAGAAGTGGCTCGAAGTGAATACCGAATATGCCAAGAGCTGGCCGAACATCACCCAGAAAAAGGAAGCTCCGGCCGACGCCAAGGAATTCGACGGCGTCGAAGGCAAGTTTGACAAGTTTTTCTCGCCCGCACCCGGTACCGGCGACTGACCGGTTCGGCGCGCCTGACCGATGATTGACCGCTGAATCGTCGCTGACGTTTACCCTACCTAGGATTGTGACCCGCCGCCGGCCCGAGAAGGGCTGCCGGTGGGCATAAATCATTGATTTTTGCGGGAAATGTGCTATTATAGGCACAATTCAAGAAGCTGGACCCAATTGGTGCCGCTCGATGGCCCCTGCCGGGTTTCCCGTTTAATCATCAAACAGGGGCGTGGCAGTTTCCGCGCATCAGGCTGTGTCACAGAAAACGCGTAAAAAGAGTATCTCTAAGGCAAAGAAGGCGCCTGCGGCCAGCCGCAGTGCCACCAAAGGCCGTGTCCGGGCTCCTGTCAAGGCGACCCGGACCGCCGCAAAAGCTGCGGCTGCCAAGTCTGTTACTGCAAAGTCCTCCAAAAACAAAAGAAGTTCAATGCCAAGCAAGACTGCGAAGACCTCCGCCAAGGCCGTTGAGTCAAAGTCGGTTGAGTCCAAGGCATCCGCCGCAAAGCCGGTGGCTGCCAAGGCTGCGCCGAAGGCCGCTGCCAAGGCTGTGGCGAAGCCGGTTGCGGCTGCCGCCAAGCCCGCCGCCGCTGCGCCCCGCGTCGAGGAGCCGAAGAAGGTGCTGACCCAGCGCCAGGGCTTCAAGACCAATGAATTCGTGGTCTATCCGGCGCATGGCGTCGGCCAGATCCTGGCCATCGAGGAGCAGGAAATCGCCGGCGCCAAGCTGGAACTGTTCGTGATCAATTTCATGAAGGACAAGATGACCCTGCGGGTGCCCACCGCCAAGGTCGCCAATGTCGGCATGCGCAAGCTGTCGGAGCCGGCGCTGGTGAAGCGGGCGCTGGAGACCCTGAAGGGCCGCGCACGCATCAAGCGGACCATGTGGTCGCGTCGCGCCCAGGAGTATGAAGCCAAGATCAATTCGGGCGACATCGTCGCGATTGCCGAGGTGGTGCGTGATCTGTTCCGCTCGGACTCGCAGCCGGAGCAGTCCTACAGCGAACGCCAGCTTTACGAAGCTGCGCTGGATCGTCTGTCCCGCGAGATCGCCGTCGTCCAGCACGTGACCGAGACCGAAGCGGTCAAGGAAATCGAAGGCCAGCTCGCCAAGAGCCCGCGCCGCGGCGCCAAGGCGGAAGCCGGTGCCGAAGCCGGCGCAGATGATGCCGACGCCGATGGCGACGATGTCGCTGCCGCGGATGAAGCGGCGTAAGCGGTTTCTACGGTTTGAGATCAAAAGCCCGGCGGAAACGCCGGGCTTTTTTCATGGAGCGCCGTCACCCTGAGGTGTGAGCTCTTGCGAGCCTCGAAGGGCGACGGCGCGGAGCACCATCCTTCGAGGCCAGCCGAAGTCGGCTCGCACCTCAGGATGACGGTTGAGCATGTTTCGACGTAATCAAGACGAAGTCGGTAAGCGCTTCAATCCACCACGATCTTGACGCGGTCGCGGACCTTGATGGTGGCGTTGGCGTCGAGGCCGTTCAGCACGCGAAAGCGTTCGGCGGGGCGGTCGACACCGGCCATGCGGTGCGACATCGATTCGACGGTGTCGCCGGGTTGTACGGTCATGACCTTGATGCGCAGCGGCCGCGCCGCCTGGATTTCGGCCAGCGTCAGGCGGCGGAAGGAATTGACCGTCTCGCGGGCGTTGCGCTCGCTTTCGCTGGTCTTCTGTTTGGCAGCGAAGATGAAGCGATAGACATCGCTGCCGAATCGCAGCGCAAAGACCCGGAACTGCCACTGGTCGCCCTGCGCGGTGGCGGCGGCGGCCGGAAAGCCGTTGATGGTGAGGTCTTCTGTCGAGGCCTTGTCGACATTCTCCATCCAGCCGGAATTCAGATAGTCTCCGAGCGTCTGCTCCGCCGGTACCCGCACCACGTCGAACCGCATGGCCTGGTTGCCGCCCTCACGCACGCCGATCACGGCCTGCGCGGTATTGTCCAGCGTGAAGGACTCCGGCGCCTGGAAGGTGAAGCCGAGTTTGGGATGCAGGAAGCGCCGTCCGCGCACAAAGCCTTCGCTGGGATCCTCGCCGTAGACGATGTTGTCGATCGCCGCGAGATAGGTCTCGCGGTCGCGCTCGCCGCCGTCCGGCGAGGAGTACTGTCGCGCGTTGGCCTGCGCGTTCTGCACGCGTTCCGGCGTGGCGGGATGCGATGACAGGAAGTCCTGGGCGCGCGGGTCGAGCGGGGACCGCGTCGCCTTCAGCGCGGCGTTGCGCTCCATCGAACTCAGGAAGCGGGCGGCGCCGTAGGGATCGAAATGCGCGCGGGCGGAAATGCCGACGCCGATGCCGTCGGCCTCGAATTCCTGGGCGCGAGAAAAGCTCGCCATGGTCAGCTTGGATTTCGCCAGCGCCAGTGCCGACAGGTCGGGATCGCTGCCCATGTCGGTGACCACGCGGGTGACGACGGCGGCCTGGCGCGCCTGCTCCTCGCGGATCGAGGCGTGCTTGGCGAGCACATGGGCCATCTCGTGCGACAGCACCGAGGACAGTTCGGAGGTATCGGAAGCCAAAGCGATCAGGCCGCGCGTCACATACAACTGGCCCGACGGCAGCGCGAAGGCGTTGACCGCGCCGGAGTTCAGGATGGTGACCTTGTAGGTCAGGTCCGGACGTTCGGAGGCTGCCACCAGCCGGTCCACCGTCTTGGTGATCAGCGCTTCCAGCCGGGGATCGTCATAGGATCCGCCATAGGAGGCGAGGATGCGCTCGTGCTCCTTCTCGCCGGCGGGGGTCTGGGTCACCGCCGGCCGGGGCGGCTTGGCGGAACCTGCTGCCGGCTTGGAACTGACATCGAAGCGGCTGGCATCGCCGCAGCCGGCGAGGGCAAAGAGCACGCACAGCATCGCAGGCGCAGCCCAAAGGCGGCGGCTCATGCTGGTTTGCCGACCCACACCTGTCACAACCTTGACTGCCCTTATGGTCTCTGGTCGTCCCCGACCAGTTCTATCTGCCCCACATGGAGCGCCTCGATCCGCGGCCCATTCCGCAGCTCGACCCAGCCGCGGACGCGAATCTGTCGTGTTTCGAGGGACTTGAGAGATATTCCCGCGCCCTCGAATGCGGCCATCATGCGCCTTGAAATAGTCACAGCAAAGTCCTGTGTCCAGCGTCTGCCGAAATTCACGTAGGTGATTGTCCCGGCCTGCCGGATCGACCGAACCCGTCCTTCGACCACCGTGAACTGCCCCACCCTGGTCAAAATATCGCCCGGACTTTCCGCGTTTTTTATGACGGCGGATCCGCCCCAGATGCCGCGCCTGGCCTTGCGGGCAACCGCCTCGGCCGTCCTGAGAAGATCGGCGCAGGGCGGCTCGGCCACCTCTGCCGACACCAGCGCCGCGCCCTCGGCCAATAGCGCCTGCTGGACGAGGTTGCCCTGATCGACGAACACGAATGCCGGCTGCCGACCGTAGCGGTCCGGCGTGTCGCTGTCGCCGTGCAGCGTCACTTCGCGGCCGGCGATCAGTGCGGCCAGCGCTTCCCTGCCCGATGAAGCGGTCGGGAATTCAAGGCCGGCCAGCCGTACCTCGCGGCCGTCGTCGAGCCGGAAGGTGCGGCCGTCGATGATGGCGCTGACGCGGCCTGCGCCCTGTGGCTCGAAACTGCAGCCGGCCGCAGCGGCGGCGGGCGCCGTCGCCATGACCATCGTTGCGACCAGTAGCATCCGCCCGTATCGCGTGATCGTCGTCCTCATCGCTGCATCCGCAAGCATCGGCCGCTGCCGATACCTTCTATCCGAAATTGCGTTGGTCGCGAACGCGAACCTTCCAGTGCTACCTGCGGCGCAAGTTGCTCGCCGGCATTCCGCTTTACGGAAGGTGCGCGCCTTTTGCATGATTTCTCACTATCGCCGTGGCTTGCCGCTGGAACAGGCTTGCGGCATGATCGCGGCAATAAAATCAGTGCCGCGCAACATGCAAACGGCACGCTCAGGGGAGGCCTTTCGTGAAGAGAATTGTTTCAGGTTTGCTGGCGTCGGTGATGGCCATGACGGCTACCACGGCGATGGCGCAGACCAAGCCGCTGAAGCTCGGTGCCATCCTCGATATGTCCGGGCTCTATGCGGACATCACCGGAACGGGCTCCGAGACTGCTGCCAAGATGGCGGCGGAAGATTTCGGCGGCGAAGTGCTCGGCCGCAAGATCGAGATCGTCGTAGCGGACCATCTCAACAAGGCTGACCTGTCCGCCAACATTGCCCGCGACATGCTCGACAACCAGGGCGTCGAGGCGATCATCGACGTCGCGGCGTCGGCCACCGCGCTGGCCGCCAGCGAAATCGCGCGCGCCCGCAACAAGATCATCATCTTCAACGGCCCCGGCTCGATCCGTCTCAGCAATGAGGCATGCGGTCCCTACACCGTGCACTACGTGTTCGACACCTATGCGCAGGCCAACGTGACCGGCCTTGCCACCGTCAAGGCCGGCCTCGACAGCTGGTTCTTCCTGACCGCCGACTATGCGTTCGGGGCGGATCTTGAAAAGGACACCACCGCGGTGGTCCTGAAGTCCGGCGGCAAGGTGCTTGGTACTGTGAAGCATCCGCTCAATACCTCGGACTTCTCGTCGTTCCTGCTGCAGGCGCAGAGCTCCAAGGCCAAGGTGGTCGGCCTCGCCAATGCCGGCGGCGACACCATCAACGCCGTGAAGCAGGCCGCCGAATTCGGCCTGACCAGGAGCGGCGGCCAGAAGCTGTCGCCGCTGCTGGCGTTCATTTCCGATATCGACAGCGTCGGCCTCGAGACCGCGCAGGGTCTCATCCTTGCCGAAGCCTTCTACTGGGATCTCAACGACGAGACCCGCGCCTTCACCAAGCGCTTCCAGGAACGCACCAAGCGGGTGCCGACCTCGGCCCAGGCCGGCGTCTATTCTTCGGTGTCGCATTATCTGAAGGCGGTGAAGGCCGCCGGCACCACCGACGCCGCGCCGGTGATGAAGCTCATGAAGGACACACCGATCAACGACATGTTCGCCAAGAACGGAAAGATCCGCGAGGACGGTCGCATGGTCCACGACATGTATCTGTTCGAAGTGAAGAAGCCGTCGGAATCGAAGGGGCGCTGGGACGACTACAAGCTGCTCGCCACGGTGCCCGGCGATCAGGCGTTCCAGCCGCTGGAAGCCTCGCGCTGTCCGCTGGTGAAGAAATAAGGCAACGACGACCATCGGTCATTGCGGCGTGCGCGCGATGACCGATGGCGCCGACGACAAGAACAACAAGCAAGAACAATAAGAAGG
Source organism: Tardiphaga sp. (assembly GCA_036561845.1). Classification (GTDB taxonomy): domain Bacteria; phylum Pseudomonadota; class Alphaproteobacteria; order Rhizobiales; family Xanthobacteraceae; genus Tardiphaga. The sequence goes on along the minus strand of DATCUS010000249.1, from coordinate 20,279 downwards.
ACACCGCGATGAACGACATGGTTCTCCAGGCGCTCGACAACGGACTGCTGACCATCACCATGAACCGCCCTGACCGGCGCAATGCGCTGAATGTCGAGATGACCCAGGGCTTGGTGGCGGCGGCGCGGCGGGCGGCGGAGGACCACGAGGTGCGCGCCGTGCTGCTGAAGGGCGCGGGCGGCACGTTCTGCGTCGGCGGCGACGTGAAATCGATGGCCGCTGGCCGCGCGCCGCTGCCGTTCGAGGCGAAGATGGCCAACCTGCGGCGCGGCATGGAAGTCTCGCGTATCCTGCACGAGATGCCGAAGCCGGTGGTGGCGCAGGTTGACGGCGCTGCCGCGGGCGCAGGCCTGTCCATCGCGCTCGCATGCGATATCCGTGTCGCCAGCGCATCGTGCAAGATCACCACGGCCTTCGCCAAGGTCGGACTGTCCGGCGATTACGGCGGCACCTACTTCCTCACCCACCTGCTCGGGAGCGCCAAGGCGCGCGAACTCTATCTGATGTCGCCGGTGCTCACCGCGCAGGAAGCGCTGGCGCTGGGCATGGTCACCCGGGTGGTTGACGATGCCGAGGTCGGAACCGCAGCGCATGACCTGGCGATGTCCTTCGCGCAGGGGCCGACGGTCACGCTCGGCTACATCAAGCGGAACATCAACAACGCCGAGCACCTGTCGCTGGAAGCCTGCTTCGATGCCGAGGCCATGCACCACTCGCGTGCCAGCGACACCGCGGACCACAAGGAAGCCGCTGCGGCCTTTGTCGAGAAGCGCAAACCCGTTTTCCAGGGGCATTGATATGCCGGGGGCACTGACATGAGCCAGATGCGACTGCGCCAAATCTGTCTTGTGGCGCCGCATCTGGAGCCCGTGGTCGGTGACATCGCTGCCATCATGGGGCTGGAGGTCTGCTATCGCGACCCTAACGTGGCGACCTACGGCCTGGAAAATGCGCTGCTGCCGGTGGACACCACGCTGCTGGAGGTGATCGCGCCGATCGAGCCGCGCACTACCGCTGGACGTTTCCTGGAGAAGTCCGGTGGACACGGCGGCTACATGGCGATCTTTGCCTGCGACGATCCCGACGAGCGCGGCCGCCATGCCGAGGCTATGGGCGTTCGGATCGCCAACGTCATCGATCACCCGCCCTATCACGGGGTGCAACTGCATCCGCGCGATTGCCGGGCGGCGTTCATCGAATTCAATCACACCGACGGCAGCGACGATATCCGCGGCGCCTATCCGCCGGCGGGACCGTTCTGGCAGCGATCGATCCGCACCGAGATGACCAAGGCGCTGGTCGCAGTGGAGATGCAGTCGCCGCAACCGGACGATCTGGCCGCGCATTGGGGCCGCATCATCGGCATTCCTGTGACCGGGGCCGACACCGGCGAGCCGCGGCTGGAGCTGGTCAACTGCAGCTTCCACTTCGTCCACGGCGCCGTCGAGGCGATGACCGGGCTGACCTTCCGGGTCAACGATGTCGAGGCGGTGCGCGGCGCCGCGCGCACCCGCGGCTGTCCTTGCGCAGGCGATGCCTTCCTGCTGGGCGGGATCACCTTCCACCTGGTGACCTGAGCGCTTTCGCCACGCCGTTCAAGAAGACAACAACAGGACCGCACATGCCGGCCAGCGCGCGCGCCCATCCGCTCGACACGTTCTTCTCGCCGTCCAGCATCGCCATCATTGGCGCGTCGCGCGATACGATGAAGATCCCCGGCCTACTGCTGAGCTTCCTGCGCAAGAATGGGTTTCCCGGCCAGATCTATCCGGTCAATCCGAACTATCCCGACATCGACGGGCTCAAGTGCTATCCCTCGCTCACCGCCATCGGCCAGCCGATCGATCTGGCCATCGTCATCATTCCGGCCCGTGCTGTGCTCGGCGTACTGGAGGAGTGCGCCGGCCTTGGCGTGAAGAATGCGGTGATCATATCGTCGGGCTTCGCGGAGGAGGGTGGCGATGCCATTGCGATGCAGGACGCCATCGCCGCCTTGGCGAAGCGCACCGGCATGCGGATCTCCGGGCCCAATGCCGAAGGATTCTTCAACGAGATCGGGCAGGTCGCGGCTACCTTCAGCCCGACGGTGGACGTCAAGCCGGATCAGCCGCGGTTGATCGCCACCCGGAAGCGCATCGGCATCGTCGCGCAATCCGGCGGCATCGGCTTTGCCATCTATCATCGCGCCAGGGCGCTGGGCATCGCGCTGAGCTATGTCATCTCGACCGGCAACGAGTCCGATCTCGGCGCCGGCGAATTCCTCGACTACATGGTGCAGGATCCCCTGACCGACGTGGTCCTGTTGTTCATCGAGGGCATCCGCGACACCGACAGGTTTCTCGCCGCCGCTCAACGCGCGGCCGAAACCGGCAAGCCGGTGATCGTGACCAAAGTCGGCCGCTCCGGCGCCGGCGGGCGCGCCGCGGCGTCGCATACCGCCAGCATGGCGGGCTGGTCCGCGGCCTATGATACCGTGTTCGCCAAATATGGCTTCATCGTCTCCAACGACCTCGACGAGGCCGTCACCATCGCAGCGATGCTGACCTCGACGCCGCTACCGAAGGGCGACCGCGTTGCCGTGGTCACCGTGTCCGGCGGCGCGGGCATATGGGGCGCCGACGCGCTCGCGGCGCAGGGGCTGCAGGTGCCGGAACTGTCGGCGCCGCTGCAGGCGGCCATCCGTGGCCTCATTCCCGCCTATGGTTCGCCGCGCAATCCGATCGATATCACCGCCCAGGCGGTGCACAGCGGCGGTTTGCAGAAGACCATCGAACTGCTCGACGAATCCGACGAGGTCGATGCCATCCTGGTGGTGATCTCGCTGTCGAGCGAGACCCGCATGCCGTTCAAGCAGCCGGAGCTGCAGCCGGTGATCGAGACCAAACGCAAGACGATCGTGTTCTGGTCCTACACGCTACCATCGAATTTCGCCCGCACGGGTCTCGCGGCCTCCGGCGTGGTGGTGCTGTCCGGCCTGACGCATCTCGCGGTGGCGCTGCGCCAGATGGCGGCGCGCGCGCGTTTCAGGCTGGCGCCGCCGGTGGAGATGCCACCGGTCGTCCTGCCTGACCTGTCCGCGCATCTGACATCGGCAACGCTGTCCGAGTATGACAGCAAGGCGCTGCTGCGCGCTGCCGGGGTTGAGTTGCCGGACGAGATCCTGGTGAAGGAAAAACGCCTGCTCGACGGCGAGATCGCCAGGCTGGGCTTTCCGCTGGTGCTGAAGATCCAGTCGCGTGACATTCCGCACAAGAGCGAGGTCGGCGGCGTGCGCGTCAACGTCGCCACGGAAGACGCCGCCTTCGCGGCCTATGACGCGCTGCTGGCCAATGCGCGCCGGCACCGGCCCGATGCGACGATCCAGGGCGTGCTGCTCGGGCCGATGGCCGGCAAGGGCGTCGAGATCATTGTAGGCACCCTGACGGACGCCACTTTCGGACCGATGGTCATGGTTGGTCTCGGTGGCGTCACCGCCGAACTGTTCAGGGATGTGGTATATCGCCCGGCGCCGGTCGGGGCGATTGAAGCCACGTTGATGCTTGGTGAATTGAAAGCCGCATCCCTGCTCGACGGCTTTCGCGGCGCGCCGAAGGCCGACGTGCCGGCGCTGGCCGCGCTGATCGCCCAGCTTTCGCGGATTGCGGCAAGCTGCAAAGACGATATCGCGGAGATCGAGATCAACCCGGTGCTGGTGCATGCCCTGGGCGACGGCGTCACCATCGTCGATGCGCTGGTGGTGCCGAAGCCGCGACCGTGAGCGCGGCCGCCTAGTCCATCACCGCGGCATGATCGCTGGGCGCCTTCGACTGCGCGCGCAGCGCGGCCTTCGACGAACCGATCATCAGCGCCAGCGGAATGGCGCCCAGCGTCACCAGCATCACCAGCTGGTAGTCGAGACCGAAGGCGATGATCTGTGCCTGCACGGTGACGATGGCGTCGGCCAACGCGCGGCCCGCATCGGTGGTCAGGTCGAGCAGGTCGCGAACGCCCGGCATCTGGAGTGCGTTGTTGAACGGCGTGATGTGCTCGGACAATACGGCATGCGCCACGCGGGTGCCGGAGGTAAGCTGCGCGATGACGATGGAAATGCCGATCGAACTCGCCACGTTGCGCAGCAAAGTGAGCATCGAGGTGCCGTCGGTGCGCAAATGGTTGGGCAGCGTCAGGAATGCCACCGTCGAGAGCGGCACGAACACCAGGCCGAGGCCGAAACCCTGGGCGATGCTGATGATGACGATCTCGCGCACACCGGTCTGGTCGGTCCAGCCGGTCATGAAGAACAGCGACAGCGACATCAGCGCCATGCCCGACATGATCAGGGTGCGCGCCTCGATGTATTTCATAAAGCGGCCGACCAGCATCATCGCCACGAAGGTGCCGGAGCCTCTTGTTGCCAGCAGCAGGCCGGCGGTCAGGATCGGATAGCCGATGACGTTCTGCAGATAGGGCGATGCCAGCGCCATGGTGGAATACAGCACCAGCCCCATCACCGCCATGAACACGCAGCCGCCAACGAAGTTTCTGTCCTTGAAGATCGCGAACTGGATGAATGGCTTCGACGAGGTGAGGGAATGCGCGAAGAAGTAATAGAAGCCGACGATCGCGACGATGCTCTCGATAACGATCTCGTTGGATTCCAGCCAGCCGAGTTGCTCGCCGCGGTCGAGTGCCAGCTGCATCGCGCCGATGCCGACGGCCAGGGCAGCGAAGCCGAACCAGTCGAACTTCAGTTCGGTGTTGGTCTTGGTTTCGTCCATGAACGCCAGCAGGCCGGCCACGGTGACGATGCCGAACGGGATATTGACGAAGAACACCCAGTGCCAGGAATAGGTTTCGGTCAGCCAGGCGCCCAGCGACGGGCCCATGATCGGGCCGAGCATCACGCCCATGCCCCAGATCGACATCGCCTTGGCGCGCTCGTGTAGCGCGTACGAGTCCAGCATGACGGCTTGCGACAACGGCACCAGAGCCGCGCCGAACACGCCCTGCAGCAGCCGGAACAGCACCATCTGGCTGATGTCCTGGGCGAGGCCGCACATCACCGAGGCGATCGTGAAGCCGGCGGAGCAGATGATGAAGATCTTCTTGCGGCCGAAGCGGTTGGCGACCCAGCCGACCGGTGCGGTCATGATCGCGGCGGCGACGATGTAGGACGTCAGCACCCAGTTGACCTGGTCCTGCGATGCCGACAGCGAGCCCTGCATATAGGGCAGCGCGACGTTGGCGATGGTGGTGTCGAGCGCCTGCATGATCGTCGCGGTCATGGCGCAGATCGTCACCATGGTCCGGCGCATGCCGGGTTGCGCAGACGAAGGTGCAGTTGCCGACGTCATCGGATCAGTCCTGCTTCGCGACGGCCGGGGACATGCCGAACAGCGCCGCCAGCGAGCGGTGATGATTGGTGTCGATCGACGTGTACGAACTCATGCCGGCCTTGAGCTTCTTCACCGCGGGATCGGCATTGTCGAGATAGATGCGCACCGGCACGCGCTGCACCACCTTGACGAAGTTGCCGGTGGCGTTCTGCGGCGGCAGGATCGCGAACTGCGCGCCGGTACCCGGGCTCAGTGAGCCGACGGTGCCCTTGAAGACGTGGTCGGGGAACGCGTCGACGTCGATGTCGACCTTCTGGCCGACCGCGATATAGGTGAAGTCGGATTCCTTCAGGTTGGCGTCGACCCATGGTCTGGAATCGTCGATGACGCTCAGGATCGGCGTACCCGCGGCCACGAAGCGGCCGAGCTGAATATTATCGACCTGGGTGGCGGTGCCGCTCATCGGTGCGCGCAGCACGGTGTGGTCGAGGTTGCGCTGCGCCTGCTCCAGCGCCGCCTTGGCCTGGGCGTAGGGCGGGAACTGCTCCAGCGGCAGGTCGGGATTGCCCAGCAACTGGTTTTTCGCGGTGGACAGTTGCTGCTTCAGCAATTCGAGCTGCGCGCGGGCCGTCACCAGCGCGGAGCCGGCATTGTCGAGGTCGAGCTGCGAGCCGAAATTGCTTTTGACCAGCGTCGACTTGCGTTCGACGTCGCGCTGCTTCAGGTCGGCCCCCTGCTGCATCAGGTCCTGCATCTGGCCGTAGATCTTCAGGTTGCTGACGAGGTTGTCATAGGTGGTCTGCTGCTGGTCCAGCGTCGCCTTGGCCTGCTGCACGGCGAGGCGGAACGGCACCGGATCGATCTCGAACAGCACGTCGCCTTCGTTGACGTGCTGGCCCTCGCGCACCACCACCTTCTCGACCTTGCCGGAGATGTCCGGCGTGATCAGCACCTTCTGGGCGCCGACATAGGCATCGTCGGTGGTCACGTAGCGGCCGCCGCTGAGATAGAAGGCGACGCCGCCGACCAGCGCGACGATCGGTAACACCAGCAGCAGCAGCGTGCGGCGATGGCGCCGGAAGAAGCCAGGGGTGGCGGGGACTGAGGTCACTGCGCTGTCAGGCGCAGCGCTCCCCGGGGCGAGTTTGAGGGCAGGTTCAGCCATAATGCGATTCCTTGAGCGTGGTCGTCTGGATATCCGCGGTGCCGGTCTGGGCATTTGGTCCGGCGGCGTGGATGGCTGCGCGGACGTTGTCCTTGACCGTTTCCAACTGTTCGACGAGGCGGCGGACTTCGTCGCCATCGAGGCCGGCCAACGCCGTTTCGGTGAGGTCGCGGCGCAGCCCGTCAAGTTTCAGCATCAGCGGACGGGCGGCTTCGGTGAGGTAGAGGCGGTTGACCCGGCGATCGCTGTCGTCGCTGCGGCGTTCGATCAGGCCGAGGTCACAGAGCTTGTCGATCAGCCGTGTCAGCGTGATCGGCTGTATCTCCATGAGTTCGGCGATTTCTGCCTGCTTCATCCCCTCGGTACGCTCCAGCTTGGCCAGCACGCCCCATTGGGCGCGGGTCAGGCCGAAATGGCGTGCCTGCTTGTCGGCATAAAGCCGCAGCAGCCGCTGGGTTTCGAACAGGGCAAACAGGAAATCGACATTGGAACCGGGCATGGCCACTCCGTGTGGGGGCGATATAGTAAGCAATACACACTATATCGATCCTATATCTTTTTGGAGCAGCCCTGCGTGATTGGCATGGCTCGCACGGGTGGCTGGCAATCTGCCGATTTTGCGAGCGGAATCGGCGCAGACGCACTAAATGTCAGCTATGAACCTCGCCAAGCCCCATTTCCCGGCCCCCGGCCACGATCACGACCGCTGCACCGCGGACGCGATTCAGCATGCTGAAACGGTCTGCGCCGGCCGATCGCAGAAATTCACCCCGATCCGCCGCCAGGTGTTGGGCGCCCTGCTGGGCAGCCACCGGCCGCTCGGCGCCTATGAGGTGATCGACGAACTCGCCAAGACGATGCCGCGCCCGGCGCCGATCACGGTGTACCGTGCGCTGGATTTCCTGATGGAGAACGGCCTCGTTCATCGTATCGAGAGCCGCAACGCCTTCCTGGCGTGTGCCCACGACCACGCCGAGGCGGCGATGGTGGCGTTCCTGATCTGCGACAAATGCGGCTCGGTCGGCGAGGTGCCAGCCGCGAAGGTGGCGCAGAGCCTGAACGACGCCGCGCGCACCACCGGCTTTGCGCCCAAACTCTCCGTGGTGGAAATCACCGGCACCTGCGCGCATTGCCAGACCACCTGAGAACAAGAACAACAACACGGCGGCAAGCCGGACCGAGGCCGATGTCAGCACCACTCCTCACGACCCCGCCCGGCGGGCGCCCGCTCACCCTCGGCGCCGTGGCCCTGATGCTGATGCTGTGCCTGACCTGGGGCTTCAACCAGATCGCCATCAAGATGGTGCTGCCGGAAATCCCGCCCTATCTCCAGGCGATGCTGCGTTCCGCCGGTGCCCTGGTGGTGATCCTGTCGATCGCCGCGATCCGCGGCACCCCGATGTTCGAGCGCGACGGCACGCTGAAGGCCGGGCTTTTCGCGGGCCTGTTGTTCGGCCTCGAATTCGTGCTGATCTACCACGGCCTGCAATTTACCTCGGCCAGCCGCGCCTCGGTTTTCCTCTACACCGCGCCGTTCTTCGTGGCCGCCGGCTCCTATCAGTTTCTCGGCGAGCGGCTGCGCGCGGTGCAATGGGCCGGGCTGGCGGTAAGCTTTGCCGGCGTGGCGTTTGCGATCGGCGTGCCGCAGCCCGATGTCGATGCCAGGGTGTTGCTCGGCGACCTGATGGTCGTCGCCGGCGCGGCGCTGTGGGCGGCGACCACGTTGTGTGTCAAGGCCACCGCGCTGATCCGCTGCCCGCCGGAGAAGGCGCTGGGCTATCAGGTGGCGATGTCGATCCCGATCCTCGGCCTTGCCGCGTGGTTCGCTGGCGAAACCATCCCGTATGTGCCGGGTGCGCTGACGCTGTCGCTGATGGCCTGGCAGGCGGTCTGGGTGGTGGGCATGACGTTCCTGATCTGGTTCGGTCTGGTGAAAGTCTATTCCGCCAGCAAGCTGTCGGCCTTCACCTTCGTCACCCCCCTGATCGGCGTCGCTGGCGGCTATTTCATCATGCACGACCCGCTGACTCCGGCCTTCGGCGTCGCCGCCGTGCTGGTGATCGCCGGGCTGTATCTGGTGAACAAGCCGGCGGCGGTGGCGGTGTGAGCGCGGCTCGATCGAACAAAAATGGAACAAATTTGCATCCAAAAGCCCAAAAGCGATCCCGGGCGGTCAGCAAATTGTCAGTCTTTACCGCTATCCCCCTTATCCTGGGCGCCGGGACTGGCTATTTCAGGGCCTCGGCGCACGACACGGTGACCATTGATCCATTGCTGAATGTCACCAAAACCTGATATTCGAGACCCCATGAACATGCTTGAAAAACCGCCGCAGAGCGATGTCGCCGGCCCGATGGCCCGGCATCGCAGCACCCAGGTCATGGTTGGCAATGTCGCCGTTGGCGGCGGCGCGCCGATCGTCGTGCAGTCGATGACCAACACCGACACCGCCGACATCCAGGGCACCATTGAGCAGGTCGCCGCTTTGTCGCGCGCCGGCTCGGAAATGGTCCGCATCACCGTCGACCGCGACGAGGCGGCCGCCGCCGTGCCCCATATCCGCGACGAGCTGCGCAAGCGCGGCATCACCACGCCCCTGATCGGCGACTTCCATTACATCGGCCACAAGCTGCTCGCCGACCATCCGGCCTGTGCCGAGGCGCTCGACAAATACCGCATCAATCCGGGCAATGTCGGCTTCAAGGCCAAGCGCGACACCCAGTTCACCGACATCGTCGAGATGGCGCTGAAGTACAACAAGACGGTTCGGATCGGCGCCAACTGGGGCTCGCTCGATCAGGAACTGCTGACCAAGCTGATGGACGAGAACGCGCTGCTGCCGCAGCCGAAGGATGTCCGCGCGGTGACCCGCGAGGCGATGGTGCAGTCGGCCTTGCTGTCGGCCGCCCGCGCCGAGGAAATCGGCCTGCCGAAGAACCGCATGATCCTGTCAGCCAAGGTGTCTGCGGTGCAGGACCTGATCGCGGTGTACCAGACCCTGGCGGAACGTTCCGACTACGCCATCCATCTCGGCCTCACCGAAGCCGGCATGGGCTCCAAGGGCATCGTCGCCTCCTCGGCGGCGCTCGGCATCCTGCTGCAGCAGGGCATCGGCGACACCATCCGCATCTCGTTGACGCCGGAGCCCGGCGGCGACCGCACGCTGGAAGTGCAGGTTGCGCAGGAACTGCTGCAGACCATGGGCTTCCGCACCTTCGTGCCGCTGGTGGCGGCATGCCCCGGCTGCGGCCGCACCACCTCGACCACGTTCCAGGAACTGGCGCGCTCGATCCAGGATTTCATCCGCGTCGAAATGCCCAGCTGGAAGACCCGCTATCCCGGCGTAGAGTCGCTGAATGTCGCCATCATGGGCTGCATCGTCAACGGTCCCGGCGAGTCCAAGCATGCCGACATCGGCATCTCGCTGCCCGGCACCGGCGAGACCCCGGCGGCGCCGGTGTTTGTCGACGGCAAGAAATTCCGCACCCTGCGCGGGCCCAACATCGCCACTGAGTTCAAGGCGATGGTGATCGATTATATCGATCACCGCTACGGCTCGGGCGCGGCGCTGCCGGCAGCAGTGGGTGCCGACGCAGCGGAGTAGGCCGTCCAGAACCGACGGATGCGTTCAGCCGTTCGCCGGTGATGGTTCCTGAGCCGTATGCCTGACGTGTAAAATGACTACTTCGTTGGCTGCGAGGTCGATCGAATACATGATCGCATAAGGATAGCGCACGACCGGAAGCACCCAAACGCCGGTCTCGTCCGCAACGTGGCCGCTGTAGGGAAATTGTTCGAGTTGCGCGATCAGCCCTTCAATGCGCATGACGACTGAACGCGCCGCAGCCCGGTTGCGTTCAAAGATATACAGAAAGATGTTGTCGAGTTCGATGAGCGCGGTCTTCGACCAGCGTGCCTTCATCACCGATAGCGGTTGAAAACCGCTGCGACTTCTTCATCGCTGGCCAATTGCCCGGCGCGCATTTCCGCAAGACCTCGTCGCACGGCGATGCGTTCCTCGTCGTTCAATTTGTAGACGCCGGATCGCTTCGCTTCGATTTCGCCAATGAAGCGAACGAATGCTTCCTTGTCCTCTTCGGGCCAGGCAGCAACGCGCTCCAACAGAAGTTCAATTCCTTCCCGGGTCATGCAGCAAGATTAGCAAACTATTCGGTGTTCCGCACCCAGTTTTGCCGCGGACCTCAGTCACAACGGCAGCGTCCGATATTCCCGGTTCGCGATGCTCGCTTCCTCCAGATCCAGATCGCGCTCGATCCGCCGCCGGCTTTCGTCGGTGATCTTGCCGTCGCGCAACTGCGCGTGGATGAATTTTCGCTCCGCTGCGATCAACTCGCGCACCAGGTCGGTGCCGAGCGCCGAGGCGCCCTCGTCGTCGGGGTCGAGGCCGTCCGGCAGCTGGCCGGAGCGGGTCTCGTGGCGGGCGCGCAGCAGCTTGACGACCTCGTCCGATAGTTCTCGATCGTCGGTCATGGCGTCGAGCGAGGCCAGCGCTGCAGCGAGCGCTTCGCGGCGGGCAGCGATTTCCGCCTCGTGCTCCGCCACCACTTCCTCGCGGCCGGTGCGGCCCATGCCGAGCAGTTTGACGACGATCGGCAGGCCGAGGCCGAAGCCGACCAGCGTCACCAGGATGACGTTGAACGCCACGAACAGGATCAGGTCGCGCGCCGGAAAGCCTTCGCCAGAGGGCAGCGCAAACGGCAGTGCCAGCGCCGCCGCCAACGATACCGCGCCGCGCACCCCGGTGAAGGCGACCACGAAGGTCCAGCGCCAGTTCGGTGCCGGGTCGCTCTTGCGCAAAGCGGGGCTGAAGATGCGCGGCAGGTAGATCGCCGGATAGACCCAGGCGAAACGGGCCACGACGATCACCACGGCGACCAGCGCCGACGCCAGCATGATGTCGTCGAACGGGAACGCCTTGGATTTCTCGAGCAACAGCCGCATCTGGAAGCCAGTGAGCAGGAACAGCAGCCCCTCGATCAGGTAGATCATCAGGTCCCAGAAGAAGATGCCCTGCAGGCGGGTCGCCGCGGAGATCAGCAGCGGCCCGTTCCAGCTGATGTAGAGGCCGCAGGTCACCGTGGCGATGATGCCGGAGCCGCCGAAGTGTTCGGGAATGAGATAGGCCACATAGGGCGTCAGCAGCGACAGGGTGATCTCGACCTGCGGGTCGCGCGCGTGGTGACGCATGCGCAGGCTGAGCCAGCCGACGAAAAGGCCGAACGCCAGTTCGCAGGCCAGGATGGCGGCGAAGGTGCCGGCGGCCTTGGGCAGCGAGAAAGCGCCGGTGGAGATCGCCACAACGGCGAAGCGGTACAGGATCAGCGTGGTGGCGTCGTTGGCAAGGCCCTCGCCTTCGAGCACCACCAGCATGCGGCGCGGCAGGCCGAGACGCCGTGCGATCGCCAATGGCGCCACCACGTCGGGCGGCGCGACGATGGCGCCGAGCAGGAAGCCGACGCCCCACGGCAGGCCGATCAGGAAATGCGTCGCGGTCGCCACCAGGCAGGCGGTGAAGATCACGCAGCCCACGGCGAGCAAGGTGATGATGCGCAGGTTGCCGCGAAACTCGCGCCAGCTCATGGCGACGGAAGCCGAATAGATCAGCGGCGGCAGCACCACCAGCAGCACCAGTTCGGGCGGTAGTTCCACCGTAGGCATGCCCGGTACGAAGGCCAGCGCGATGCCGGCCAGCAGCGACAGGATGGCGGGCGCGACATCGATCCGCCGCGCCAGGAACGCAGTGCCGGCGAGTGCCGCGAGCAGGATCAGGAAAATCTGGAACTTGGCTTCCACGCGGGCAGTATCCTTTACAGGCGCAGTTTGCCTGCGAAGGCGGCGAGGTCAATGAGGGCAGCAGGCGAAGCGCGCTTCTTCCCCTCTCCCCCGCGCGAAGCGAAGCTTCGCTAGGTGGGAGAGGGTGGCCGCGCGCAGCGCGGACGGGTGAGGGGTAATGTTGCGCTCCGCAGCTGCCCCTTATCCGTCGCGGACTTTGTCCGCGCCACCTTCTCCCACAAGGGGAGAAGGAAGAAGAAGCTCAGATCGCACTCGCCGCGATGTTGACCATCAGCGCCACCAGAGCGGTGTTGTAGATGAAGGAGACGATGCCGTGGGCGGTCGCGGTGCGGCGAATGCCCTTGGTGGTGATGCCGACATCGGAAACCTGCGCGGTCATGCCGACCACGAAGGAGAAATATACGAAGTCCCAGTAGTCCGGGTCTTCAGGCTTGTCGCCGGCGGGGAAGGCGAGGCCGCCGGGCTTGGCGCCGCGGTAGTATTCGTGGGCGTAATGCAGCGCGAAGATGGTGTGCACCGCCGCCCAGGACAGCGCGATGGTGGCCGTGGCCAGCCCCAATTCCCACGGCGTGCGATGGCCTTGGCCGAGTTCGAAGACGATGGCCGCGATGCTGGCGAAGGCGCCGAACGCCGCCACCAGAAGGATGAACACGCTGCCGTCGTCCTGCAGGATGGCGTTGCGGCGGATATGCGCCAGTCCGCAGCGCGCCATCATCGTCCACACCAGCAGCAGATACAGCGCGGCGAAGATGTCCCAGCCGATCAGCATTCGGGTAACCGGCCGCAGCGCCTCCGGCAGCAGCAGGAAGGCGACGATGCCGATGGCGAAGGCCACGAAGGTACGCGGTCGCCCGTAGACGATGCGCACCGGCTTCGGCAGTTTGCGAAAACGCGCAAGAAGCTCGTCGACCTCTTGCTTGGCGGGAGATGCCACCGTCAGTTCTTGCGTTCGGCGACAAAGCGCGCCGCGGCGCGCAGCACGTCGCCCTTGGTGCCGAAGATTGCCAGCGCGGCGTCCGCTGTGCCGAGCAGGTCGCTGACGCGCTGCTTGGCGCCGGCAACGCCGAGTTGAGTGACGAAGGTGGTCTTGCCGAGCGCCGCATCGGCGCCGGCCGGCTTGCCGAGCGAGGCCGCGTCGCCCTCGACGTCGAGCAGGTCGTCGGCGATCTGAAAGGCTTCGCCGAGCGCGCGGCCGTAGTCGTCGAGGGCCTTGTATTGCGTCGGATTGGCTTGGCCGAGCAGGGCGCCGGCGATGCAGCCGAAGCGCAGCAATGCGCCGGTCTTCATCTGCTGCAGGCGGGCGACGTCGACCGGCTCGCGGTCGCCGAAGCGGCCTTCGCCGGCGAGATCGAGCATCTGGCCGCCGACCATGCCGCCGAGGCCGGAGGCGCGGGCCAGCGCCCGGGTCAGCAGCAGGCGGACGGTCGGATCCCGATGGATCTCGTCGCGGGTGATGATGTCGAAGGCCAGCGTCAGCAGCGCGTCGCCGGCAAGAATCGCGGTGGCGTCGTCGGTGGCCTTGTGCAGGGTGGGACGGCCGCGGCGCAGGTCGCTGTTGTCCATCGCCGGCAGGTCGTCATGGATCAGCGAATAGCAGTGGATGCATTCCAGCGCGGCGCCGGCCAGCAGTGCGGCATCACGCGGCACGCCGAACACCGCGGCGCTCTCCACCACCAGGAACGGGCGTAGCCGCTTGCCGCCGCCGAGGCTGGAATAGCGCATGGCGTCCATCAGCCGCTTCGGCCGGGCGATCTCGTCGGGCAGCAGGCCGTCGCCGAGCAGCCGGCCGAGCACGGCCTCGGTGTCCTCGGCGGTCTGGTCCAGGCGGGTGGCAAAATCGGTGGTGGCAACGCCGGTCATCAAGAATAGCTCCAGATCGAAATTTGGCCGGACAATCGTTCATGGCAAAGGCCACGTCAATTCTGGGAGGCGCTGCTGGCAGGGTTCTTCGGCCGGATCCGTCCGGCAAGCTTAACCGCCTTGAAAAATGCGAGGAATCCCCGCTTGATGAGCGCAATCGTGCACGCGCGGGAGACTAATGCCCCCGACAGACGGAAGCCCTGACCTTGCGTATTGCCCGCCGCCTGTTGCTGATCGCGCTGCTGCTCCTGCTGCTGCCCTATGTGCTGACGCCGCTGTACAGCGCCGGCCACCCGGTCTCGGCGCTGATGGTATGGCGCTGGGTCACCGGGGCGCCTGTGGCGCGGCAATGGATCGATCTGGCCGCCATGGCGCCGTCGCTGCCGCGCAGCGTGGTGGGCTCCGAAGACGCCAAGTTCTGCAGCCATCGTGGCATCGACTGGGATTCGTTGCAGAACGCCATCGAGGACGCCCAGGAGGGCGAGGTCTCCGGCGGCGGCTCCACCATCACCCAGCAGGTGGCGAAGAACCTGTTCCTGTGGCCGGGCCGTAGCGTGGTCCGCAAGGCGCTCGAGTTCCCGCTGGCGCTGTGGATCGATCTGGTGCTGTCCAAGCAGCGCATTTTGGAAATCTACCTGAATATCGCCGAAATGGGCCCGTCCGGGCAGTTCGGTGCCGAGGCCGGGGCGAAGTTTGCGTTCGGGCGCTCGGCCGCCACCCTGACGCCGCGCGAGGCGGCTTTGCTGGCGGCGATCCTGCCGAATCCGGTCACCCGCAGCGCCCGCAATCCCGGCCCCGGGGTGCGCCGCTTGGCCTCGACCTATATGGCGCGGGCGCAGGCCGCGGAGCTGCAGCGCTGCTGGGGCGACAATCGCGGCTAGGCCGTCATTTCCCCGCAAGCTGACCTTCTGGCTGAATGACCGCGCCGGGCTGCATGCTCTGGATGAACGATTAACCGCCCGGACGCATAAACAGCTTGCAGGCCTTACCGAGTGCGGAGGTCTTGCTGTATCAGATATGCGACTTCCGTCCCACGCCCGGGGCTTGTTTCGATGGATATCATGCTCGCACCTTCCGCAGATGCGAAAGAGACCGTGGCGACCCGGCCGCGAGAGGTCTGGATCGATTATGCCCGCGGCCTGGGCGTCGTTCTCGTGGTTCTCGGCCATGTTCTGGGTGGCCTTGTGCGGGCCAACCTTTTCCCGGACGCCACCCAGGCGGCCTGGATCGACTACACTCTCTATACGTTCCACATGCCGTTGTTCTTTTTCCTCTCGGGATTGAACGTCCAGTTTAGCCTGCGCCGAGGAGCCGCAACCTTCCTGACAGGGAAGCTCTGGACGATCGCCTACCCTTACGTGCTTTGGTCCTTGATACAGGGCGTCATCATCATGACGCTTTCCCGCGACGCCAACATTCCAATCTACCCGAAGGACCTGGCCGAAATCTGGCGCAGTCCGATTGGACAGTTCTGGTTTCTCTACGCATTGATGATCTGCCACATCGTGGTCGCTCTGGTGCCGAACAAATGGGTCGTCATCGCCATCGCCGCGATCGGATTTCTATCGTACTGGATCATGCCGGTACGGCCCACGCTTGCGCTCACCCTGCATCACTTTCCGTTCTACCTTTTGGGCGTCTACGCTTCACGCATGGTCGGGGCTTGGCGCCCGCACGTGATGGCCCTTCCGGTCGTCTGCCTGGCATTCGCAGTTGCAGTTTATCTGGGCGGCCAATGGTCGGGTATGGATGCAAATGGCCCGGCGTCGCTACCGGCGTGCATCCTCGGCATCGCTGGGGTGGTGATAGGATGCAAATTGCTCGATCGCTCGCATCGCTGGCTCGCCGCTGTCGGGCTGATGTCGATGACCATCTACATCCTGCACATCCTTGCAGGGTCCGGCATACGCGTTCTGATGCTCAAGATGCATGTGCCGCCTGACCCCTGGCTGTACCTCGTCGCTGGCACTGCGGCCGGTGTTGTCCTGCCAATGATCGCGCACGTTGTCTTGCAACGATTCAAACTGTTGACGGCTTTCGGCCTGGCGCCGCTCAATGATCGCCGCCGCGCCCCCCAGGTTGCAATCAGCGATCCTTCCGCGCGGGCTTGACCGGTTACGCCTGCTCCGGCTGCAAGGTTGGGGCGCGACGAGCGGTTTCGTCGATCGGGCAAGCCATGGCGGCCAACATCCAGAAGAGTGCGGAGACCTCGCCAGACGCGATACTCGTCAGCGGCATCTGAATGAGGATAGCGCTAAAGGCGAGCGCACCCAGCACCACGCCTTCTTGCGACGGTCTACGCCAGGCCGACGATGTCGCCCACAGCGCAACAGATATGTAAGCGGCAAGACAGACCAAACCGACGGGAATGCCCATTGTATTCCACGATGCGATAATCTGGCCGTCAATCGGCATGGTGCCGGCAGAACCCGCGTCGCCAACCGTGAAGCCGCTCCCGATCACCATGCTGTCTGGTGTATTCCAGAGTGTGACGAATTCCTCCAATCGCTCGGCGCTGCTGCCGTCCTGAGCGCCGCTGCCAAGTGATTCCAGGCGATCGCTGATGACCTGATCGAAGGGCGTAAACAGAATTGCGGCAGCGGCCAACCCCGCAATTCCCAGAGCCATAGCAAGGGCCCTTTTTCGCGTCGATTGAAAGCACATGCAAAACAGGATCCCCAGCGCGAGCGTCAGCCAGGAGGTCCGATAAAGCGACAGCAGAAGTCCCAACGCCGCCGGCGACATAACGACAAGCGACTGCCAACCTGGCCGAAGAAAGCCGACCAGCAACAGGCCTGTGGCGGTGAAAGTCGCGTAGCTCGCCGGACCATTCATCGTACTGAAGACACGTATCATGTAGGGCATCGGCATGCCGGCGGAAGTGATGCTCGCATAAGTCATCCAGTACCGATCCCAGCTTTGGGGATCCACATACTGCCAGATGCCGTACAATCCGGTCAGAGGCAGGACGACCAGGAAGGTGCGCGCTACCGCGTTCACCATCTCGTCGCTCGAGCCGTCTTTCTGCTGAAGCGCTATCGCGTACAATACCGGGCTTGCCCACTTGACGGCGCCATTTGCGGCATTGAACCAATCGCCCTGGAAAATCGATAGAGAAGCGCCGTAGCCGATACAACACAGGATGATGACGGGGAATGTCAGCCACGGATTTCGGAGATGTGCTGCGGACATCCGCCACAATTCCGGCAGTGGCACCAGAATGAAGACGAGCGGCCCGATGAGCATGATACTCGATTGGTCAAAGCCGGCTGACACGTCGACCAGTCGTCGAACGAAGGGCGCAAACGCAAAAAGAATAATCGCCGACTGAACATGCGCTGCCGGGCTTCTTTTCCAGGCGAGCACGCCGGTAGCAAGGCAACCTAGAACGAACAACGGGCGGCTGATCCCGCCTAGCAAAGGGCCGATTGTCGCTGTGGCCAGCAGCAAGAGCACGACAGGAAGCCAGCCCGGAGACGGGAGGCTGGAAAGCCAGCGAGCGATTCGGGATTGATTCATCCCCGACCTTACATCGGGCTCGAGGGATGATGAAGTCCGGCCGGACCGCCTGTCTGGCCTGGATCAGTCGGGAATTTCAGTGTTGCGGCAGCGGTGGGGCATGCGCAAGATGCGTCTGCCGCAGACATGGAATTTGTTATGGGACGAATGGGTTATCTACCGGTTGCCGCCTTCCTCTGTTTGCTTGGTGCGTCCGGTTGGTCCGAAGCCTCGGCCCAGGTATGGCCGGAACGAGACGCCTGTCTGCCCACGACGTCCTCCAGAGCTCGAGACGCCAATTGCGCGCAGTGCAAGGCCGGGCCGCTGTCGACGAATGCCAGCTTCCTTGCTCTCGTCGAGCGAGTTCGCAGCAGGGGCAACGTTTTTGACGATACCGACCGCAGAATCGATGCAGCAAGCAACGTAAAGGAAGTTAATGAACTTCTCAGGGGACGAACGCTTGCAAGGGCGCTTTACGGTTCTGACGCGGATTTCATCGCAGGCGGTCACGCGTCCCGGTGCTTGCCATCCAATGACGCAGCTACCATCAAGGCTGCCGTCGGTTTTCCGTGCGAGAATATTCCCCGCGAGGGGCTGGGCGTCATCGTCACCGCAGGGCAATCCAACATCTCCAACACCGGGGCGCCCGACAAGGCGACCGGGCGGCTTTATCAGCCAAGCAACGTTTTTTACAACTACAACTATCTCGATGGAAAATGCTACATCGCCCGAAATCCGCTTCTCGGTACGGCCGGCAACGGAGAGAACGTGGCGGTTCGCCTCGGCGACGAGTTGATCGCGCTAAAACTACACAAGAATATTCTGATAGCGCCCGTCGCAATCGGTGGAACGTACCTCGAAGAGTGGCGCGCGCGGGGTGGCAAGTATTTTGAAATCTTGCTGTTGGCAATCGCAGGACTTCGCGATGCCAGGTTCGAGCCGACCTCCATTCTTTGGCACCAGGGCGAGTTTAACGCCTTTGCATTCACCACCGGTGGCGCCGAAGACGGAACAATTCTCAACGTCACGGCTGCGATGCGAGAAGCGGGGCGACTTTCATATATCCGCAACTATCTTGAAATTATCGCCGGGCTGCGAGCAGCCGACGTCACAGCCCCGATCTATGTTGCGACGGCGACGCGATGCGGCGGAAATCCCGATGAAATCATCAGGTCGGCCCAGAAGAGCATTCCGAATCCATCTCTGGGGGTCTTTGCAGGTCCTGACACCGATCGAATAACTGCGTCAGCAAGATCCGACGGCTGCCATATGACGCACCAGGGAACGCAGCAGCATGCAAAGATGTGGGCGGACATTCTCGCGGCGAGCATGACGCGACAACGATAGGCCCGCCTCGTCGGAATCGTCGCGGGTCGACTGCTGCATCGCGGGCGCCAAGGCGGGCCACTCGCGAGGGATCCAGGGAGAGGGGTGTGGATCTCCGGGACGCCGTCCAGGTCGAGGGCGGGCCGGTCACGTCATCGCTTCGGGCGCATGGTCCGTCATTGGACGCCTTGTTTGGGCCAGATGCTTGAAGCAGGCGGCTTCATCTTGTCGATGGAACCCGGTGCGGGCCGAGAAACCCGACTGAATCCGGTAATTTGGCATATTTACGCCCCGTGGGCGCCGAAGTCCTGATCTGCCACGGGGGCGCCGCGGGCGAACCGGGAATCCCGGGATATTCAGTCACCGAAGGCGCCATTTTCCCGCGCCGGCGCCCTAGCTTTGCCGTCCTCCTTCCGTTATAAGCGCGGCCTTATCAGCGATTTTGCCTGCGCCACCCGCGCCGGGCCGTCCGTTCGCGGATGAAAACCGCACCAACAGAATAGACCTGCAAGGACCATCCCATGGCCGTTCCGAGAAGAAAAACATCGCCGTCGCGACGTGGCATGCGCCGTTCAGCCGATGCGCTCAAGAAGCCGACCTATGCGGAAGACAAGGATTCCGGCGAACTGCGCCGTCCGCATCATCTCGATCTGAAGACCGGCATGTATAAGGGCCGTCAGGTCCTGAAGAAGAAAGAATCCTGATTGCCGTCTGAGGCCGCGCCGCATCTGCGGCGTGCCTCGAGGTACTTTCAAGGTTCGGGTCCCGGCATCGTCAAGCGGGCCGAAGCGCGAGCGGGCGGGTACAGGCAAACTGTATTTCCGCCCGAATTCGCTCCAACTGTCGAGTTACTGCGCTCTTGCGGACCCGTCATATCAGGCGCCGCCTGACAGTGGTATGGCTCCCTCGTTCCTCGCTTGCAAAAAGGCCTCGCCGATGTTTCCGCTGCTGCTGATCCCGCTGGCGATCTGCAACATCATCGTGTTCCTGATGCCCGGCCTGTCGCTTTCGGCGCCGCTGATCACGCTGCCGCTGATGTCCGGCGCAAGTTGGCCGGTGACGCTCAGCGACGTGCTTCTGGCGTTCGGCGTCGTGCTGTTGCTGCTCGAGGTGATGAAGGCCCGGCACCCCGGCGCGAGGTATTTTACCGATCATTTCCTGTCGCTGATCGTGTTCGGCGGCGCCGCCGCGGAATTCCTGCTGCTGCCGCAGTTCGGCACCTCCACCTTCTTTCTGCTGACGCTCATTGCGCTGGTGGATTTCCTCGCCGGCCTGTCGCTGCGCGCGCGCCGTCCGCGTCG
>DATCUS010000248.1:0-20652 GCA_036561845.1 Tardiphaga sp. | reverse complement strand
AGCGGGAGGCGGTGCCGGATGGGGCGGTGCCGCAGCAGGTGGGGCCGGCCTTGCCGGCGGTGGCGCTGCCTTCGGCGGCGCCTTGGGTCTGCCGTCGGGACCGACCTCGTCCTTGGCTTGCGCCACAACCAGCGGCGCGGTCTGGGCGTGCGACGTATGGCTTGCAAACTGCATCGCGGTAAGGGTGGTCGTCGCAAGCAGCACGAGACGAAGTTTGATCATGATGATGTAGATCCCCGGCAAATCACTGGTAATCAGGTTTGTCGATCAACAAATAAGCATTAGGCCGCAATGTGGCGGCCCTAAAAGATGGATTTGTTTTTATTTCTGAACGTGGAAGGTGGCAATGCGCCGTTGTTCATTGCGCATTCAGACGATGATCTCAAATCGTACTTTGCCCCCTGCACGACATTGTCCCCGACACGAATCGGAAACGCCGGAATCCGATATTTGATTCCGGCCCGCAGCCGCAGCGTCAGCTATCGGTTGCAGGAGAAGGCGTCCGCGGGCCTTGCGGTCCCCGCACCGGCGACTCATCGGGAAACTTGCCTGGCAGTTCATCCGGCGTCGGCGATCCGCCGGGCTCACGCACTGGCGGAGGCACCTCGGGGCGAGGATTGCCCGGCGGACTCTCCTGCGGCGGCTCGGTCGGTTGGCCCGGCGTCGGAGGAGGTATTTCGGGTGGTTCGATTGGCTCGATCGGCACTACATCGCCACCTTGCGGTTGTCGCCGATATCAGGACGTGTGCCGGTCGCCGCAGCTGCCGCCATCTTCACATAGCTGATGACGGTGCCCGGCGAATCCCAGAACTCGGCATCGTCAGGTGTGATTTTCAGTACGCGAATATTCGGGTCCTCAGCCGAATCCCACCAGGCTTTCGCCGGTGTCGAAAACAACTGCTTGATCTTGGTGCGGTCGTTGGAGACCACGGCGGTACCGGTGACGGAGACGTATTTCTGGTCTCCGGCGTCGGCGAATGACAGGTTGATGCCGGGATTGCGGGCGATTTCCTCGTCCTTGTGGCGGCGCGCGTCGGTCAAGAAATAGATCGCATTGTTCTCGCGTTCGAGATAGGCGCTCATCGGCCGCGCGCGCAGCTTGTCGCCGTCGCGGGTGACCAGCATCGCAAAGCCGATTTTCTTCATCAGCTCCCAGGCGCGGTCCACATCGCGTGCATTGTCATTGGCCATGTCGTTGCTCCCTTCATTGCCTGGCGTTTTCGAGCGAAGTGGATACCGGTTCGCGTGAAGAAAACGCCTCGAAACAAAACTGGAGCCTTGGCTCCAGCAGGGACAACGGCCGCGATACAACGATGTTCCGTTCCGGCGGACTGGAACCGCTACTCGGCCGCGTGGCATACGGCTTCGATGTTATGTCCATCGGGGTCGAGCACGAAAGCGCCATAGTAATTGGGGTGATAATGCGCGCGGATGCCCGGCGCGCCGTTGTCGCGCCCGCCGGCCGCCATTGCTGCGTTGTAGAAGGAGTCGACGGTGGCGCGGTTCTTTGCGACGATCGCGACGTGAAGCGGCTTGTTCAATCCGCCCTCGCCGCCGATCCACAAATCAGGCTTGCCGTCAGCGCCGAAGCCCGCCGCGGGGTCGTGACCGGTCTGTTCCTGCGTCACTTCCATCACCAGGCCGTAGCCTAGCGGCGCCAGCGCTTTCAGATAGAACGCCTTGGCGCGCTCATAATCGGAAACCGGAAAGCCGACATGGTCGATCATCAAAATCTCCTGTTTGATCATGATCTGACGCAGGCGAATTCAACTGCGCAGCAGCAGCGTATTACTGCGGGTCCTGCCGATCTCGGCATAACCGCGTGCCAGCATATCGCCAATGCAGTCGGCGAGCCATTCGTTCCGCGACAAATGTTCGATCACAACAGCGCGCGGCCATAGTAATGGCGGCGCGTCGGCAAAGAAGCCGGTCAGAACGCGGTCTTCATAGCCCTCGACATCGATCTTCAGCGCATCGACATGCGAGACGCCGGCCTCATCGAGGATGCGCTGCAGCCGCAATGACGGCACCTTGATCGCGTTGCTGTTGGCATCGCCCGACACGATGTGGCTGGCGCCGAGGTTGTCGCCGTCGGTCGCAATCATCAGTTCCGCGTCGGAATCTCCGGCGGCTGCGGCCACCAGAAAAACCTGCGTGAAATTTGATGCGGCCCGATTGAATGCCAGCCGCGCATGGATGACCGGATGCGGCTCGACCGCAACCACTTTTCCGTTGGCGCCGACGTGACGCGCCAGCACCATCGCATAGGTGCCGACATTGGCGCCGATATCGACGAACACGCCGCCGGCCGGCGTGTGCGCGCGCAGAAAATCCAGTTCTTCGAGATTGTAGGCGGGATTGAACAGCCCGCCGCGTTCGGTGGCGCTGGCCTGATGATGGAATCGAAACGACGCGCCCTGATATTGCACGTCGACCGGCCCCGCACGCAACAGGTTGACCAGCCGCGACAGCATCGGGCGGAACGCGCCGCGCTTCAGCCGCGAGCGTTGCGCCAGCGATATGACCGCCGCCTGCGCGGCGTTCGGTGCGAACGCGCCGAACGGCGGCGGCGAAGGATCGTTGTCGGGAGTCAAATGGGTGTCCTTGTCGATGAGAAAGCGGCGCATGCATAACCGGTTTTGTCCCGCGCGTCGAAAATCCACGCCGACTTCAGCTGCGGCAGCGAAGCCGCGAGCTGCTTCAGCCGGTGATGCAGCACCTCTTCGCGCGACCTGATGGCGGCGTCCGGAATGCCGCGGACGATCTCGTTGATCTCCGACAGGCGGGGGAGTGGATGGAACCGGGCCAATTCCGGCATTGCCGTCTAAGCCGAAAGAATGCGGTCAGGAGGCAATGCCGGCGGCATTGGCGATGAGCTCGAACGAGCGCAGCCGGGTCGGGTGATCGTAGACATCGGACACGACGATCAGTTCGTCGGCGCCGGTTTCCGCAACGAGCGCATCGATGCCGGAGCGGACCGTAGCGGGCGATCCGACGATGGAGCGGGCGAGCATCCGCATCGCCTGCGCTTTTTCCGCCGGCGACCAGTAGCTTTCGATATCGTCGATCGGCGGCTGGCTGAGGCCGCGCGCGCCGCGGAAGATATTCGCAAAAGACATCTGCTGCGTCGTCGCCAGCCGGCGCGCTTCGTCATCGCTGGCGGCGGCGATGACGTTGACCCCCACCATCGCATAGGGACGGTCGAGCTGCTCGGAGGGTTTGAAGCGGCTGCGGTAGATCTCCAGCGCCGGGATCAGCAGTTCGGGCGCGAAATGCGAGGCGAAGGCATAAGGAAGCCCGAGCTCGGCCGCGAGCATCGCGCCGAAATTACTCGATCCGAGGATCCACAGCGGCACGTCCGTTCCCGCCGCCGGCACCGCCTGGATGCGCTGATTGGGACCGGCCGGAGCCAGGAACGCCTGCACTTCGAGAACGTCCTGCGGGAAATTTTCGGCCGCCTCATTGGTGCGGCGGAGCGCGCGCAGCGTGAGCTGGTCGGTGCCCGGAGCGCGCCCCAGCCCGAGGTCGATGCGGCCCGGAAACAGCCGCTCCAGCGTTCCGAACTGTTCGGCGATGACGTAGGGCGCATGGTTCGGCAGCATGATGCCGCCGGCGCCGACCCGGATGGTCTTTGTGCCGGCCGCGATATGGCCGATCACGACCGATGTCGCGGCGCTGGCGATGCCCGGCATGTTGTGATGTTCGGCCACCCAGATGCGGCGATAGCCCCAGGCCTCGGCATGAACGGCGACATCGCGGGCGTTGTCGAGCGCGCCGCGCGCATCGGTTTCTTCGGTGACGCGGACGAGATCGAGGATGGACAGCGCCGTCATGGCGTACTCCCGAATGAAACCGATTGCGAAGGACGCCGCCCGCGATGCCCGGGCACGCTTACGCTTGTCCGAAAAGCGGAGAGGTTGTTCCAGCCGCTGAAGGTGGGGAGTATCGTGACGAAGTCTAGATCTGCCGCTCGACCATCTTCAGCTTGAGTTCGGCGATCGCCTCGGACGGATTGAGGCTCTTCGGGCAGGCCTTGGCGCAGTTCATGATGGTGTGGCAGCGGTAGAGCCGGAACGGGTCTTCAAGATTGTCGAGCCGCTCGCCGGTGGCTTCATCGCGCGAATCCTTGACCCAGCGCGTCGCCTGCAGCAGCGCCGCGGGGCCGAGGAAGCGCTCGCTGTTCCACCAATAGCTCGGGCACGAGGTCGAGCAGCAGGCGCACAGGATGCACTCGTAGAGGCCGTCGAGCTTTTCGCGGTCCTCGTGGCTCTGCTTCCATTCCTTCTGCGGCGTCGGCGTCGTGGTCTTCAGCCACGGCTCGATCGAGGCATATTGCGCGTAGAAATTGGTCAGGTCCGGCACCAGGTCTTTCACCACCGGCTGATGCGGCAGCGGGTTGATCTTCACCGCGCCGCCGGACGCCACGTCGTGCATCGATTTGGTACAGGCCAGCGTGTTCTGGCCGTCGATGTTCATGGCGCAGGAGCCGCAGACGCCTTCGCGGCAGGAGCGGCGGAAGGTCAGCGTCGGGTCGATGTGGTTCTTGATCCAGATCAGGCCGTCCAGCACCATCGGCCCGCAATCATGGGTGTCGATGTAATAGGTATCGACGCCCGGATTCTTGCCGTCGTCCGGATTCCAGCGATAAACCCTGAACTCGCGCGTCTCGGTCGCGCCGGCCGGCTTCGGCCAGGTCTTGCCGCCGGTGATTCTTGAATTTTTTGGCAGTGCGAATTCAACCATGATTGCTTCCAGCGTTGAGTGCCAGCTTTCGATTTGACCGACGCGTCGCGTCTCTTAGTCCGATGAACCATCCCAACCCAAACGGCGGGCCGGCCAGCGCCAAAGTGAACGCGAATAGCGGCAGGATACGCGCCGTTTTCTCAAGACCCTGACTTGTTGCAAGCCAACCCAGAAAAACCCCGGAAAGGATCATCAACGCAACCAAGGCGGTTCGTAACTGCAAAACCCCCTGGAGAAAAAACCCGAGGCCGGCAGCTAGAAGGGCGAGCACAGCAATGGAGACCCCATAAAAGACAGCAATGATCCACCAGGGCGCGCCCTCAAAAGCGTCTCCCGCGGCAAATGCAGGCGTGGCAAGTACAGTCAGGACGGTAATTCCTGCTGCTCTTGTCATCAATACACCCGCGCCTTCGGCGGAATGTACTGAACGTCGTTGGTCATGGTGTAGTCGTGCACCGGGCGATAATCGATCGACGTA
Source organism: Tardiphaga sp. (assembly GCA_036561845.1). GTDB lineage: Bacteria > Pseudomonadota > Alphaproteobacteria > Rhizobiales > Xanthobacteraceae > Tardiphaga. The sequence continues at coordinate 15,431 of DATCUS010000248.1, read as the reverse complement.
GCGCCCTTGCCGTCGATCCAGGCCAGCGTGTGCTTCATCCAGTTCTTGTCGTCGCGATCGGGGAAATCCTCGCGCGCGTGCGCGCCGCGGCTTTCCGAGCGGTTGGCGGCCGAATCCATCGTCACCACCGCCTGCACGATCAGATTGTCGAATTCGAGCGTCTCGACCAGGTCCGAATTCCAGGTCAGCGAACGGTCGGTCACCGAGATATCGCCGATGCCGCCATGCACCTTGTGGATCAGGTTCTGGCCTTCCTGCAGGATCTCGCCGGTACGGAACACCGCGCAATTGTTCTGCATCACATGCTGCATGCTGTCGCGCAGCTTTGCCGTCGGCGTGCCGCCCGAGGCGTAGCGATAATGATCGAGCCGCCCGAGTGCCTTGTCGGCGGAATCGGCCGGCAGTTCCGGCTGCTTGCCGTTCGATGTCAGCTTTTCGGCGCAACGCAGCGCCGCCGCGCGGCCGAACACCACGAGATCGATCAGCGAATTGGAGCCAAGCCGGTTGGCGCCATGCACCGAGACGCAGGCCGCCTCGCCGATCGCCATCAGGCCGGGCACCACGGCATTGTCGTCGCCGTTCTTCTTGGTCAGCACCTCGGCGTGGAAATTGGTGGGGATGCCGCCCATGTTGTAGTGCACGGTCGGCACGATCGGGATCGGCTCGCGGGTGACGTCGACATTGGCGAAGATCTTTGCCGACTCGGAGATGCCGGGCAGGCGTTCCTGCAGCACCTTGGGATCGAGATGGTCGAGGTGCAGGAAGATGTGGTCCTTCTTCTTGCCGACGCCGCGGCCTTCGCGGATTTCGATGGTCATCGCGCGCGAGACCACGTCCCGCGAGGCGAGATCTTTCGCGGACGGCGCATAGCGCTCCATGAAACGCTCGCCTTCGGAATTGACGAGATAGCCGCCCTCGCCGCGCGCGCCTTCGGTGACGAGGCAGCCCGAGCCGTAGATGCCGGTCGGGTGGAACTGGACGAACTCCATGTCCTGCAGCGGCAGCCCGGCGCGCAAGGCCATGGCGCCGCCGTCCCCGGTGCAGGTATGCGCCGAGGTGCAGGAGGCATAGGCGCGGCCGTAACCGCCGGTGGCCAGGATCGTAGTCTGGGCGCGAAACCGGTGCAGCGTGCCGTCGTCGAGCTTGAGCGCGATCACGCCGCGGCAGACGCCCTGGTCGTCCATGATCAGGTCGATGGCGAAAAATTCGATGTAGAATTCGGCGGAGTGGCGCAGCGCCTGGCCGTACATGGTGTGCAGCATGGCATGGCCGGTGCGATCCGCGGCGGCGCAGGTGCGCTGCGCCTGGCCCTTGCCGTAGTCCAGCGTCATGCCGCCGAACGGGCGCTGATAGATCTTGCCGTCCTCGGTGCGCGAGAACGGCACGCCCCAATGTTCGAGCTCGTAGACGGCGTCGGGCGCGTTGCGCACCATGTATTCGATGGAGTCCTGGTCGCCCAGCCAGTCCGACCCCTTGACGGTGTCGTACATGTGCCAGCGCCAGTCGTCCGGATGCATGTTGCCGAGCGAGGCGGAGATGCCGCCCTGCGCCGCGACAGTGTGCGAGCGGGTCGGAAACACTTTGGTGATGCAGGCGGTGCGCAGCCCGGCCTCGCCGCAGCCGACCACAGCGCGCAGGCCGGCGCCGCCGGCGCCCACCACGACGACGTCGTAGGTATGATCTTCAATCGGGTAGGCGGCGATGCCCGCCCCGTTGGCGCCGTTGCCGTTCGCGGCCATGCGCTACACTCCAGATGACAATTTGAGGATGGCGTAGATCGAGGCCAGCGCGACGGCGGCCGAGAAGAAGTTGTTGGCCATGATCGAGACCAGCTTCAGCTTTTCGTTCTGCACGTAGTCTTCCAGCACGACCTGCATGCCGATTTTCATGTGCCAGACGCTGGCAATGATGAACAACAGCATGATGAGCGCGACGAATGGCGAGCCGAGGATCTGTGCGGCGCCGGCCTGGTTGCGGCCGAGCAGCATCATCACGATCACGATCACCGGGATCATCAGCAGCACCATGGCCACTGCCGTGATGCGCTGACGCCAGAAGTCGCTGGTGCCGGAATGCGACGAACCAAGACTGCGGACGCGGCCGAGCGGTGTACGCATCGATTTGACGGAATGCTTGTCAGGTGCGCTCATCGTCCGCCTCCTAGGGCATAGGCGGCGACCCACAGCACGACGGTCAGCGCGATGCCGCCGATCAGCGCCGCCCAGGTCAGCCATTCGCGCTCCGAGGCCTTGAAACCGTAGCCGAGGTCCCAGACCAAATGGCGGATGCCGCTCAGCATGTGATGCATCAGCGCCCAAGTGTAGCCGAAGGCAATGAAGCGGCCGATGAAGCTGCCGGTAAAGGCCTGCACATTGGCGTAGGCAGTGGGACCCGAGGCGGCGGCGATCAGCCACCAGGCCAGCAGCAGGGTGCCGGCATAAAGCGCGACGCCGGTGGCGCGATGGACGATGGACAGCGCCATCGTCAGGGTCCAGCGGTAGACTTGCAAATGCGGCGAAAGAGGGCGTTCGATCCTGGCGGTCATCAGCAACTTTGACAGGTTGGCGGGCGAGCGAAAGCGCCCTGGGGGATCGCGTAGAGCAATTCTATTTACGAAGTCGAAACAGCCAGTGCAACGCCGAAATTGCATTTTTCGAATGCTGGTTCATAGCTTCGGATGAGCCTTGCATTTGCAGCTGTTGACAGCGCTCGCCGGTGTTGATGGCAATCGGCGGTGAAGCGCGATTCACAAGGGTCGCGCGCAAATGGAACATGGCATGGCCGGGCTCGACCTTTCGCAACTGCTGGAACTGGCCGTGCTGCTGATCGGCGTCGGCGCGCTGGCGGGCTTTCTCGCCGGGGTGTTCGGGATCGGCGGCGGCGCCATCCTGGTGCCGGTGTTCTACGAATGCTTCCGCCTCGCCGGCGTGCCGCTGGAGGTGCGGATGCCGCTGTGCATCGGCACTTCGCTGGCGATCATCATCCCGACCTCGATCCGTTCCTGGCGCGCCCATCACGCCCGCGGCGCGGTGGATCATGCGATCATCCGGCAATGGTGGCTGCCGGTGCTGGCCGGCGTGATCCTCGGCAGCGTGATCGCCCGCTACGCGCCGGAGCGGCTGTTCAAGATCGTGTTCGTGGCGGTGGCGTGGTCGGCGGCGGCAAGGCTGCTGCTCGGCAAGGACAGTTGGCGGCTCGGCGAGGAGATGCCGCAGGGCGCTCTGATGAAGGCCTATGGATTCGTCATCGGCCTGCTGTCGACGCTGATGGGCATCGGCGGCGGCCTGTTTTCCAACCTGCTGATGACGTTTCACGGCCGCACCATCCATCAGTCGGTGGCGACGTCCGCGGCACTGGCGGTGCTGATCTCGATCCCCGGCGCGCTCGGCTATGTCTATGCGGGCTGGCCGGCCGCGGCGCTCTATCCCGCGGTCGTCCCGCTGCAATGGCCGTTCGCGCTGGGCTATGTGTCGCTGATCGGCGCCGCCCTGGTGATGCCGACCAGCCTGATGGTGGCGCCACTCGGTGTCAGGGCGGCGCATGCCATGTCGAAGCGGACGCTGGAAACCGCCTTCGGCTGCTACCTGTTCATCGTCGGCAGCCGCTTCGTCATCGCGCTGCTGTAGTCGCTATTCCTGCGCGAACTTGTCGAGGCCCTTGCGATGCAGCCATTTTGATAGCTCGTCGGCAACGGCCTGGTTGTTGAGATCGGCAAACGCGATGTGCGAATTGCCGCGCAGACCGGCATCGGGAAGCAGCAAGACTTCGCAATCCCCGCCGTGACGATTGACGATCTCGCAGAAGGTCCGCGCCAGCTTGACTGACGTTGCCCAGATGGGGCGCGTGTCGGTGTAGTCGCCGAACACCATCTGGATCGGAAACTTGGTGAGCTTCATGAATTCCGACAGCGGCACGGAATTGGGCCCGTACGGCGCCTTGGGCTCGGGGGCAGGCCCTTCTCCTTCCGGAAACACGAATCCCGGCGTTTCATAGGCCACGATGCCCCGCATGTTCCCGCTCCTGGCCTTCAGCGCCGACAGCAGTGCGCGCCAGCCGCCGGCGGAATTGGTCAGGGCGATGACTGGCCCGATCTTGTCGATGGCCTGGCCGCCGGCCTCGGCCTGCAGCAAGGCATTCTCGAGGGTGTCGAACTCATCGTAGCGGGCGCGTGTCGCTTGGTTCCAGGCCTCGGCATTGGCCGTCGGAAATTGCAGGCCCGGATGCCAGTTCGGATAGGTGATGCCGAAACGCCAGGCGGCGAAATTGCGCTGGTCGAAATAGTCGGGCGTATAAGTGACCGGCTCGCAGCTCCAGTTGGCGCGGCCGACGCGCGGGCCATCCCATAGGTAAACCGGGTATCCCTTGCGCAGGAAGATGCTCTTGTAGCCTTCGCCGCCCTCCCAGTTGTTCTCCCACACCTTGGTGCTCGAACTGTGCCACATGATCAGGCCGACGCTGCGCCGTTTGGCGGGAATGAAGTACTCGACGTAGCCGTGGTCGCAGGACAGGGTCTGGCTAGGGTCATCCGGCTTGCTGATGACTCTGCCCCCGACTTCAAAAGCCCCCGTTGAGTCCAGCACGATCGGCGGTTTGGGGCCTTCCGCCTGTGCGAGCGCCGGATGGCCCAGTCCGGCAAACAACAACGCGGCAGCGAATGGCTTCAGCTTTCCGATGGTTCTCATGGGTTCCCTCCAGGATTTCTTGTTCTTTCCGCCGCACCGGCGGCAGAGCCGACAGCAGAGGGCGAAGTTTCGCGCCCGTACACTATGAAGGGCATGGGCGTACTCAAGCTGTGCTTCGCGCCATTCCAACAGGCGGAACAAACTCCAGGGCTCGTCCGCGTCCCCGTGATGTGGGGCGTGATAGTATTCGATTCCGTTCTGCTGTTTATGCCGGGGCATGAACGCCCACGATCACGACGACCACGATCACCCGCACGCTCACGCGCCCGGCGCTGGCCATGTACATGCACCCGCCAGTTTCGGCGCGGCCTTTGCCATCGGCATCGGCCTCAACAGCGTCTTCGTCGTGGTGGAGGCGATCTATGGCTATTCCTCCGGCTCGATGGCGCTGGTGGCCGACGCCGGGCATAACCTGTCCGACGTGCTTGGTCTGATGGCGGCGTGGACCGCGGCGATCCTGTCAAAGCGGGCGCCATCGCCGCGTTTCACCTATGGGCTGCGCGGCTCGTCGATCCTCGCGGCATTGTTCAATGCGGTGTTCCTGCTGGTGGCCGTGGGCGCCATCGCCTGGGAGGCCATCCAGCGCCTGCTCGTTCCGGAGCCGGTGGCTGGCGTCACGGTGATGGTGGTGGCCGGCATCGGCATCGTCATCAATGGCGTCACCGCCTGGCTGTTCGCGTCGGGCCGCAAGGGCGACCTCAATATCCGCGGCGCCTATCTGCACATGGTGGCTGACGCCGCCGTGTCGGCCGGTGTGGTGATCGCCGGCCTGGTCATCCTGTTTACCGGCTGGAACTGGCTCGATCCGGCGGTCAGCCTGGTGATTTCCGGCGTCATCATCTGGGGCACCTGGAGCCTGTTGCGCGATTCCACCGCGATGTCGCTGAGCGCGGTGCCGCGGGGCATCGATCCCCATGCCGTGCGCGATTATCTCGAACGGTGCAGCGGCGTGGTCCAGGTCCACGACCTGCACATCTGGCCGATGAGCACCACCGAGGTCGCGCTGACCTGCCACCTGGTGATTCCGGCAGGTTCGCCCGGCGACGCCTGGCTGATGGAAGTGGCGCGCCGCCTGCATCGCGATTTCGGCATCGAGCACGCCACCATCCAGGTCGAGACCGATCGCAACTCGCCCTGCGCGCTGGCGCCGGATCACGTGGTGTGATCAAACCTTGAAAACGCCATATCGGCGGGTTGAATGAACGCAGGATGATGCAGGCAGGTACATTCGCAGTGAAGGCAGGAACAGGGAGTCGTCTGCGACGGCTGCCGTTCGTGCTGATACTGACGCTTGGCCTGTTGCTGTCGTTGATCCACTGCGCCGGCTGCGGCATCGCGTTCGCCGCCGCCGATTCCGTCGCGGTGATGACGGTCAACGATGCCGGCGCGCCGCCGGATATGCCGGACCAGCAACTGCCCGCCCACAGCGGCCATTGCCTGTCGCATGTCACGGCGCAGACCTCCGCCGCCATTGCCCTGCCTGCCGATGTCACCCCGCGCGCGCCCGCTTACGGCCAGGAGCCGTTGCCGGCCGCGCTTGCTCGCCTGCCGCTGTTCAAACCTCCACGCGCCTGACCGTCCACGCGGTCCGATGAGACCGTAGGTCCACCCGCCGTCGTTGCGACGGCGGGTGGTCCGTATGCATGGATGTTTGGCTGGACAGCACGGGCGCGCGCTCGTTGCGGGATGGATTCCAATGATCAGAATATTTTGGCTGGCAGCCGCGCTTGCGCTTGGCGCGGCGCCGCTGCGGGCGCATGACGACAAACCACAGGCCCCGGACCACGCCGCCGAGACCGCGATCAAGCTCGCGACGTCGCAGGTCGAGGCCGGAAAATTCGCCATCGAAGACGTGGGCAGCGGCATTCTGAGCCGACGAATGACCTTGCCCGGTTCGATCGTGCCGAGCGGCGATCACATCGCGCGCGTCGCGGTGCGCCTGCTGGGCACCGTCGCCGAACTGCGCAAGCGGCTCGGCGACACCGTCGTCGCCGGCGAGGTGGTCGCGGTGATCGAAAGCCGCGAGGTGGCCGATGCGAAGAGCGACTATCTTGCCGCCCGGCTGGTGTTCGACCTGCAGCAGACATTGTTCACCCGCTCGAAATCGCTGTGGGACGGCAAGGTCCTCAGCGAGAACGACTTTCTGCGCGCGCGCACCACCTTCGAGGATGCGCGCATCAAGCTGGAGCTGGCGCGGCAGAAGCTGTTCGCGCTGAGCCTGACCGCCGAACAGATCGAGGTGCTGCCGCAGCAACCGGTGGAAACGCTGCGCCGGCAGGAGCTGCGCGCGCCGATCGCCGGCCGCATTGCCGAGCGCCGCGTCGAGCTGGGCTCGCTGGTGGGACGCGAAGGCCAGGAGAGCGAGCTGTTCGTGATCGTCGATCTCAGCGTGGTGTGGGCCGAGCTCGCTGCGTCCACGGCCGATCTCGCGGATATCCGCGAAGGTCAGTCGATCCGTATCACTGCCGGCCCGGGCGGCCCGCCGTCGGCGGCCACGGTGATGTTCATCAGCCCGCTGCTCGACAAGGACACCCGTTCGGCGCGGGTGGTGGCGTCCGTCGACAATGCGGATCGTCGCTGGCGGCCCGGCGCCTTCGTCACCGCGGAAATCGCGATCGAACAGACGCCGGCGAGTGTGGTGGTGCCGAAGGCGGCGTTACAGACGCTGGAAGGCGACAGCGTCGTGTTCGTCAGCAACGACGCCGGCTTCGAGGTCCGCAAGGTCACGCCCGGCCGGCGCGATGGCCAGGTCGTCGAAGTGACCAGCGGTCTCAAGCCCGGCGAGCGCATCGCCACCGCCAATACATTTGTCCTCAAGGCTGACCTCGGCAAGGCCGGCGCCGCGCACGACCACTAGGACCGCAGATGATCAAGTATATTCTTGCCCAGTCGATCCTGCGGCGCTGGATCGTCGTGCTGCTGAGCGCCGGCATCGCGCTGTTCGGGGCGTGGTCGCTGCTGCACCTTCCGATCGACGCCGTGCCCGACATCACCAACAAGCAGGTGCAGGTCAACACCACGGCCCCGGCGCTCTCGCCGGCCGAAATTGAAAAGCAGGTGACGCTGCGGATCGAGACCGCGCTGGCGGGCATCGCAGGGCTTGAGAACACGCGCTCCATCTCGCGTAACGGCTTTTCGCAGGTCACCGCGGTGTTCGCCGAAAACACCGACGTCTACTTTGCCCGACAGCAGGTCAACGAGCGGCTGCTCGAGCTGCGCAGCAGCCTGCCGGAGGGCGTCGACCCGCGGATGGGGCCGATTTCCACCGGGCTCGGCGAAATCTACATGTGGTCGGTGTCGTTCGCGCCGTCGGCCGATGCTGTCTACGTCACGCCGGAAGGCGAGCGGCTGACCACCGAGGTCGCGCGCGCGGCTTACCTGCGCACGGTACAGGACTGGATCATCCGGCCGCAGATCCGCGGCGTCATCGGCGTGGCTGGCGTCGATGCGATCGGCGGCTATGTTAAACAGTATCAGGTGCAGCCCGATCCCATGAGGCTGGCGGCGTTCGGCCTGTCGTTCGGCGACCTCAATCGCGCGATCGAGGCCAACAATGTCAGTCGCGGCGCCAGCACCATCGATCGCAACGGCGAGGGCATCGTGGTGCGCTCCGGCGGCCGGCTGGAGAGTGTTGCCGACATCGGCAATGTGGTTGTCAGCACCCGCGGCACGGTGCCGGTCCGGATCAGCGACGTGGCACAGGTCGAGATCGGCGGCGAGATTCGCACCGGCAGCGCCAGCGCCAACGGCAAGGAGGTGGTGATAGGCACCGCGCTGATGCTGATCGGCAGCAACAGCCGCACGGTGGCCGCCGCGGTCGACATGAAATTGCAGCAGCTGCGCCGCACGCTGCCCGAAGGCATCCTCGTCACCACGGTGCTGGATCGCACGCAACTGGTGGATTCCGCCATTCGCACCGTCGCCAGCAATCTCGGCGAAGGCGCGCTGCTGGTGATCGTGGTGCTGTTTCTGCTGCTTGGCAACGTTCGCGCAGCGCTGATTGCGGCGCTGGTGATCCCGCTGACGATGCTGATGACCGCCGCAGGCATGCTGCAGGGCAGGATCAGCGCCAATCTGATGAGCCTCGGTGCACTGGATTTCGGCCTGATCGTCGACGGCGCCGTGATCATTGCCGAGAACAGTCTGCGCCATCTTGCGGAGAAGCAACGCGCCGTCGGACGGAGGCTCACCGTGCCGGAGCGGCTGCACACCGTGCAGGTCTCGGCGGAGGAAATGATCGGGCCCAGCGTCTACGGCCAGGCCATCATCATGCTGGTCTATGTGCCGCTGCTCAGCTTCACCGGGGTTGAGGGAAAGATGTTTCAACCGATGGCGCTGACGGTGATCCTGGCGCTCGCGGCAGCCTTCGTGCTGTCGCTGACCTTTGTGCCGGCGATGATAGCGATCCTTGTCACCGGCCGCATCTCGGAGCACGACAACGCCGCGGTGCGCACGCTGAAGCGTATCTATGCGCCGGCGCTGGCTCGCTCCCTGCGGCGGCCGATGCTGCCGATCGCCGGCGCCGTGGTGCTGTTCGCTCTGGCGCTGCTGATGTTCGCGCGGCTCGGCCAGGAGTTCATCCCGACCCTGGACGAGAAGAATCTGGCCATGCACGCCCTGCGGATTCCGAGCACCAGCCTGGCGCAATCGCAGGCGATGCAGCTCGACATCGAGAAGGCCATCGCGCGCCTGCCGCAGGTGGCGATGGTGTTCTCCAAGACCGGTACGGCGGAGGTGGCGTCCGATCCGATGCCGGCCAACGCCTCCGACACCTTTATCATCCTGAAACCGCAGACCGGGTGGCCGGACCCGAAGCTCGGCAAGGACGCGCTGCTGGCGCAGATCGAGGCGACGGTGCAGCAACTGCCGGGCAACGCCTACGAGTTCACCCAGCCGATCCAGATGCGGTTCAACGAGCTGATCGCCGGCGTGCGCGGCGATGTCGCCATCAAGGTCTTCGGCGATGAATTCGCACCGTTGCTGAAGGTCGCCAACGACGTCGCGGCGATCCTGCGTGCCACGAAGGGTGCGGTGGACGTCAAGGTCGAGCAGGCCGGCGGCCTGTCGATTCTCGATATCGCGGTCGACAAGGCGGAGATCGCGCGGCGCGGCCTCAGCCTCGGCGCCGTGCAGGAGGTCATCGGCACCGCCATCGGCGGCCGCGCTGCGGGCAGCGTGTTCGAGGGCGACCGGCATTTCGAGATCGTGGTGCGGCTGCCCGAACAGATCCGCGGCGATCTCGACGCGGTCAAGAACCTGCCGGTGTCGCTGCCGACCGCGGGGGCCGTGGCACTCACCGTACCGCTCGGCCAGCTTGCCGCGTTCAGGTTCAGCGAAGGGCCCAACCTGATCAGCCGCGACAACGGCAAGCGTCGCGTGGTGATCACCGCCAATGTCCGCGATCGCGACATCGCCTCGGTGGTCGGCGAGGCGCGCGCCGCCATCGATGCCGGGATCCGGCTGCCGGCCGGCTACTGGATGGGCTGGGGCGGGCAGTTCGAGAATCTGGCGGCCGCGCGCGACCGGCTGACGGTGGTAGTGCCGGTCTGCTTCGTGCTGATCCTGCTGCTGCTGACAAGTGCGCTTGGCTCATGGCGCGACGCGCTGCTGGTGTTCAGCGCGGTGCCGCTGGCGTTGACCGGCGGTGTATTCGCCCTCTGGCTGCGCGACATTCCGTTCTCGGTTTCGGCGGCGGTCGGCTCCATTGCCCTGTCGGGAATCGCGGTGCTGAACGGCCTAGTGATGCTGACCTATGTGAAGCAGCTGATGGCGCAGGGCCGGCCCCGGCTCGATGCGATCGCCGAAGGCGCGCTGACGCGGCTGCGGCCAGTAGCGATGACGGCGCTGGTGGCGTCACTGGGATTCGTGCCCATGGCGCTGGCCACCGGCACCGGCGCCGAGGTGCAGCGACCGATCGCCACGGTGGTGATCGGCGGCCTGATCAGCGCCACGCTACTGACGCTGCTGGTGCTGCCGGCGCTGTATGCGTGGCTGGGGAGGGATGAGGAGAGGGAAGTGTAGGCCGCTCTCTTTCTTCCTTCCCTCTCCCCCTGTGGGAGAGGGTGGACGCGCGCAGCGCGGACGGGTGAGGGGTAGCCACAAACCCGGAGCCTGAAAATACCCCTCATCCGTCGCGGACTTCGTCCGCGCCACCTTCTCCCACAAGGGGAGAAGGAAGAAAGAGCGCTCCTACTTCTTGTAGATCGCCGCATAGGTGTCGCGCAGCACGTTCTTCTGCACCTTGCCCATGGTATTGCGCGGCAGGTCGTCGACGAAGATCACCTTCTTCGGCATCTTGAACTTGGCGATGCGGCCATCGAGCGCGCCGAGCACAGCGGCCTCGGTGACGTCGGCGCCCTTGTTGGCGACCACCACGGCGGTGACGCCCTCGCCGAAGTCGGCATGCGGAACGCCGATGACAGCGGATTCGGTCACGCCGGGCATGGCGTCGATCTCGCTCTCGATTTCCTTCGGATAGACGTTGAAGCCGCCGGAGATCACCAGGTCCTTGCCGCGGCCGAGAATGTGGACGTAGCCTTTGGCGTCGATCTTCCCGAGGTCGCCGGTGATGAAGAAGCCGTCGTCGCGGAATTCCGCCTTGGTCTTCTCCGGCATCCGCCAGTAGCCCTTGAACACGTTGGAGCCCTTGACCTCGATCATGCCGATCGTGTCGGGCGCGAGTTCCTTGCCGGTCTCCGGATCGGTGACGCGCACGGTGACACCGGGCAGTGCCTGGCCGACAGCGCCGGGGACCCGCTCGCCGTCGTAGGGATTCGAGGTGTTCATGTTGGTCTCGGTCATGCCGTAGCGCTCCAGCACAGCGTGGCCGGTGCGCGCGAACCATTCGCGATGGGTTTCCGCCAGCAATGGCGCCGAGCCCGAGATGAACAGCCGCATATGCGCGGTGGACTCTTTGGTCAGGTTCGGACTCTGCAGCAGCCGCGTGTAGAAGGTCGGAACGCCCATCAGCACGGTGGCCCGCGCCATCAACTTGATAATGAGTTCGGGATCGAGCTTCGGCAGGAAGATCATCGAGGCGCGCGCGAACAAAGTGACATTGCTGGCCACGAACAGGCCGTGGGTGTGATAGATCGGCAGCGCGTGGATCAGCACGTCCTTGTCGGTGAAGCGCCAGTAATCCACCAGGCTCAGCGAGTTCGAGGCGAGATTGTCGTGGGTCAGCATGGCGCCCTTGGAGCGGCCGGTGGTGCCCGAGGTGTAGAGGATCGCGGCGAGATCGTCATTTTCGCGCGGCACCGTCGTGAAGTCCGACCTCTGCTTTGCCGCGGCGTCGGTCAGCGAGCCCTTGCCGTCGGCACCCAGGGTTTCGACTTTCGCGCCGACCTTGGCGGCGATGGCGGCGAGGCCCTCGGCCTTCGCGGGATCGCAGACGATCAGCGAGGGTTCGGCGTCGCTGATGAAGTAATCGAGTTCGTTGAGCGTGTAGGCCGTGTTGAGCGGCAGATAGACCGCGCCGGCGCGCACGGTGGCGAGATACAGCACGAGGCCCGGCACCGACTTCTCGGTCTGCGCCGCGACGCGGTCGCCGACCTTGACGCCACGGCTCACCAGCAGATTCGCGATCTGTCCGGACAGCGCGATCAGGTCGCCATAGGTGATGCGCAGCCCTTCCGGGGTTTCGATGGCCAAGCGGGCGGCATCGTCGAGATCGTCGAACAGGCGGGAAAACAGATTGGCGTTCAATGCAGCGGTCATGATGTCACGCATTTTTCGAGGCGGGGAGCGACCGGGGAGGGTCGCGTCAAACTGACGCGTGTTCATTAGCAAGAACACGGGCCGGAAGGCAATTTACTCGCGCGAACGTCGCCCGGTCCGGAAAGTTTCAGTCGCGGCGAAAAATATCCTCTGAAACCGGTCGAAAACGCTGCCGTAGCTCGGGCATCGGTGACGCAGTCCGGTCCTCCAGGCAGTCTGCGGCGCCGTGAAAATCCTTCAACGCACCAGCACCTGCTGGTCATTTCAAATCCATTTGGGAGACGATCCATGTCCAAGCGCATTGCACTTCTGTCGGCCGTCGCATTCAGCACCCTCGCCATCACCGGCAGCCTGCTGGCCCCCGCGAATGCCGAAGACAAGAAAATGATGAAGAGCGAAATGTCCGGCGAGAAGACCGTGATGGTCGGCGGCGCCGCCATGTTCCCGTCCAAGAACATCGTCGAGAACGCGGTCAACTCCAAGGATCACACCACGCTGGTCGCCGCCGTGAAGGCCGCCGGCCTGGTCGACACCCTTTCGAGCAAGGGTCCGTTCACGGTGTTCGCGCCGACCAACGCCGCCTTCGGCAAGCTGCCGGCCGGCACTGTTGACACGCTGGTGAAGCCCGAGAGCAAGGCCACGCTCACCAAGATCCTGACCTACCATGTGGTCGCCGGCAAGCTGAATGCCGCCGACCTCAAGGATGGCCAGAAGCTGAAGACCGTCGAAGGCGAAGAGCTGACCGTGAAGGCTTCGGGCGGCAAGGTCATGATCGTCGATGCCAAGGGCGGCTCCTCGACCGTCACCATCGCCGACGTCAACCAGTCCAACGGCGTGATCCATGTGGTCGACACCGTGCTGATGCCGAAGGCATAAGCTTCATCGAAGCGATGACGCTTTCCACCTCTCCCCACCGGGGAGAGGTCGGATTGCGAAGCAATCCGGGTGAGGGGGCTGAGCTCCGTCTTTGAGCCCCCTCACCCGACCGGCTTCGCTGCGCTCAGCCAGTCGACCTCTCCCCACCGGGGAGAGGTGAAGGAAGAGAGACAAAAGCGAATTCCCCGGTTGTTGCGGGGGCAGAGGTCGCACCCTGACTTGTCCCCACAGGATGCGCGTGCGTCCCCAGGGACGCCGAGAAGCGAGCCGGGGCAACCCGGCTCGCTTTTTCGTGATCGGAATTGTGCCGTCTGGGGAAACACGTCACGTGATGCCACGTAACAAATGCTAGATTGGCCACGAACAGTCCCTATCGAAACCTTGCGGCGGATCTTCCGATGTCGACCATGTCAGCCACCGAGCACCATGCCACGCAGGCCACGACTACCAGGGTGATCCAGCCGGCCTGGGTGCGCGTCCTGCACTGGATCAACGCCGCCGCGATGGTCATGATGATCATGTCCGGCTGGCAGATCTACAACGCATCGCCGCTGTTCAATTTTACCTTTTCGCCTTCGATCACCTTGGGCGGCTGGCTCGGCGGTGGCATTCAATGGCATTTCGCGGCGATGTGGCTGTTGATGGTCAACGGCCTCGTCTATCTCGTCGCGGGTCTGGCCACCGGCCGCTTTCGCAGGAAGCTGCTACCGATCACGCCGGCGGGCGTGCTCAGCGATACCAAGGCGGCACTGACCGGCAAGCTCTCGCATGACGATCTCACCCGCTACAACAACGTGCAGAAGCTGCTCTATGCCGGCATCATCGTGGTCGGCATCCTGATCGTGCTGTCCGGCCTGTCGATCTGGAAGCCGGTCCAGTTCCAGTATCTCACCGCTTTGTTCGGCGGCTACGATTTTGCGCGCTATGTGCATTTCGCCATGATGGCGCTGATCTGCGCGTTCCTCGTCGTCCACGTCGCTCTGGCGCTGCTGGTACCCAGGAGTCTGCGCGCCATGATCATCGGCCGCTAGGGAGAATCGTCATGATCAGGAAAATCCGCTCCCTCATCATCCCCGGCGTCGACAAGACGCTGCTGGCGAAAGACGCCGCGAAACTGATGCCCGACCTGTCCCGGCGTCGCTTCATCGCGTCCGGCGCCAGCCTGGGTGCGCTGACCCTTCTCACCGGCTGCGACGTCTCCGACAGTTTTTCCGCCGACAACATGCTGGCGCAGATCTCCAAGTTCAACGACGGCGTGCAGGCGGCGATCTTCAATCCCAACACGCTGGCGCCGACCTACTCGGAAAAGGACATCAAGCGGCCGTTCCCGTTCAATGCCTATTACCAGGAGGACGAGGCACCGGAGGTGGATGGCGGAGACTGGAAACTCGAAGTCTCCGGCCTGGTGCAGAACAAGAAGTCATGGACGCTGCCGGAGCTCTACAAGCTGCCTGAGGTGAGCCAGATCACGCGCCATATCTGCGTCGAGGGCTGGAGTGCCATCGGCTCGTGGCAGGGCGCGCCACTGCGCGATTTCCTCAGACTGGTCGGCGCCGACAGTAACGCCAAATGGGTCTATTTCCGCTGCGCCGAAGGGTATACCAGCTCCCTCGACATGCCCACCGCGATGCATCCACAGACCCAGATGACGTTCAAGTTCGACAACAAGATTCTGCCGCGCGCCTATGGCTATCCCATGAAGATCCGCGTGCCGACAAAACTCGGCTTCAAGAACCCGAAATACGTGACCGCGATGGAAGTCACCAACGACTACAAGGGCGGCTACTGGGAAGATCAGGGCTACAACGATTTCAGCGGGAGCTGAGTGGCTTCTGGAATGCCGCAGCCGCGGCGCCGATGGCCAGTGTCGCCGCCGACACCACCAGCGCCGACGTCAGACTCCCGGTTGCATCGGTGATGGCGCCGACCGCGATCGGGCCAAGCGTCTGGCCGATGCCGAACACGATGGTCACCACCGCGATGGCCTTGGGCCAGGCCGCCGGCGGATAGTTGAAGCGGACGAAGGCGGTGGTCGAGGCCACTACGGCGAAGAAGGCGACGCCGAATACCAGCGCCGAGGCGCCGAGCAGCAGCGCCGAGTGGCCGAACAGCGGCATAGCGGCGCCCACGGCGTTGACGCCGAGGATGATCGCGGTG
>DATCUS010000247.1:0-5804 GCA_036561845.1 Tardiphaga sp. | reverse complement strand
CAGCAGCGGCCGGCGCGGCACCGGGCTTCGTCCCCGGGCCCGGTTTCGGCGCGCTGCGCGATTCGATGCCCTGTTTGGTCAGGCCGTCGTCATAGCGCTTGTCGGAGGCACCGTTGGACACAAGGTAGCCGCTCAGCGAAGCGGCCATGCCGCTGCTGGTGGTGTAATGCTGCCGCAGGAACCCGGGCAATGCGCCCGGCGCCACGGTCTTCAGCAGGCCGCGGGGGCTCTTGTGGCAGGCAGTGCAGGTGCCCGAGAAGATCTGGGACGGGGTTTTGCCGGCTTCAAGATTTTGAGCCTGTACCGGGACTGCCGCGAAGCCCATCAGAAGCATCGCCGTCGCTAAACTGAGCGCTCGGCTCAACATTCCATCCTCCAGGTGCGGGAAATCGCCGGGTTTGCGGCGGTCACGTTGTAGCGGATTGTTATCCGAATGGAAGTGGCGAGATCGCGCAACCGCGTGATTGGGAACAATTATGAATGGAAGCGTTGCGACCAGAGCACTGGCAAAGGCGAAAATGCGCTCTTATCATAATACCCGGGAGCTAGGTAGACGGTAACGTCGCTCATCCGAGAACAGTCCTCCTGCCCGGCTTGTGCGTGATTGGGTCATTGGGTGATTTCCATGGACCGTTTGTTGCGTTTGTTTCTCGGCCAGTACATCCGTCGCGGATCGATCACGTTCACCACCGCGAACGGTACCCGCTTCACCTGCGGCGACGGCACCGGAAAGCCCGTCGCTGTCAGGTTTGTTACCCGGGCCGCGGCGCGCCGGCTGCTACTCGACCCGGAAATGGCGCTCGGCGACATCTTCATGGACGGCAGTTTTGTGGTCGAGCAAGGCAGCATAGCCGACGTGCTGTCCGTTGCGCTGGACCAGCCGGACCTCTCGCCACGCTGGGCCGGGCTGCAATGGTGGCTTCGCTACCTGATCCGGCACGTCCAGCAGTTCAATCCTCGCGGCCGGTCCCGCCACAACGTCTCCCATCACTACGATCTGGATGGCCGGCTGTACTCGCTGTTTCTGGATGCCGACAAGCAATACAGCTGCGCCTATTTCGAGACGCCGGAGGCCACCCTGGACGACGCCCAGCTCGCCAAGAAGCGCCATCTCGCCGCCAAGCTGCTGATCGAAAAAGGCCACCGCCTGCTCGACATCGGCTCGGGCTGGGGCGGACTGGGACTCTACCTGGCCGAGATGACCGGCGCGGATGTTACCGGCGTCACCCTGTCGACCGAGCAGCTCCAGGTTTCCAACGCCCGCGCCGGCGAGAAGAACCTGGCGGACTCCGCCCGCTTCCTGCTGGAGGACTATCGCGACATCCCCGGCCCGTTCGAGCGCATCGTGTCGGTCGGCATGTTCGAGCATGTCGGCGTCGATCACTACGACACCTATTTCAGGCGCTGCGCTGAACTGCTGACCGACGATGGGGTCATGGTGCTGCACTCGATCGGCCGCTCCGAGGGCCCCGGCATCACCAATCCGTGGATTTCCAAATACATCTTCCCCGGCGGCTACATTCCGGCGCTGTCCGAGGTGCTGCCGGCGATCGAGCGCGCCGGCCTGCTGGTGTGCGACATCGAGATCCTGCGGCTGCATTATGCGGAGACGCTGAAGGCGTGGCGCGAGCGCTTCCTGGCGCGGCGCGAGGAAGCTGTCCGGCTCTACGACGAGCGCTTCGCCCGGATGTGGGAATTTTACCTGGCGGCGTCGGAAATGTCGTTCCGCAAGCAGAACGTGATGAATTTCCAGATCCAGCTGACCAAGCGCCAGAGCGTGGTGCCGATGACCCGGGACTACATCGCTCGCGAGGAAGCGCGGCTCCGCGAGGTCGAACACGGCCAGCGCCCGCGGCTGCAGATGGCCGGCGAATGATTCAGTGCTGCGGCTGCAACTGCTGATTTCGGTCGTGCGGCAATGCTGGCCGTGCCAGGCGGGCGCGCATCTCGGACAGCAGCCGCTCGTCGCAGCGCACATCGCCGAGTTGTTCAGTCTGTTCGAAGGTCGTGACCAAGGTTGAGAGCCAGCCGGCACCGCCGTTGGCGGGCTGGCATTGCTGCTGCTCGCGCTGCGTCATTGTGGGGTGATCCTTGTCTCGCAATCCCATCGTGCAACGTCCGATCGCCGACCCAGTTCCAGATCCTACCAAACTTCTCGCCAGCCCTGATCCAGAAGTGTGATCTGGATCACAGAAGCCGCCGCTCGGCTTGGCCTAAAACGGCAACATGAAACCGAACGCACCAGACACATCCCCGGAACCTGACAGCATCGGCGTCGACTACGTCATGATCGCCGTCAGTGCGGCAGCGGGCCTGATCGCCTTGATCTATCTCCTGCTGCTGTGACCCCAAGCGGATCACAGCCCCGGCGATAACCATAAGTGGCGGGAGTGGCCACGAGGTTCAGTCGCGTGCGCAAATTGTCTGCGGTTCCTTAAACAAACATTCATGGCCGCGGCGGCGCTGCAGGCAAAATGCCGTCAAGCGCAATGCGCTGCCCCCTCTCGTCATCCACCGAAAAATATCCGAATCGTGCATAATGGATGAACGGGCTTTCGCTCGGCGACCAACTGGCGCTTAGTCGCCCGCGCCCCGCATCCGACAAATTCAAAGAACAATCCAGAGCCATGGCAGCCTTCGATTCGAACGTTCTCAAACTCCCTGACGCCGGTGCCCCCGTCTACCGGACAGCGCCGCACAACATCGAAGCGGAACAGGCTGTTCTCGGCGCCATCCTGGTCAACAACGACGCGTTCTACCGGGTCTCCGACTTCCTGAAGCCGGAACATTTCTTCGAGCCGATCCACCAGACCGTCTACGAGACCGCCGGCAGCATCATCCGCGCCGGCAAGGTCGCCACCCCCGTCACCCTGAAGACCTTCCTCCCGGCCGACACCGACCTCGGCGGCATGACGGTGGCGCAGTACATCGCCCGCCTCGCCGCCGAAGCCACCACCATCATCAATGCCCACGATTATGGCCGCACCATCTACGAACTGGCGCTGCGTCGCGACCTGATCCGGATCGGCGAGGACATGGTCAATGTCGCCTTCGACGCGCCGGTGGATTTTGCGCCGCGCGCCCAGATCGAGGACGCCGAACGCCGGCTCTACGAACTGGCCGAAGCCGGCCGTTACGACGGCGGCTTCCAGAAATTCTCCCAGGCGATGAAGACCGCGCTGGACATGGCCGCCAACGCCTACCGGCGCGAAGGCAAGCTGTCGGGCATCTCGACCGGCATGCGCGACCTCGACGCCAAGCTCGGCGGCTTGCAGCAGTCCGATCTGGTGGTCGTCGCCGGCCGCCCCGGCATGGGCAAGACCGCGCTGGCCACCAACATCGCCTACAACATCGCCCGTGCGCATCAGTCCGAGCTGCAGCCCGACGGCACGCTCAAGACCGTCAATGGCGGCATTGTCGGCTTCTTCTCCTGCGAAATGTCGGCCGAACAGCTCGCCACCCGTATTCTCGCCGAGCAGACCAATATTTCTTCCGCCAGCATCCGCCGCGGCGGCATCACCGAGCGCGATTTCGAGAAGATCCGTGACCACACCATCGAGCTGCAGCACCTGCCGCTCTATGTCGACGAAACCGGCGGCCTGTCGATTTCGCAGCTCACTGCCCGTGCCCGCCGCCTGAAACGGCAGAAGGGCCTCGACGTCATCATGGTGGACTACATCCAGCTGCTGCAGGGCTCGGGCAAGCGCTCCGACAACCGCGTGCAGGAAGTCACCGAGATCACCACCAGCCTCAAGGCTCTGGCAAAGGAGCTGAATTGCCCGGTGATCGCGCTGTCGCAGCTGTCGCGCCAGGTCGAAAGCCGCGAGGACAAGCGTCCGCAGCTCTCCGACCTGCGTGAATCCGGCTCGATCGAGCAGGACGCCGACGTGGTGATCTTCGTCTACCGCGAAGAGTACTACCTGCAGAACAAGGAGCCGCGTCCCGGCACCCCCGAACACGAGAAGTGGCAGCTCGACATGTCGCTGGTGCACGGCCGAGCCGAAGTGATCATCGGCAAGCAGCGCCACGGCCCCACCGGCACCGTCGAACTGCAGTTCGAAGGCCAGTTCACCCGCTTCAGCGATCTGGTCGGCGAGAGTCACCTGCCCGTCCATCACGAGTGAGACCGTTCCGCGGTTGAACCGTCCCTGCCCCGCGCCTATTGTGCAGTGCAGTTGATCGGTCCCGCGGCGACGCCGCGATGACGTCATCTTCGCGCGTCAGGAATGTCCCATGAACGTTGTGTCCGATCCGAAATCCATCGCTGCCGGCACCGCGCCGACCGATGAGGCGGTGCTGGCCCTCGCCACCGGCGTGCTGACCATCGATCTCGACGCCATCGTCGCCAACTGGCGCAAGCTGGAAAAGACCGGCGTGCCGGCGGAGTGCGCCGCCGCCGTCAAGGCCGACGCCTATGGCTGCGGCATCGACCCGGTGGTGCGCGCCCTGGCCGCCGCAGGCTGCAAGACCTTCTTCGTTGCCACCATCGCCGAGGCGCGCGCGGTGCGCGCTGCCGCGCCGGAGGCGGCGATCTATGTGCTCAACGGCTTCCTGCAGAATTCCGGCGACGCGCTGGCGGCCATCAATGCGCGGCCGGTGATCGGCGATCTCAGCGAACTCGCCGAATGGGACATCTTCTGCCGCCGCACCGGCTGGCGCGGCGGCGTGGCGGTGCATGTCGACACCGGGATGAACCGGCTGGGGCTCAGCATTGCCGACGCGGAGAGCCTCGCGCCGCGCATCGGTGCCGGCGACCACGGCATCACCCTGGTGATGAGCCACCTCGCTTGCGCCGAGAACCTGCACCACCCGCTCAATGCCCGGCAGGTCGCCGCATTTCGCGAGGTCGCACATCTGTTTTCCGGCGTGCCGGCGTCGCTGGCCAATTCCTCCGGCATCTTCCTCGGCTCGCACTTCCACTTCGACCTGACGCGACCCGGCGCTGCGCTGTACGGCGTCAATCCGACGCCGGAAGCCGACAATCCGATGCTGCCGGTGGTCGACCTCAAGGCGCGCATTGTGCAGATCCGCGACGTCGCCCGCGGCGAGACCGTGGGCTACGGCGGCACCTGGACGGCGCGGCGGCCGACCCGTATCGCGGTGGTCGCGGCCGGCTATGCCGACGGCTATTTTCGCGCGGCAGGGAGCAATGACGGCACCCGCGGCGCCGAGGTGATCGTTGCCGGCAGGCGCTGCCCGGTCGCCGGCCGCATCTCCATGGACCTGCTCGCGGTGGACATCACCGATCTCGCCGACAACGCCGCACGCCGCGGCCACATGGCGACGCTGATCGGCGACGGCATCACCGTCGACGAACTGGGGCATCACTTCGGTACCATCGCCTATGAGGTACTGACCAGCCTCGGCCGGCGCTATCACCGGGTCTACAAGGGCGGCGCGGCCACATAACCGTTTCAGGACTTCGGCTCGATCCGGTACAGGACGGCGTACCTGCCGGCGCGGACCGGCGTCAGGCCGGCCAACGACGGTGCCGGCTGCGGCGCGTCGACCAGCAGCACGTAGTCGAAATTCTTTCGCCAGTTGGCGTAGCCTGCGGCGGAGAGATCGTCCCGCTCCAGCAGCGGCCAGTCCAAGGGTTCGGCGAGCGGCTGCGCCAGCCGGTCGTAAGGCGGCCGCACCGCCAGCGGCTGCTGCGCCGGATCGGCGAACAGCAGCGGCCAGAACGCGCGGCGCTCGATCACCAGCAGTGCGGCGAGATGGCCATCGAGCCGGTAGATTCCCGGCAGCGCGCGTGTCGGCACTTCGGCCTCGGTCCAGTTGCCGGGGTGGCCGCGGGCTGCCAG
>DATCUS010000246.1:0-9795 GCA_036561845.1 Tardiphaga sp. | reverse complement strand
GCCGCCGCCCGCGCGCAGGACGCCCCGCGCATCGCCACCGGCTTCGTCGCCCATACCCTGTGCTCGGCGGCCTTTGTGTCCGGCGTCGATCCCGACGAGACCTATGCCGAGATCCTGGAGGCCATGCCCGGCGTCGGACTGATCGGCTGGGCGCTTGGTTACAGTGTCGACCGCGAGCGCCGCGAGGTGACCAGCACACTGCTCGGCGGCAGCCGCAGCCGCGCCGTCAGCCGCGCCGGGCTTGGTTGCCGCCTCGTCGGTGACGACCAATCCGCCGCGGCAACGCCGTTGCCGACGGTCACCCCGCAGCGACCGTTGCTGCCGGACATCGCCGGCCCCGCAGTGGTCGAAGCCGCCCTCCCGGAGTTGCAGCGAGCGCTCGACCGCGCCTTTGCCGAGCCGGAGCAGCCGCCGTTGCGCCACACCAAGGCGATCGTCGTACTCAAGGACGGCCGCGTCATCGCCGAACGTTATGCGCCGGGCTACGGCATCGATACGCCTATTCTCGGCTGGTCGGCCACCAAGTCGGTGGTGTCGGCGCTAGCAGGCATTCTGGTGCGACAGGGCAAACTCGCTCTGGATCAACCTGCCGCGGTCGCTGCGTGGCGCAGTCCCGGCGATCTCCGCCATACCATCACCATCAGCCATCTGCTGCGTCATACCAGCGGACTGGCGATGGGCAGTTCGCTGAAGGCCTCGCTGGCCAGCACCATCGCACCGGTCAACCAGATGAAGTTCGTCGAACGCGACATGGCCGGCTTCGCCGAACGTGCCGCACTGGAAGCGACGCCCGGCAGCGCCTGGAATTATCACGACGGCAACACCATCATCCTGTCGCGGCTGATCCGCGACGCCGTGGGCGGCGGGGCCGCCGACGTGCTTGGCTTCGCGCGGCGGGAGCTGTTCGACCCGCTCGGCATGCGCAACGTCACGCTGGAATTCGACGCGACCGGCACGCCGGAAGGCTCCAGCCAGATGCTGGCGCCGGCGCGCGCCTGGGCGCGGTTCGGCCAGCTCTATCTCAACGACGGCATGCTCGGCGGCAATCGCATCCTGCCGGAAGGATGGGTCGCGATGTCCGCGACGCCCACGCCCGACGCCTGGGTCGGCATCGGCGCCGGCTTCTGGACCAACCGCGGCGACAGTTTTGGCGCGAAGTTTCGGACCAGGCATGGCTGGCCCGCCGACTCGTTCTACGCCAGCGGCACTTTCGGGCAATACGTCATCGTGCTGCCGTCGCAGCGCCTGGTGATCGTCCGCTTCGGCGTCGCGCGCGACCGTGGCGACATCGAAGGCGTCTCGCGGCTGGTGGCGGACGTGATCGCCGCGACCCGCAGCGAGCGGGACGCGCGGTAACGCCCGCTACGTCTTGCGCTTCGCGCGCACCGAGGCGGCGGGCCGCGAATCCACCAGCACCTTGCGCAGCGCCTGCACGTTTGGCGATGCGGCGCCCTTGCGCCAGATCAGCACGGTCTCGGCGCGGTTCTCGCCGGCCGGGAGGCGATGCACCGTGAGCCGCCTGCCTTCGGGAAAGGTCGACAGCACGCTCTCCGGCAGCAGCGCGATGCCCATGCCGGCGACCACGCAGCCGAGCATGGCGTGATAGGAGCCGAGTTCGATGGTGCGCTCGGGCATCTCGCCGCGCTTCGCATACCAGTCCTCCAGCCGCTTGCGGTGCGGACAGCCATTCTCGAACACCAGCACCGCGCGCGGTGCGCCGTCTTTCCGGCCGATCGGCGGATGGTCCGCCGCCGACACGATCACCGGCTCCTCGTTGAAGGCATGGACGCGATCGAACGGCGCCGCGGCGATCGGCTCGGCGACGAAGGCGGCATCGAGGTCGCCGGCGAGAATGCCCTTCGCCAGGGTTTGCGGATTGCCGATGCGCAGCTCGAGCTGCACGTCGGGATAAAGCCGGTGGAACTCATTGAGCGGTCCGGGCAGCCGCACTGCGGCGGTGCTCTCCATGGCGCCGAGACGAAACATGCCGCGCGGCCGCGGATCCTGCACCGCGTCGCGCGCCTCGTCGGCCAGCGCCAGCAGCCGGTCGGCATAGCCGAGCAGCGTCTGCCCGGCCGGCGTCAAATGCAGCCGCTTGCCCTCGCGCACGAACAGCGGCGTGCCGAGATCGTCCTCGAGCTGGCGCACCCGCGTCGTCACGTTGGATTGCACGCGGTTCAGCCGCTCCGCGGCGCGGGTGACGCCGCCCTCGCGCACCACGGCGCGGAAGATGCGCAGTTCGGCCAGATCCATACATCTCCCCGTAAGATCGAAATGATCTCGATTATTCATTTTATAGGATGTTTCGAGACGGGTAAACCATGCCCGACGAAAGGATCGGACATGGCAGACGACTTCGATCCGCGCGCCCACGACGCGCGCCATCTGACGCCGCAGCAGTGGACGGCGATGAGACAGTCCATCGCCCGGAGCGCTCAGGCCGAACGCGACCGGATGATCCGGTCGAGTCTCTGCGCGGCTGTCACCGCGTTACGCACCGGTTGGCGCCGGCTGTACGAACGGCAGCAGGCGCGCGCATCGCTCCGCGCCATGAGCGACTACGAATTGCGCGATATCGGCCTGAGCCGCGCCGGCATCGAAGCGGCGATCCACGGCACAACCGACGCGGCGCCAACCGCATCGCGTCCATCACATCAAACCTGGAGAAGAATGATGTCGAAAGCCTACTGGATCGTCCGCGTATCGGTGCGCGACGAGGCGCATTATCCGGACTATCTCGCCGCGGCCAAGCCGGCGTTCGAGAAATTCGGCGCGCGCTTCATCGTGCGCGGCGGCGCCTTCGAGGCAATGGAGGGCAGCGCCCGCGATCGCAACGTGGTGGTCGAATTCGCCGACCGCGCCACCGCCACAGCGTGCTATCGCAGCCCGGAATACGAGGTGGCGAAGGCGATCCGGCAGAAATATGCCGAGGCGGATTTCATCATCATCGACGGCGCGTAGTTCAGTCGGATGGGTTGAGCGTCTTAGCGAAACCCATCGGCAGAGGGTGATGGGTTTCGCAAGGGCTCAACCCATCCTACGTACTCGCTACCTTCCGAGCGCGGTAGCCGTGCTGACGCGGTCAAAGCGCTCCAGCGTCAAAATGGCGTCGGAGAATTTCTCGGCGCCGCCGTTCAGCACCGGACGCGCCAGCTGCAGAAACTTCTGCTGCATGGCCGCGGCGTCGGGGAACGAGTTCGGCTCGCCGGAGGGATCGGCATAGATCCGTTCGTGCACGCCGTCCTCGGTGGTGATGCTGACGCGGGCGCCGAACGGATGCACCTTGCCTTCGAGGCTGATGTCCTGCACCACGTCGAAGCGGTCGGCGAGGGTGTTGATCGCGGCATCGCCGAGTTTTGCATAGTCGTCCCAGCCGAAGCTGCCCTGCTCCAGCGCCAGCGCGCCGGTGAAGAACATCGAGAACTGGCCGCCGACGATGGAGGTCGGGTGCCGCTTGGTGGCGGCGTCGCCGGTCAGCGTGATGCCGTTGCGGTGCAGGCCGATCTCGACGCGCTTGATCTGGTCCGGCGTCAGATTGTGCTCGCGGCGCATGGCGATCAGCGCATCGATGGCCGCATGGGTGTAGCGGCAGCTCGGATACGGCTTTACCCCGATCTTCATGGTCTCATAAATTTTGCCCAGGTCCGCGATGGCTTTTTCGGGATGGGCATTGTCGCTGTAGCCGACCAGCAACCCGTGCTTGCCTTCCACCGATTCGGTGGCGCCGACAAAATCGTTGCGCGCCAATGTGGCCGCGATGACGCCGTTCATGGCGGCGGCGCCGACCTGATAGCGTTTGTTCCAGGCGCCGTTGACGAGGAATTGCAGCGAGCCCGCCGCCTGGCTGCCGGACACGCCAAACGCCGAGACGATCTGCGCCTTCGACAGCCCGAACAGTTTTGACGCCGCCGCCGCGGCGCCATAGGTCCCGGCAGTGGCCGTGGGATGGAAGCCGCGGGCGTAATGCGAGGTCGGATCGAGCGCATTGCCGAGCCGGCAGCACACTTCATAGCCGGCGACGATGGCGGTGAGCACGTCGCGGCCGGAGGCGTTGACCATCTCGCCGACCGCAAACGCAGCGGGCACCACCGGGGCGCTCGGATGCAGTGAGGAATCCGCGTGGGTATCGTCGAAGTCGAGCGAATGACCGAGCGCACCGTTGAGCAGCGCGGCCACCGCCGGCGTCCAGGTCTTGCTGTCGCCGAATACCGTGGCGCCGCCGTCGCCATCGAGCGCCAGCGCTTCCAGCATCTTCAGCAGCGCCGGCGTCGATTCCGCCTCGCGCCGGGCGCGGATCGCGCTGCCGAGGAAATCCAGCGTCAGCACCTTGGCGCGGGCCAGCACCTCTTCCGGAATGTCATCGAACTTCAGGTCGGCGACATAGGCGGCGAGCGTTGCGGTTTCAGCGGCCATCGTGTTTCCTCACTTTATGGCGATACCGTAAGGGGGCTCCTTCCGGACTTCAAGCCGACAGCGCGACGCGGGCAGCAGCCATGCCGCACCCGTCGCCTGTCCTGTCAACCACGACCGGCCGACGCCGGCGCAAGGGATCATGACCGCATTGTTGAAACGCGCGTGGGCGCTGCTGCAGTCCCGCAAGGTCGAACTGGGACTCGGCGTCCGCGTCACCGTGGCCGCGCTGAGCGCACTCGCGATCGCCACGGCGCTGGGGCTCAAGCTGCCGCTGTGGGCGGTGCTGACCGCGATCATCGTGACGCAGATGAGCGTCGGCCGCTCGCTGAAGGCGACGCGCGATTACCTGGTCGGCACCATCGGCGGCGCGATCTATGGCGGCGCCGTAGCGATCCTCATCCCGCACAGCGGCGAAGGCGCGCTGCTGGCGGTGCTGGTGCTGGCGGTGGCGCCACTGGCCTTCATCGCCGCCATCAATCCCAGCCTCAACGTCGCCACCGTCACCGCCATCATCGTGCTGCTGCTGCCGACCATGAACCACGGCACGCCGCTGGAATCGGCCATCGATCGCGTGCTGGAAGTGGCGGTCGGCGCCGTCACCGGCCTGCTAGTGTCGTTCCTGGTGCTGCCGTCGCGGGCGCACAGCCAGATCCGCATCGCTGCTGCGAGCGTGCTCGAACTGATGGCCGCGGCGCTGAAGGAATTGCTCGCGGGACTGACACGGGGGCTGGACAATGACGAATTGCATCGCCTGCAGGATGGCATCGGCAAGGCGCTGACCGGGCTCAACGACATCGGCGCGGAGGCCGAGCGCGAACGCGCCGCGCATCTGTCGTCCGGCCCCGACACCGGGCCGCTGCTGCGCACCGTGCTGCGGCTGCGCCACGACCTGGTGATTCTCGGCCGCGCCACGCTGGTGCCGTTGCCTTATGCGTTGCAGATCCGGCTCGCCGCGCCGCTGGCCAGAGTGAGCGACGCCATCACCACCTATCTGCGCAGCGTCGCCGGAACCTTGCGCGGCGGCAAGGGGGCGCCGGCGATGTGGCCGGTGCTGGCCGCGCTGCAGGGCTATAGCTCGGAAATTGCCGCGGTGCGCAGCGAAGGCCTGACCCGCGGCATTCCCGGCGATGTGGCCGAACGCTTCTTCGCGCTTGGCTTTGCGCTGGAGCAGATGCGGCAGGATCTGAAGGATCTGGAGCGCTGCGTCTCCGAATGGAGCGAGGCTGCACCGGGCACAAAAGACGTCGCGGCGAACTGACGCGGGCCTATTGCCGCGTCTTGAGCGCATCCAGCGCATGTTCCTGAAGACGCTCGGGATCGCGCTCGCCGCGCGAAGCCTCGTCGAGAATGCTGGTAGACAGCAGTTTCAGGGCATCCGACGGAATCCGCAGCGGCAGTTCATCGAGACACAGGTTCAGGGCGGTGGACATCGCCTTGACGGTGTCGGGCGCAAAGACCTTGCCGGCCGCGTCATGCGCATCGGACAGGTCGGCGATCGACGCAGCGGGTTGCGCCGGCGGCTCCTTGCGCTGGCGCTGGCCGAGCCGGGAGGCCTCGGCCAGAACGCACAGGTGAATCAGGCCGGCTTCGCTCAGCATGTCCTCATCGGACTCCCCGGCCTTGGCCATCGCGACAAGCCGGCCCGCCAGCCGCTTGCGGTTGTCGTCCGTGGCGGCATGCGTGCCTTCGCGCACGGTGAACCGCTCCCACGCGGCGTCGAACGCGCGCGCCAGCCTCAGCTTTTCGGTTTCGTCATCGAGCTTGCTGTCGGTGGAATCCATTTTGGGCAACGGCCGCAGGCCGCCGAAGTTCCCGGTGGATCCTCTCATCCGGCCGCTTGTTTCAGCAAAGCGCGGACCACCAGCCGATGGAACGGCATGATGATCGTCAAATAGGCGCGGCCGATCCGATTATGCGTCAGCACCACCGTCGTGGCGGTGATGCGGGTACCACCCAGCGCCGGAGCGACATCGACCAGCACGCGGAAATCCAGATGGCTGTCATTGAGCCCGGCGACCAGGCGCTGCGGGGTTTCCGACAGCACCGGAAACATGCCGACGCGGTCGACCGGGGCCTGGGCGGCGGTCTTCGACGTGGTGATACCCAGCGGCGCCACGATGGCGTCGCGCAGAACCAGCAGCCCCCGCATCCAGCCCGGCGATTTGCCGAACAGACGCTGTGCGGCGGTGCGCGCATCGAGCACCGGATCGCTCACTGTGAGTGTGAAGGCATCGGCGAATTGCGCGCCGGGCAGCCAGGCGCGGGCATCGGCGGCAGGGCTGATCGCCTCGACAATGGTCATGGATGGCTCCTGCAGCAGTCACAGCCGGATCGCTCGCTGGAGGCGAGCCCAGAGAGATGGTCAATGGCCATAAGCCGCCCACCACGCCACTGACAAGCCGGTCGGGATCTGGCCAGCGCGAACCATCATTATACGCGCTGGCCGGACAAGGGGGTCAGAAATTATAGTTTCACGCCGACGCTCGCCAGGAAGCTCTCCATACGGTTGTCAACCTCAGCCTTGGTCTCCGCCCACGCTGGGAACGACTGGAGAAGATTGTCGTGCCAAGCGATCAGGTTTGGATATTCCTTGAACGGAAACTTCGCACGATCGACCTGCGAGAAGGGCGCCGCAATATCAATGTCAGCAAAGGTCAACGCATTGCCAACCATGAAGTTACGGCCTTCAAGATGCTGGTCGAGTACCTTCGCTGCGGCGCGAATCTTGCCGTCGGCAAACTCGATGAGGGACTCGTCCTTCGGTACTCCCATGACCGTCTTGCCGACACGCTCATCGAAAATGGTGGTGGTAAAGGTGCGCCACTGCTCGCCCGACCAGAACATCCACTGAAGGACCTGAAAGCGATCTTTCTCCGTGGTTCCGACCAGCGGCGAGTTTACCTTGCTAGCCAGATACAGATTGATCGCGGCGGCCTCATAGAGAATGAAACCTCCATCCTCCAGAACCGGCGTCAGACCGTGGGGATTGAGACGTGATTTGAACTTGTCGGTCTGGCTTTCGCCCTTGAACAGATCGACGTTCACGCGTTCCAGTTCGATGCCCATGATCTTCGCGGCGGTGGTCACGCGACGCAAGCTGCCCGAGCCGGGATCGCCGTAAATCTTCATCGTCATAACTTTTCCTTTCGGCTCAGGCCCATGAAGCGAGCGGCCGAACGCCGTTTCTCATATTCGCTTTGCGAATGACATTAACGCCGATAGAATGTCATCTATTCCTGAGACGAATTGATTGAGGATCGTATGCGTGTGACTAGGCCTTCTGTTCTGGGTGCGGAATAAAAGTGATGGATAAGCTGGACGCGATGCGGATGTTCGTGCGCGTCGTCGAAAGCGGAAGCTTCTCGCAGGCAGCGCGTGACCTGAACGTCAGCCAGCCCACGGTCAGCAAACAGCTCGCTGCGCTTGAAGCGCGGCTCAGGACACAACTCCTCGCGAGAAATTCCCGTGCGCTTGCCGTGACGCCCGCAGGACAGGACTATTACGAGGCCACCGTCCGTATCCTTCAGGATCTCGACTTCGTCGAAGAGAGAGTCCTTGAGGGGCAGTCGGCCCCTTCGGGGCTGGTCCGCGTGACCCTCTCGCCGGCCTTCGGGAGAATGTTCGTTATCCCTCGGCTGCCGGATTTCAGGAACCGTTTCCCCGACGTCGCGATCGAGATGGAAGTCTCCGGGCGGCACGTTGATCTTATCGAGGAGGGGATAGACGTCGCGATCCGCATCGGTCGGCTTTTGGATTCAGCACTCGTGGCCCGGCACATCGGCGACATGAGGATGATAACCGTGGCATCCGCCGGCTACCTTGCCCAACACGGCACGCCGCAAACGTTAGACGAAGTACGCACCCACCAGCGTATCAGCTATGTCTACCAGGGAGATATCATCGGGTGGGGTTTCCACGTCGACGGCCGGCCGGTCACGGTCGACGGTGGGGGAGCGTTCCGCACGAACGACGCCGAGCATGTCCGCGGCGCGGTCCTCGCGGGCCTCGGCATCGCCCACCACGCGAGCTGGTTGTTCACGGATGTGCTGGCCTCCGGCGAGGTCGTCCGAATTCTGGACCAGCATGCGCCGCCGCCCTTTCCGATCAACGCTGTTACCGTTGCCGGACGGCGCATGCCCTCCCGAGTGCGGCAATTCATCGATTTCCTCGCTGCGATTTGCGCCGAGGAGCCGGAATTGATGACAGGCGACGGCTAGCCCGTCATGGAGCGGGCGGCTCGGGGTCGGCGGCCCTGCACAGGAGGACGCTGAACCGGCCTTTGTCGTCGGCCCATCGGCCATGGGCGACCGTCCCGCTGCGCGCAGCACCGAGGTAGCGGCCGCATGGCTGTCCTTGTGGCTATTCTCAGTTTGGATGGTTTCGCCGGCTTCGACCGCCCAAACACGCTGATTGGGCTTGAACCCTGGCGCGATTGGGCTGCCCGCGCGAGCGGGAGACTATTCCGTCGCGTCGGCCTTCAGCGCGTCAGGATGCGGCATCGAGATGGTGTTGTAGCCGGAATCCACGAAGTGGGTCTCGCCGGTGACGCCGCCGGACAGATCCGACAGGAAATACAGCGCCGAGCCGCCGAGTTCGTCCAGCGTCACGCCGCGGCCGAGCGGCGAATGCTTCTGCTGGAACGCAAACATGGCGCGCGCATCGCCGATGCCGGAGCCAGCCAGCGTCCGCACCGGACCTGCCGAAATCGCGTTGACGCGAATGCCCTGTCGGCCGAAGTCGGAAGCGAGGTAGCGCACCGACGCCTCGAGCGCGGCCTTGGCGACGCCCATGACATTGTAGTTCGGCATCACCCGGGTCGAGCCGCCGAAGGTCAGGGTGATCATCGATCCGCCGTCCGGCATCATCTCGGCGGCGCGCTTGGCGACTTCGGTGAAGGAGAAGCACGAGATCACCATGGTGCGCGAGAAATTCGCGCGCGTGGTGTCGGCGTAGCGGCCCTTCAGCTCATTCTTGTCGGAGAACCCGATGGCGTGGACCACGAAGTCGAGCTTGCCCCACTTCTCCTTCAGCGTCGCGAACATCGCATCGACGCTGTCGATGTCCTCGACGTCGCAGGACAGCACGAGATCCGACTTCAGCGATTCCGCCAGCGGCTTGACGCGCTTGCCGAGCGCTTCGCCCTGGTAGCTGAACGCCAGCTCGGCGCCGTGCGCCGCCAGCGTCCTGGCAATTCCCCAGGCAATCGAATGGTCGTTGGCGACGCCCATGATTAGCCCGCGCTTGCCGTGCATCAGTCCCTGCATCGTAAACCTGTCCGCTGTGCGCTCTGTAAACTCCCTCTCCCCGCCCTTGCGGGGAGAGGGGTGGGGTGAGGGGCTCTTCGACCCGCTAGAATAGAAATGATGTGAGGACGGGGGCCCG
>DATCUS010000245.1:0-3464 GCA_036561845.1 Tardiphaga sp. | reverse complement strand
CCCCCGCCTGCAACGGCCGTCGTGGCCGTCCCGATACGATCCCGACGAACCGCGCCAGCAGCGCGTGGCCGGCTTCGTCGACACCGATGTCGTCGCGGCCGTCGGCGGCGGCCTGGGCGCGTTCGCCCAGAACCATCAGCTCGGCCAGCGGCGGCACGCTGCCGCGTTGCCAGACGTCGCTGCTGTTGTCACCGAGCAGTTCGACCAGCTCAGGGCTCGGAAAAAACGACAGGCATTCGTCGCCCCCGCCGTGGTGGTCGTGGCTGCAGACATATTCGTCGCCGGGATGGCCGATCAGGAAGGCGCCGGCCACCAGCTCATGGGACTGGCCACGGCAACGGCAGCCGAAGCTGCCCTTGCGCACATAGGAAATCGAATGGCTGAGGTGATGCTCGGCGAACGGCCGGTCCTGCGGGCCGGCGCTGCAGCGGAAGTCCGACACCGAGATGGAGTCGCCCTGAAAGATCGTGGTCGCCGTCATCGCGCAAAATTAGCCCTGCGGGCGCGGCGGGGCAACGGAGAACAGCACGTCCATCAGCGTCGGGCCGCGACCGGCCAGCGCGCCTTCGAGGGATAGCAGCCGGAACCTGGTGACGATGCCGCCATTGCCGGCGATGCCGCCGGTCTGGCCGGCGGCGGGCAGCGCGCGATGGCACGGCACCAGGATGGCAAACGGGTTGCGCGCGACGGCCTGGCCAACGGCATGAACGGCGCCGCTGACGCCGAGCCGGCTGGCGATCTCGGCATAGGTCCGGGTTTCACCGCGCGGAATCACGCGCAAGGCGTCATAGACACGGCGGTAGAAGGGCGGCAGCGCCGACATGTCGAGCGTCGCGGCGGTGATGTCGCTGGGCTCGCCGCGCAGCAGTGCCACGATGGCGTCGATGGCGCTGACGACGCCCGTCGGAGGCCTGACTTCGCGGGCTTCGGGAAACTGCTGCAGCAATCGCCGCCGGGTTTCCAACTCGCGGGCCTCCGGGAGGCGCACGCCAACAATGCCGGAATCGCCCCACGCGATACCGCATCGGCCAACCGACGTCTCGAATATAGTGTACCCGCGCCCAGCCATCCCGGAAAAATGATAGCACTGTCACATAGCGGCGCACCCAAAAAGTTGTCCCGCGGCCCGAGGCGGCAGCTCGGCTCTCGCCACGCGGGCTGCGGTCCCGGCGGAACATACGGCTTGGCGGATCGCGCGGTCTCGGCTAAATCAGACCGCACGCCAATGCGGGCGTAGTTCAATGGTAGAACGGCAGCTTCCCAAGCTGCATACGAGGGTTCGATTCCCTCCGCCCGCTCCAGTTCAGCATGGCTGTGCCTGTCACCGGCAATCTCGAAACTCCCTTAGCTTAAGCGCATCACGGTTCTCGACCTGGCCGCGGCAGTTCCGCCGGCCTGCGCATCGGAAATCGCAGCAAGGCTTCGTGGCATCGCGGCATTGTGTGCCTCGCAATGTCGCTCGACCTTGGGTTCGATCACGCCAGCTGCCGCCGCGACCAAGCGCATAGAGAGCATCTGGTCCCCCCCTTTGGACGCTGGCTGAATTTTGCGGAAATCACGCAAAATGTCTTGAATATTGCGCGGTACGCGCATAAATGGCCGTCTGCGCACCGTTGAAGGTTACGTGTTGCGTAGAATGGACAATAGGCGCTGGACGCAAAGGAACTAGGATGCAGATTCCAATCAAGCGAGCGATCGAGAAGGTGCCGGGCGGGATGATGACGGTGCCGCTGCTGCTCGGCGCGCTGCTGGCGGCGTTCTTCCCCAACACGCCGAAGTTCTTCGGCTCGTTCACCGGCGCGCTGTTCTCCGGCGGAGCGCTGACGATCCTTGCCGTGTTCTACGTCTGCATGGGCGCCAGCATTGATTTCAAGGCGACCCCCTACATCGTCAAGAAGGGTGGCACCCTGCTGATCGTGAAGGTCGGCGTTGCCATGATCCTCGGCCTGATCTTCGGCCGTTTTCTCGGTGAAGCGCCGATCACCGCCGGCATCTTCGCGGGCGTCTCGACCCTCGCCATCGTTGCCGCGATGAATGATACCAATGGCGGTCTCTACATGGCGCTGATGGGCCAGTATGGCCGTCCGCGCGACGTCGGCGCCTACACCGTCATGACGCTGGAAAGCGGTCCGTTTCTCACCATGATCACGCTCGGCGTCGCGGGTCTTTCTTCGTTCCAGTGGCCAGCGCTTGTGGGCGCGATCCTGCCGCTGGTCTGCGGCATGATCATCGGCAATCTCGACCGCGAGATGCGCGCTTTCCTCAGCAAGGCCGTGCCGGTGATGATCCCGTTCTTCGCCTTCGCGCTCGGCACCGGCCTCAACCTGTCGCAGGTCTGGCAGGCCGGCCTGCTGGGTCTGGCCATGGGCGTTGGCGTCGTGGTGGTGACGGGTATTCCGCTGTTCTTCGCCGACCGTCTCACCGGCGGTAACGGTGTCGCGGGTGTCGCTGCGGCGTCTACCGCGGGCAATGCCGCGGCTGTGCCGGCGATCGTTGCGGCGGCCAATCCGGCCTATGCCGACGCCGCCGGTCCTGCGACCATCCTGATCGCCGCCTGCGTGGTGGTGACCGCCATCCTGACTCCGATCCTCACGGCGTGGGTGGCCGGCAAGGTCGGTCGCGATGTCGAGCCCGAAGCGGAAGATGGCGAGGTCTCCGCCATGATGAAACCGGCGGCCAACGTGGCGGGCGACTGAGATGGCGCATGACTGGCTGATCCTCGCGGACGACCTCACCGGTGCCGCGGACTGCGCGATCGCTTTCGGGCGAAGGGGACGCGCGGCTGCGGTGATGTGGGAGGAAGTTGCGGACGCGTCGGATCACCAGTTGCCGGTTCTCGCTTATGACGCTGCGAGCCGGGGCCTGTCGGCCTCGGCCGCGGCCCGTCGCCACGCCGACGTGCTGGCGCGGCTGGCCGAGCCCGGCCGGATCCTGTTCAAGAAGATCGACTCGACGCTGCGCGG
This sequence comes from Tardiphaga sp., assembly GCA_036561845.1. GTDB lineage: Bacteria > Pseudomonadota > Alphaproteobacteria > Rhizobiales > Xanthobacteraceae > Tardiphaga. The sequence goes on along the minus strand of DATCUS010000245.1, from coordinate 501 downwards.
GCAACCCGCCGCCGAGATCGTGTCCGCGCTCTCGCATCTGAAGGCGCAATCCGGCCCGGCGTTCGGCGTGTTCGCGCCGGCGTTTCCGGCGACCGGCCGCACCACCATCGACGGACGGATCCGCATCAAGGGCCGTCCGCTCGAGGAGGCCGAGGTCTGGGTGCGCGAGCACACCTATCCCAATGCCGATCTCGTCGACGTGCTGGCGACCGCCGGGATCCGCGGCGAGAAGATTTCGCTGGCAACCATTCGCGGCCCCGATCTCAAGGCCACCTTCGCGAGACTTGCCGCCGAGGGCGATGTGGTGGCGGCCTGCGACGCCGAGACCGACCACGATCTGCATCTGATCGCGGAAGCCAGCCTGCAGGCGTCGCCCTCGACCTTCTTCATCGGCAGCGCCGGCCTGGCGCATGCGCTGGCCGGCCTCGACGCCGACGGCGACGTCGAGCCGCTGCGCATCCCGACCAGCACGCTCGGCACGCTGATTGTCGTCGGCTCGCT
>DATCUS010000244.1:0-12143 GCA_036561845.1 Tardiphaga sp. | reverse complement strand
ACAAGATCGCCGAGAGCTACAAGAAGCTGCGCAAGCTGCAAGAGCAGGACATCCAGAACCAGCTCGAGAGCACCTCGGACGGCGATGGTGACGGCGATGACGACGAGTTCGAGAACCAGATGTCGCTCGCGGCCATCGAGGCCGAGCTGAAGCCGAAGGTGGTCGAGACCTTCGACAAGATTGCCGACAACTACAAGAAGCTGCGCCGCCTGCAGGAGCAGGACATCGCCAACCAGCTGCAGAGCGAGAGCCTGTCGCCGGCCCAGGAGCGCAAGTACAAGAAGCTCAAGGACGATATCATCGTCGAGGTGAAGTCGCTGCGCCTCAACCAGGCGCGCATCGATTCGCTGGTCGAGCAGCTCTACGACATCAACAAGAAGCTGGTGTCGTTCGAAGGCCGCCTGCTGCGCCTCGGCGACAGCCACGGCGTCGCCCGCGAAGACTTTTTGCGCAACTATCAGGGCTCCGAGCTCGATCCGAAGTGGCTGAATCGGGTGTCGAAGCTTTCAGCCAAGGGCTGGAAGAATTTCGTCCATCACGAGAAGGACAAGATCAAGGATCTGCGCGGCGAGATCCAGCAGCTCGCCGGCCTCACCGGGCTTGAGATCGGCGAATTCCGCAAGATCGTGCACGGCGTGCAGAAGGGCGAGCGCGAAGCCCGCCAGGCCAAGAAGGAGATGGTGGAAGCCAACCTCCGTCTCGTCATCTCGATCGCCAAGAAATACACCAACCGCGGCCTGCAGTTCCTCGACCTGATCCAGGAAGGCAACATCGGCCTGATGAAGGCGGTCGACAAGTTCGAATACCGCCGCGGCTACAAGTTCTCGACCTACGCCACCTGGTGGATCCGCCAGGCGATCACCCGCTCGATCGCCGACCAGGCCCGCACCATCCGCATTCCCGTGCACATGATCGAGACGATCAACAAGATCGTGCGCACGTCCCGGCAGATGCTCAACGAGATCGGCCGCGAACCCACTCCGGAAGAACTCGCCGAAAAGCTCGGCATGCCGCTGGAGAAGGTGCGGAAAGTTCTCAAGATCGCGAAAGAGCCGCTGTCGCTCGAAACCCCCGTGGGCGACGAGGAAGATTCGCATCTCGGCGATTTCATCGAGGACAAGAACGCGATCCTGCCGATCGACGCGGCGATCCAGTCCAACCTGCGCGAGACCACCACCCGCGTGCTGGCCTCGCTCACCCCGCGCGAAGAGCGCGTGCTGCGCATGCGCTTCGGCATAGGCATGAACACCGACCACACGCTGGAAGAAGTCGGCCAGCAGTTCTCGGTGACCCGCGAACGCATCCGCCAGATCGAAGCCAAGGCGCTGCGCAAGCTGAAGCATCCGAGCCGGTCAAGGAAGCTGCGGAGCTTCCTGGACAACTAAGAGTAGGGCGGGTTAGCCGAAGGCGTAACCCGCCGCCGAATTAATGGCGGATGACGCTTTCCTCATCTGCCCACTGATCCTTCATCGACTGCTATCAAAATGCCCGGCTCGCGCCGGGCATTTTTGTTTGTTGTGCACGCGCTTGTTTGGAGCCCCACGCGCCGCCGCCCATGCTCCCTCCCCCCCTTGCGGGGGAGGGCCGGGGAGGGGGGCTCCGAACGTCGGTGTCGGCGATCCCTGCCTGCGCCGGCACGCTTGTCAGTCGAGTTTTACGAATTATAATCGCACAAGTTGCGTAATTGGTGGTGCAGGGCATGCGGCGCGTATTCCTCATGTGCAGCTTCGTCGCCCTGTCGCTGTGGAACGGCGTCGCCGGGGCGGAAATCCTGAACCCGAAAGCCTTCACCGAACGCTTCGCGCAGGCGCTGGGCAAGGCCGAGCCTTCGGCGTTGGTCGCCATCGTGGACGATCTGCGGCTCACCGTCCGGCGCGCCGACGGCAACACTAACGATGTCAATCTGGGCAACGTGTACGGCGAGTACCGCGGGCAGCCGGAGCGCTTCGACGAGCTGGTCGCGCTGTTTGCCGATGCGCTCCGCAATCCCGTTCCGGCAAGGCTTCAGCTCCCGCGCGTCACGCCGATGATCAAGGACCGCGGCTGGCTCGCCGACATCGCATCGCTGTTCCGCCCGCGCGGCCGCGAGCCGTTGTTCGAGCCGCTCAACCAGGAACTGGTGATCGCCTATGTCGAGGACAGCGGCACGCGCGCCCGCTATCTCGACAGCGGCGACGAGGTCGGTGACCGCAGGACCCTTCGCGCGCGAGCGATCGCCAATCTCAAGCGCATCCTGCCGAAGATCGAGATGCACCCGACTGCCGAAGGCTGGGCGACGATCACCGCGGGCGGCAATTACGAGCCCAGTCTGTTGCTGGTGGACGAGATGTGGTCGAGGGGCCAGATCAAGGTGGATGGCGAACTGGTTGTCGCCGTGCCGGCGCGCGACGCGCTGCTGGTCACCGGTTCGAACAATCGCCAGGGCCTGAACGCCATGCGCGCGATGGCCGCGAAACTGGCGAATGGACCCTACCGGCTGACCCCGACACTGTTCGTGTACCGCGACGGCGGTTTCGCCGTCTTCGATCCGAACTGATACACGTCGATCTGTTGCTACCGCCTTGCCGCAATCCCGATCACAAGATAGCTTGCTATCTCTCAGCGACTTCTTCGCGCAGGCCAGCGATGCCGACCATCGCATATTTCTATGGCATTGCGATCCGGATGTTCTTTCGCGACCATCCGCCGCCGCATGTGTTCGCGAGCTATAGCGGCCACGAAGCCAATGTTGCGATCGAAACCGGGGATATCATCGCAGGGCATTTGCCGGCCACTGCCGCCCGGCTCGTGAAGCAGTGGGTACTGGCACATCGCGAAGAGTTGGAGGATAATTGGCAACGGGCACGGACCAACCGGCCGCTGGTGAAAATCGCAGGTCTCGACGATGATTAAGGTCACCAAGCTTAGCTGTCTGGACGGGTACCGGCTGCACGCCACCTTTAGCGACGGCACCATGGGCGAATATCACTTTGCCGATGCGCTGACCGAAACCGGCCCGATGATCGAGCCGTTGCGCGATCCCGCTTTCTTCGCGCGCGTCTTTCTGGATGACGGCGCGCCGACCTGGCCGAACGGCTACGACATGGCGCCGGAGTGGCTGCGCCGCGAGATCGAGGCTGCGGGGGGCTTGCGGCGCAGCGCCGCGGCTTGACGCGGGTAGGGCGTAGAGCGGATGGCGATAGCGTAATCCACCGCCATGCCGCGACGCGGCGCAATACGCTTCGCTATTGCGCCCCACGCTCGCTATGCCCGCCGCCGTTGAAGGCGGCGGCAACACCTCGGTTCGAACCGCCCGACGTGCCGCGACGACCTATCGGAGACGTCGTCCCAAACGGTCCCGCCTATGCTCCGCTATCTGCTGTTGTCCTTCTTAATTGCACTCATCGCCGCCCCGCTGCCCGCCCGGGCCGACGGCCCGGCGGCGAAGGACGTCGCCGCCATCGGCGACTGCCTGCGCAAGCAGGACGGCAAACGCGGATCGTCGCAGGAAGCCATTGAGGCGGCCTGCCTGATGGTGGTGGCGAGGCCGTGCACGGGCGATGAGAGTGCCGCGGCCGACCGGCGGAGGATCGACTGCCTCGATCGCGAGCGGCTGGTGTGGGAGGGCATTGTCGCGCAATCCGACGCCGCGATGATGAAGGCGCTCGATCCCGACCAGCAGACAAAACTGCGCGCGATGCAGCAGGCGTGGAGTCGCAGCCGCGAGCTGAGCTGCGGCTTCTGGTACGATTATTTCGAGGGCACCATGGCCAATCCGATGATCGCCTCCTGCAACAACCGCGAGGCGGCACGGCGTGCGATCTTTTTGCGGGTCTTTGCCGCCGATCTTGCCGGACGGAAATAGAGCGCGCCCCGCGTGTCGAAGGTCGGTGCGCGATCGGTCATCTCGTCACGCCGCTATCCGCCAACTATACTTCGTGCATCCAACCCGGCGCCGGCCTGCCGGCGCAACCCGAGGAGTTTGCCGATGGCCATGATGCTTGCGCCGCTTTCGCTTCACGATCTCGATGCGCCCGTGGCCTCCGGCGGCATCGGCCCCGGCTCGGGCGGTGTCGCCCAGACCATCAATCCCTGGCAGTGGATCGCCAATGTGATGGGCAACCGCTTCAGCTTCCTCACCGTCAATCTCGGCCGCTCCAGCGCGCCGGAGGTGGAGGCGGAGATCCTGCAGGACGTCGGTTCCTACGGACGGCAGATCGGCCGCATCGGCGACGTGCTCGAGGTGCTGGTAGCAAAACTGCCGCGTGAACAGCTCAGCGACGCGGAGCGCTTTGCGATCGAGGATTTCTCGGCGCAGATGCGCGAGATCAGGCGGATCAAGAAACGGCGGGGACGGTAGATAGCGCTCATGCCGACCATTGCCTGGTTCTACGGCATCGCGATCCAGATGTACTACAACGACCACGACCCGCCACATTTCCACGCGCGCTATGGGCGGGCGAAGGCACTCGTCCGGCTGGCCGATGGCGAGATCATTGCAGGGGAATTGCCCCCGACCGCCGCGCGCATGGTCCGTGACTGGGCTCTGGCGCGATGTGGCGAATTGCAGGATAATTGGCAACGCGCCCGCGCGCATCAACCGCTCGAGAAGGTTGCCGGCCCCGATGCAGACGAATGATTTTCCCATGGTCGACGTGCTGCGGCTCAAGGCGCTCGATGGTCATCGTCTGTGGCTGCGCTTCACGGACGGTAGTGAGGGCGTCCGTGATTTCAGCGATATCTTCGCGGCGGGCGGCCCGATGGTCGCGCCGCTGCGCGCGCCTGACTACTTCGCCCGTGTCTTTGTCGAGATGGGCGCGCCGACCTGGCCGAATGGCTTCGATCTCGATCCGGTCAATCTTTACATGGAATTGCGCGACGCCGGCGCATTGACCCGCGTGGCCGCGGAATAGGCGTGCGCTGGCGCAATGACGATGCGGGGCGCCGACGTCCCTAAAATATATTCCTATCCGTCTTGACGGTCTCCTGCCGGAGACTATAATCCTTCGCGTCCTGCCCCATCGAGAGGGGCGATCGCGATCGTCACGATTGCGGGGCGGGATGCGGTGGACGCCGGAGATGCGGCGTCGCGCGGTGCAAGGGGGAGGTCCGACGCCGGGTCGGGACACAGCCAATGGGCCAGAACTTCACTGGCGCGGCGGCGCCGTCGAGATCCGGACCACGAGCGATCCCGCGCATCCCGCGACGGGCGAACGCATCGCCCGCGGACGGCCCAAGTCGCGATGGCCCCGATCCTCGTCCTGGATCATCGATGGTGCGCTAAGGCTGGTCGGGCACCAGGGGGTGTCGCGGAGCAAGTCGCAAACCCACCGCGTGCGGAACGCCGGTTGACCCGGTGGTCCGGAAGTCCTGGCGCATTACTCCTGCCGACTACGGCTGGCGTCAGGCCCAAGGGTGCATCGGGCACCCGGCGTTCCGCGCGCCCTCTTCAGGGAAGGGGGCGGGGAATGCAGCAAACCTCGGACGCCTCGGCGCCGCGAGAATGCGAAAGCGTGGCTGTTTGATATTTGAATCTGGGAGACGCGAGAGATCGGCGATGCACGCCGTTCTTCACCCTCCCCTTTTGAGGGGGAGGGTCGCCGAACAGCGCGCGAAGCGCGTGTTCGGCGGGGTGGGGTGACGGCGCGGGTGACGAAAGCGCTGCCATCAGTGTCTTTCAACGCTCCACCCACGCCTTGAACGCCTCGGCGTAATCGGGATGCCAGCGCGACAGCGGCGGGCGGTTCTCGATGATGTCGCCGATCGCCCAGGCCATGCGCTTCTCGTCGAGCGCGCGCGGCACGTCGTTGTCCGGGCACAGGATGTAGAAGTCGCCGGCCGCGATACTTGCGAGCATGAACGCCACGGTCTGCTCGGCGGTCCACGCCGCCGCCGGCTTCTCGGTGCGGTCGCCCTTGGTCAGCGCGGTGTAGACGAAGCCGGGGATCAGCAGATGCGCGTCGATGGTGCAGCCCGGCGTGTTGCGCAGCTCGTGCTGCAGCGCTTCGGTAAAAGCCTTCACGCCGGCCTTGCTGACATTGTAGGCCGGGTTGCCCGGCGGCGTGGTGATGCCCTGCTTGGAACCGCTGTTGATGATCAGGCCGGGCCGGCCGCGCGCGATCATGGCGGGCGCGAAGACCTGGGTGCCGTTGACGATGCCCCACAGGTTGACGCCGAGGATGCGCTCCCACACATCGTGCGGCCCGAGCGCAGTGGTCGCCGGCTGGATGCCGGCATTGTTCATCAGCACGTCGGTGCCGCCGAACCGCGCCTGCACTGCGGAAGCGAGCCGCTCCAGGTCGGCGCGGTCGGCGACGTCGACGGCGTGGCTCATGATGCCGGCGCCGGGCGCCGACTCGCTGAGCAGCGTCGCCGCGCGTGACAGCCGCTCGCCGGCGAGATCGGCGATGCATACGTTCATGCCGCGGCGAACGAACGCATGGGCCGCGGCAAAGCCGATGCCCGAGGCGCCGCCGGTGATCACCGCCACCGCGCCTGCGACCAGAGCGGGATGCGACGCGGGCTGCGATTCACTGCGTGTCATGGGCGGCTCCTGACGCTGGCGGACGGGGCTGCGCGGCGCGCGCCGCGGGTTATCGCGCTTCGGTTTTCCGCGATCCCCTCGCCGCTGTCAAAAGCCAAGCCGCCAGCCAACGGATCGCTCATGGCGCGGGGTGGAGCACGAACTGCAGGTCGCGCTGCTCCGCGGTTGTTCTGGCCGGCGCGCCTGCGGCCAGGTCGGAGACCGTGCGGTTGCGGCCGGATCGCTTGGCTTCGTACAGCCGCGCATCGACGCGCTTGTAGAGCGTTGCCCAGGCTTCGCTGCTGGTCTGGGTGCCGACGCCGAAGCTGGCGGTGACGGCGAGTCCTTGTTCAAACCGGGCATGCGCGACGGCGGCGCGCAGCCGCTCGGCGCAGTCATGCGCTTCGCCGGCGTCGGTGTGCGGCAGCCACACCGCGAACTCCTCGCCGCCCAGACGCCCGACCACGTCGCTCTTGCGCACCGCGCGGCTCAGCTCCCGCGCCACGGCCTGCAGCACCATGTCGCCGGTGTCATGGCCGTGCGCGTCGTTGATGGACTTGAACCTGTCGATGTCGCACAGCACCAGCGAGTGCCGGCCCTTGCGCAGCTGGCCGGCGACGCGCTCCTCGAAGCCGCGACGATTGAAAACCCCGGTCAGATGGTCGACCTCGCGCTCGCGCCTGAGGTCGTCGATCACATCGGCAACGGCCGCGGCGAGGATCGCCATGGCGAGGCCCGCGCCGAGCACGGCCAGCGACAGCTGCAGCATCTGCCAGAACGCCGAATTGGCGAAAGCGGCCCTGTCGGCCGGGGCGGAAAATCCGATCGTCAGCAGGGTGCGGGGAAAGAACTGCACGGCGAACACCAGCAGCACCCAGAACAGCACCCGGTCCACCATGCGGCCGCGCGCCAGCGCCGACAGACGCAGCGCCGTCACCAGCAGCACAAGCCCGTAGCCGAAGTTCTGGACGTAGACCCGGGCAATCAGGCTGCGCTCGCCATAGAAGTAATACGCCAGCAGCGCGGTGATGCCGGCGACGATCGCCAGGTCCACAAGGAGGCCAAACCGCTTGTGCGAGCGCCGCAGCAGCCCCTCGGCGGCGCTCACCACGGCCGCGGTGTAGAGGGCGCCCGAGACGACGGCGTTCGGCCCCGGCCCCGGCGGCCAGCCGAAGATCTGCGACGCCGCGCCCAGTGCGAACAGGGCGCAGGCGCCGGCCAGCAGCAGCAGGTAGTGGCGCCTGCGCTCCATCAGCCAGGCGCCGACGAAGGAAATTCCGAAGATCAGCAATATGCCGGGGACGACCAGCACGAGCGTGGTCCTGACGATCTCTTGCTTCATTCTGCCTGAACCTGCGCGCTCGGAAGTCGGCCCTTCAGCCTGTGCGGAAAGTTCCCGCGGGGGTGATACCGAAAGAGGCTTGTTAAACTGAAAAAGAAAATCGATGAATTTGAGACGTCGTCGGCAATGCTGCTTCAGTTCCCGGTTCGGTGGGCGATGCATGCACCGGACCGCGCCGCCAGCGCGGCGATGGCGTCGGCGACCTGCTGGCACAGAGGCGGCGGCAGGTCGTGGCCCATGCCCGCGATCAGCATGAGCTCGGCGCCCGCGATATTGGCCGCCGTATCCTCGCCGCAGGCGGGCGGGATCAGCCGGTCGTGGGTGCCATGCACCACCAGGGTGGGGGCCCGGATCCGTGCCAGGCGCGGACGGAGGTCGCCGGTCGCGGCAATCGCGGCGATCTGCCGGCCGAAGCCGGCGGGGTCATGGGCTCTCGTGGTCTCCGCCAGGATCAGCGCGCGATGCGCATCCGCGTCGAAGGCATATCCGGGGCCGGCGATGCAGCGGGCGAAGCCGAGGCTGTGCGCGAGAAATCCGGCTTCGTCCGCGAACGGATTGGGCGCGGACCGGGTCAGCATCGCCATGATATCAGGCGCGGCCGACGGCAGCGCCGGATTGCCGGTGCTGGACATGATCGACGTCAGCGATAGTACGCGCTGTGCGGACTCGCTTGCGACCAGCTGCGCGATCATGCCGCCCATGGAGCGTCCGACCAGATGCGCGCGCGGGATCGCCAGCGCGTCGAGCAGCCCGACGGTGTCTGCGGCCATGTCGTGCAGCGTGTAGGGCACGTCGGGCCGCCGGCCCTGCGCGCGCGCGGCAGCCAGCGCGGCAAAATCCGGCACCGGGCAATCCGGGAAATGCGTCGACAGCCCGGCGTCGCGATTGTCGAAGCGGATCACGCGATAGCCGCGTGCCGCCAGCTCCTCGCAGAACAGCACCGGCCAGCGGATCATCTGGGTGCCCAGCCCGGCGATCAGCACCATGGCTTCGGCATCCGGTGCGCCAAAACTGTCGTAATGAATGGTGATGCCGTTCGCGGTCACGCGCGTCATTCTCAGGTCCTCGGGCCGGCATCGGCATGGCGTGGGGGAGGGCGCGGGAGCCCCCGCCCGCCGCGGGGGCAGTGGCCCCGGCGGACGGTGCGATTTATACCCGGAAGAAAATGCTTGTGTCAATATTACCCGTATAATAATAAGCGACTTGGCCGAAGATGCATTCGGACCTGAGTGGCGAAGGATCGGGCGAATGGGCAACCCAATGAGCGGCGAGAACAGGAAGGCGGCCATTGCGGCTTACAAGGAGCGCAAGGTCGTCGCCGGCATCTATCTGGTCCGCTGCACCGCGACCGGGCAGGCGTGGGTCGGGCAGTGGCCCAACGTCACGAATATCCAGAACCGCATCTGGTTCACGCTGCGCCAGGGCAGCCATCCGAACCCGGACCTGCAGGCAGCCTGGCAGCACAACGGCGCGGCGCATTTCCAGTTCGAGATTCTCGAACGGCTGGATGCGGAGGAGACAACCTACGTGAGAGACGCCCTGCTGAAGGAACGCGCGGCCCACTGGCGATCGTCGCTCGATGCAAAATCCATCTGACCTCGCCGTCCCGGCCTCGTGCGGCAGGCACATTCCCAACCCAACGCGGTGTGCGGACGAACGCAGCGTCATCCGCCGGGATGTCACCGCATTAGATGCATAAATGCATCTTGCTGCGCATCGGATGGAGGTGCTAGATGCATTAATGCATCTTACAGGCGGGGCGAAAAATGTCTATTCCTTGCAACCGGCCCGGGCGACCAGTCCGCCCGATCGGTCCGGACAACCGCTTCGGTCCTGCAGGACGATGGCGCCGCCTGACCTTGCTCATGGCGATTGCTATTCTCGCGTCATCGCAGGTCGTCAACGCCGCACCATCGTCGCCTGCCGTCAAGCAGGCATGTGGGGCGGAGCTGCGATCGCTATGCTTGCGGCCCTGGCGGCTGACGCCCGACGCGATATCGCAATGTGTCGAAGACAATCGCGCGAAGCTGTCGCCTGTATGCCAGGCCTTCTGGGAAACGGCGCGTCTGTGCCAGCTGGAAATGAAGAACGTCTGCGGCGGGCTTTTTCCGCTCACCATCAAGCGTTGCCTCGCCGAGTCCGGTGCCGAGTTTTCCGCGACGTGCAGGGAAACCTTGAACCTCAAGTAGCTCTTTCGCTCCGGCCCGATCGCCGCACGGGCGATCCGACGCTTTGAGACGATGGACAGGCAATAAGGCGGCGCGCAGTTCGTCGAACGCCGGCGCAGTGCGTCGCCTTGCACCGGCCGCCACCGCCGACCGGGATCTTCCTTACTGTTGCGCGACGGTCTCGGAAGGCTTGTCGGTCCACTCCGGCGGCGCACCGAACTTGCCGGCGACGATTCCGGACAGGCCAGGCGCGCGGCCGAAACTGTCGCAGGCCGAGTATTTCGGTTTGCCGCCCAGCCACGACTGAATCCGCTGACCCGACGGCACCGCAATGTCCAGGGGAGATGGCTCGCTGCCGGTCACGAGCATCCGGGAGAACTCGGTGCCGAACGTCGTTGCCAGACTATAGGCGTCGCCGACTTCGGAAACACGGGGGCCGTTCGAGATCGAATTCGCGCCGCGTGCCCATACCATGGCGGCGCGCTGAACGCCCTTGCTGTCGGTCGCCTCGGCCTCGACGGCGAGTCCGCCGAGGCCGACGGGAAGACGGGGAATGCCAACCGGCAGGCCGGCCGCGCTGCCGCCCAGGCTCACCGCGGTCGACAGACCTGCCGCGGCCTTGTCGGTCGGCAGCACGTCGGTGACAACCGTTCGAACGGTGAGATCGGCAGGCTCTCCCGACGCGACAATCTGGAATTTGTCGCTCAGGGCGACGCAAACCTCGCGATCGAGCGCGTTCGCGACCAGCATGCGATCCTGTGCTGTCTTCACCAGCGACAGGGCGTCCCGGGTGAAGGTGGTCGGCACGACACGAACGGTTTTCATGGAAGCCAACGCGGTGGCGTCGACGTAGCGTCTCGACTTCGAAAGCATGCCCTTTGCCTCGCCCAGGTTATGGTAGGTCTTCAATGTGCCGGCCTCTTTCAGGGGAACGGAGGCGCATCCCCCTGCCACCAGCGGCAGCAACAGATGAGCCATCATCAACGGACGCAGTTTGAGGAGACCGAGCAGGCAGGTGCGCAGGTTCGGCCCATCCCGATCCGCGCGCCCGCGTCGGCCCCGCGAAGGTCCCCGCAGCAGTCCGGAAGATGTGTCCTGGCCGGTCGCCTGGGATGGGGCCGTTTTCATGATGCCGCCTCTTCGCGTCGAGCAAAACAGTTCGGCCGGCGGCCGGCTGTGGATGGATGGCAGGATCGACCCGGGCCCTGCCGAGGCAGCGTCCATGGCGGTTTGCTTGTGCCCGGCCTCGCACCCGCTATAGGATGCATTCACGTATCTATCCGAAGCGGCGACGATCAGTCAAGATGCGGCAATGCATCTTATAGGAGCAGGTGACACATGGCGGAACGACGTCGGGGCGCCGACCTTGAGCAGGCGATCCTGGAGGCCGCATGGTCTGAAATGGCCGAGCGCGGCTATTCGGGTCTGACGATGGAAGCGGTCGCCGAGAGGGCCGGGACGAGTCGTCCCGTGCTGGCGCGTCGCTGGGCCGGCAAGGCGCCGCTCGCCATTGCCGCCATTCGCCAACAGATGGCGAAGCACCCGCTGAAGGTGAAGGATCGAGGCAACCTGCGGGCGGAGCTGCTGGAGTTTCTCGACCGGGCATCCGACCGTGCGTCCGGGATCGGCGCCGCCTTCTCGCTGTTCTCGAGCGAGTATTTCGCGGAAAGTTCCTCCGCACCGAAGGATCTGCGTGCTGCGCTGATCGCGGGCGAAGTCCAGACGCTTTCGGCGATTCTGCACCGCGCCGCGGACCGCGGCGAGGTTGATCCGAAAAAGCTGGTTCCTCCCGTCGCGTCGCTGCTGAGCGACCTCTTTCGGTATCACGTCATCATGAACTTTGCGGCGCCGCCCCCTGCATTGCGGAAGGCGTGGGTCGACGCGGTGTTCCTCCCGCTTGTCCGCGCCGGGTAACGTCGGCGCGCGTTGACGCAAAGCGGGATCCGCCGGTCGGTGCGAGAGGCGGCGCCATGCGCTGTGCTGTTGCGCCCGACGCGCGCGCATCCCCCGGAGCGGGGCAAGGCTGCACCGCGTTGCTGCGCAGCCTTGCCCGTCGTGCCGGATCAGCTCACGTCAATAGCGCGGCGGTGGCGGCGGAAATGGACGGCAGACCCGGCGCGGGCCGCGCGGC